>JAFWQM010000056.1 GCA_017509065.1 Clostridia bacterium
CGACAACATCTTAGCCGCCAAGGGCTTTGCCGTTTCCGGCGATACGTCCCTGGTGTACTCCTTCGATCAGGCGTTTGACAAGGACACCTACGCCAAAGCCTACGGCACCGGCGCGGAAGTCAAGGCCCTGTTCGCCGGCGCGGACATGAACCGCTACGAGGGCAAGGGCGGCAACGAAATCGTGTACTATTCCCGCAGCAATTGGGAAGGCACTGTCACCCCCGGCGCTGTGAAGCTGACCATGACCGACAAGCTGGCCGCCGATGTGGTGCTGGACGACGCTGATCTCCCCGACGCCACGGGCGTGGAATTCCCCACCATGGGCAAAAACGCCAACCTTCAGCTCATCAACATGATGGACGCGGCCTATGACGATCCTCAGTGGGATACCTTCATGGATCAGCTGACCTATGAAGAAATGGCTTCCGTCACCCTGACGGGCCTCCGTGAAACCGCGGGCGTCAGCAGCGTGGGCAAGCCCGGCACCATCGACCACAACGGCCCCTCCGGCGTGACCCAGAAGTATTCCATCGGAGCCAACGGCTATGCCACCGTGAACGACGATCCGGGCAAGGATCTGAAGGGCACCTGCTACCCCTGCAACGGCATCATCGCCGCCACTTTCAACGACAAGCTGGCCGAGGAAGTTGGCGAGCTCATCGGCGAAGACGCCATGTGGGCGGGCTACGCCGGTTTGTACGGCACGGGCCTGAACATCCACCGTTCTCCCTACGCGGGCCGTGTATTCGAGTATTATTCCGAGGACGGGATGCTCACCGGCCTCATCGACACCGCCGAAACCAAGGGCATCCAGAGCAAGGGCGTATATGTGTACAACAAGCACTTCGTCATGAACGACCAGGAAAACAACCGCGCCGGGATCGGCACCTGGGTGACGGAACAGGCCCTGCGTGAGATTTATCTCCGCGCCTTCGAGTTGCCCATCGTCAACGCCGACGCGAAATGCGTCATGACCGGCTATAACCGCTTAGGGGCCAACTGGTGCGGCGCGTATTCCGAACTGCTCATCGGCTGGCTCCGGGGCGAAGCTGGCATGGACGGCTTCGCGGTCAGCGACATGTACGATTCCTCTTACATGGTGCCTGTGCATGAAATCGTGGCGGGCAACGACATCCCCGACGGTGAACTGGCCCTGGACAGTCTGTCCGCCTACGGTCCCAAGGGCAGCAATCCCAACGCCGCCGTGGCCCAGGCCATGCGGACCTCCACTAAGCGGGTCATGTACACTGTGCTTCATTCCCGCGGCATGGATGGCATCAGCGAATACACCAAGGTCGTGTCCATCACTCCCTGGTGGCAGACGGCTCTGGACGCTGCCCAATGGTCGCTGCTGGGGTTGAGCGTGATTGCTTTGGCTCTGCTGCTCCTTGATATGTACGGTAAGAAAAAACCTAAGAAAGCTTGATAGCTCGTCGAATTGCTTTTCAGTCGATAGAGATGGCTTTTTGGAAAGGGGTCTGGGGGGAACCATTCTTTGGCCGCCAAAGAATGGTTCCCCCCAGAAACACCAGATTCGTTCTTTCCGGCAGACCCTTTCGGCCTGCCGGTTTTTTTGTTTGTAATAAACTGCAAAATATGCTATAATTCATGCCAGGAAAAACAAACGAAAGGACGCGGGAGGGTCAGCATGCTTTTAATTGCCATTGTGGACGACGATCCCAAGGACGCATCGCAGCTGAAAGACTGCGTGGAAGCGTATTGCAGGAAAAACAGCCTTGCCGCCCTGGTGCATACCTACCGCGACGGGCTGGATTTTATCCGCGGCGCGGAAACCCATGACATCATTTTCCTGGATATTCAGATGGGCAAGCTGGACGGCCTGGAAACCGCCCGGCTGGTGCGGAAAATCAACCAGGAATCCATTTTGATTTTCGTGACCAATATGGCCCAGTTCGCCATCAAGGGTTATGAAGTAGACGCCCTGGATTTTATCATCAAGCCCGCTTCCCTGGCCTCCATCGTTTACGTGATGGATAAGGCCATGAAGCGGCTGGACGGCAACAGCCGCGCCATGTTTTCCCTGAAAACGGCGGATGGCGCCGTCAGCCTGTCTGCCAACGACATTTTATTTGTGGAAGTCTTTGACCACAATCTGGTCTATCATACCACCCGAGGCGAGTATACCGTGCGCGGCCGCTTAAGCGACGTAAGTGAAAAGCTGGACCAGGAAAAATTCGTCATGTGCAACCGAAGCTTCATCGTGAACCTGCGCCATGTGTCCAACGTGACGGCGGATTATCTGCTGATCGGCGATACCCGCATCTCCGTGTCCAAATCCCACCGGAAGGAACTGATGAACAGATTTTCCAGCTTTTTGGGGGACAGCCTGTGAGGCGGGGGTAAGAAATGATTACAAATACCGCGTGGATTGGAAATATCGATCATCGCGTTTCTGCGGCGGTGGTGTTTTTTGCGTTGCTGCTGCTTTTGAATACCGGAACACAGCGAAAGCTGTTTCCTCTGCGGGCGGCGGGCGCTTTCCTGGTGATGCTCGGCGTGGGCTGGGTCATTCGGTCCCTGGCCGATGTGTGGGCCCCGAATATGATGGTGCAGGCCGCGGGATACAGCCTCCAAATACTGGCGCTGTTCCTGCTGTTCGTGGGAGCCAGCTTTTTCTGCTACCACGCCAAAAAACCGGAAACCCTCTACAATGGTTTGCTGGCGCTGACCATCTTCAAAATCGCCTGGAACAGCTTCAAAGCAGGCGGAAGCGTGCTCATGGTAAACGGAATCGAGCCGCCGTGGGAAATGTACAGTATCGCAGGTTCTTTGGTTTCCTATCTGGTTTATTTTCCCATCTGTATCGCGCTGTGTTTCCTTTTCCGAAAGCTGGTCAAGGAACCGCCGTATCACGCTCCGGCAGGGGTGATGATGGTATTGACGGTCGTGTTTGTGGCGCTCCAAATGGTGCTTGAATTCTGCGGCCACATGTTCACCGTCGAAGTGGACGCGCTGTTCCTGTATTATCTGTGCGCCCTGCTGTATACCATCCTGAACTATGCCGCTCTGCTGATGATCGCGGCGCTGGACAGCTTCCGCCATGAAAACCGCACCATGCACGATTTCATCAGCAACAAAATGCGGTATTACGAAATGAGCCACGACGGCATCGTGGCGCTGCAAACCAAATGCCACGACCTGAAGCACCAGATCCGCGCCATCCGTTCCGAGGCGGGCAAGGCGAAATTTGACGAATATCTGAACGAACTGGAGGACTCCATTAACGAATACTCCACCGTGATCGAGTGCGGCAACCAGACGGTGGACATTGTGCTGACGGAAAAAAATATCCTGTGTTATTCCAACCAAGTGAAGTTTTCCTATATGATTGACGGTTCCTTGTTCGCATTCCTCACGGAACGGGAAATCTATTCCCTGTTCGGCAACGCCCTGGACAATGCCCTGGAGGCTGTGACCAAAATAGAAGACCCTGCTCAGCGCATGATCACCCTGAAAAGCAACGTGCGGGGCGATCTGGTGGTGCTCCAGGTAGAAAACACCTATGCGGGTGATATGAACCTGACGGAATCCGAACTGCCCCACACCACCAAATCAGGCAGCGGCCACGGCTTCGGCCTGCGTTCCATTCAGCGCCTGGCAGAAAAGCACGGGGGTATGATGTCCGTCCGGGCGGAAAACGGGGTGTTCAAATTGAGCGTGGTCATGCGGCTCGACTCTGGATGAACCAGTACAGCGTTCAAATATATCATGTGGATCAACTGAATCATTCCTGTTCACCTGTCGAGGCATGTGGCATATCAATTTGAAAATATTGTTACTGCTCAGCCTTCGGCTTCGTAGTAACGCCTGGGTGAGGATTCCATCCCTCCCCCGCGCGGAACTGAAAAAAATCATTACCCGAAGCGGTTCTCTTGTGATACACGAATAAAAATCAAACGGGAGAGAAACAGTATGAAACGTTTTTGGTCAATTCTGGTCGTCGTCTTCATGGTTCTTTTATCCATTCCGGCGCTGGGGGAAAGCAATGAAGCTCCCATTGGCATCATTGGCGCTATGGATACGGAAATCACCCTGATTCAGGACAGCATGGAAATCACCGGCATGGACGTGATCTCCGGCATGAAATTCTGGCGGGGAAGCATCAACGGCTGCCCCGTGGTGCTGGTCAAGTGCGGCGAGGGCAAAGTGAACGCCGCGATGGCGGCCCAGACCCTGGCGACGTGCTACGGCGTGTGCGCCATCATCAATACCGGCGTGGCGGGGGCGCTGGACGAACGCCTGAACGTGGGCGATATCGTGATTTCCACCGACGCCGTGCAGCATGACATGGACGTAACGCCTTTGGGTTATGACCTGGGCGTAGTGCCCAGCGTGGGTTACGCCGCCTTTGCCGCCGACGCGGAGCTGATCGCCCTGGCGGCCGCCTCCGCCGAAAAGATGGCACAGAACGCGCGGGTGCTCCAGGGCCGCGTTTGCTCCGGCGACCAGTTTATCGCGGGCCAGGAACAGAAGCAGGCCATCACCCAGGCGTTGGGCGGCGCGTGCTGTGAAATGGAAGGCGCTTCCATCGCCCAGGTGTGCGCGCTGAACAAAATTCCCTTCGTGATTATCCGCGCCATTTCCGATAAAGCCGACGGATCCGCCGACGTGGTGTATACGGAGTTTGAAGCGGAAGCGGCCAAGCGATCCGCCGCCATCGTGCTGGATATGATCGGCGTAAAGGAAGCGCCGGTTCAGTATGTGCTGTACTTAGGCACCAACGATAAGGACAGCAACCAGCTTGAAATGACCAAAGAAGAAGCCATGGAGATGGCCAAGGATATCCTGATTAAGCAGCTGGGAGGCTACACCATTCAGGAAGCCAACGGCGGCTGGATCGACGACGACGGCACCCAGTATCAGGAATACACCCTGGTGATCTACCTGAGCGACGTGACGGAAGAAAAAATGTACGAGGTGGCGGAGGAGCTGCGCGTGGCGTTTAACCAAACCGCCGTCCTGATCTTAGGGGATGAAGAAGTTCTGTCGGATTACTTCATGGGGAACTGACCGCATACACATTCCGTAAGCAAAAAATGGCCCTGCGGCGGTTCGGCGAGCAAAGCTGAACGGCCGCGGGGCTTTTCATTCTCGTCACACGCGATGCGGTTTGGACGGCGTTTCCTTAAGAATAGCGCCCCCTACAGCTTTTTCGGAAGGGGACTGGCGGGAAACCGTTCACGTTCTTTTTTTGTCGTGAATGGCAAGTTTTGTGCTTTACGGTTCCTGGGGGTTCGTTCGTGCCAAATCCCTTTTTCTATGCTTTCGGTTATGCTATGATGATACCGCAAAGAGTTTTGCGACACTGCGAAACCCACCCTCACAATAAGAAAAGGAGAAGGAAACATGAAGAGAATCGTCAGCATCCTCGCAGCCCTGGCTCTCGTGCTGAGCCTGGTTCCCGCCGCGTTTGCGGAGGACGGCTACATTCCCGCCCCCTACGACCCCAACCTGGTCGATCCCACCGTCACCTATCTGGAGCCCGTGTTCTATGAGAACGAAAACGGCCCCACCATCGGCGTGACTACTGTTGGCGTGATCGTGAAGGACGGCCTGTACTTCAAAGACCTGAACAACAGCAAGGAACTGGACCCCAGCGAAGACTGGCGGCTGGACGCCAAGACCCGCGCCGCTGATCTGGTCAGCAAGATGGAACTGGTCGATCAGGCGGGTTTCCTGTTCAACGCCCTGGCGATCACCCCCAACGCTCCCAAGCTGGCCATGGTCAAGAATGAAGACGGCACCATCAATCCCGCCGCTGTCGTGACCATCCTCGGCGAGGGTGAGGAATCCAAGAACGCCTATGCCGCGAGCTTCGCGGGTCTCGACTCCTTCGTGATCAACACCCAGAAGGTCCGCGCCGGCGTGTATCGCGGCGGCCTCGGCTTCGACGCTTCCACCGTCGCCCTGTACAACAACGTCGTCACCGAAATGGCTGAAGCGGATTCCGCCGTGCGCGGCGTGCCTGCCATCCCCATGACGATCATCTCCAATCCCATTTCCGCCGGTTTCCCCGATTCTCAGGGCCTGGCCGCTGCCGTGATGGGCGACGGCAATTATGACGCCATCCGCGAATATGCCGAGGTTGACCGCCAGATGTGGGTCGCCCAGGGCATCAACGCCATGTATGGCCCCCAGGTTGACCTGGTAACCGATCCCCGCTGGCCCCGCAACCAGGAAACCTTCTCCGAACGCCCCGATATTACCGCCGGTATCATCACCGCCCTGGTTGACGGCTATCACATGGGCACCGACGGCCTGAAGCCCGGTGCTGTGGCGCTCTCTGTCAAGCATTTCCCTGGTGACGGCGCTGCCGAAAACGGCTTTGAATCCCATACCGCCCAGGGCCAGTGGCGTCTGTATCCTACTCCCGGCTCCCTGGAAAAATATCAGCTGGTTGCCTTCCAGGCTGCCATCGACGCCAAGTGCGGCTCCATCATGCCCTGCTATTCCCGCGACGCCGCGGATGACCGCTCCGTCACCCAGACCTATCGCGGCCATGAAGTGAAGGTCAACCAGCTGGCCTCCGCTTACAACTATGAAATCATCACCACCCTGCTGCGGGATGTCATGGGCTTTGACGGCTACGTGAACACCGACTCCGGCATCGTCACCGGCCAGACCTACGGCGTCGAGGACCTGAGCGTCACCGAACGTTACGCCCTGCTCATCGCCGCGGGCAGCGACGCCATCGGCTCCGGCTTGCGCACCGACCTGGTGATCGAAGCTGTTGAAACCGGCCTCCTCGCCAAGGAAGACCTGGACCGCGCCAACATCAACCGCGCCGTTTCCATCTTCGAGCAGGGTCGCTTCGATAACCCCTATCTCGATTATCTCAAGGCTGACGAAGTCCGCGCCACCAATCTGACGACCGCGGCGGATCAGGCGTATGCCCTGCACCAGAAGGCCGTCGTGCTCATGAAGAACCATGAGAACACCCTGCCTCTCGCCGCGAACGCGGGTACCAAGCTCTTTATCGCCTCCTACACCGGCACCGGCGAGGACGAGGATATGCTGGCGGCAATGAAGGAACTCTTTACCGCCCAGGGCTTCGAGATCGTTGACAAGGCGAAGGAAGCCGAAGTCGCTTACTTCTACATCGAGCCCAAGCCCACCAACTCCATCAACGGCTCTGATGCCGAGGGCGTTCTGAGCCTGGTGGAAGATTACGAAGTAGACGAGCGCGAATTGTCCGGCGGCGGCCAGGGCTTCGGCCAAGGCGTGGTCGCTTCCCAGAAGAAGACCGGCGAAAAGATCGAGGTCACCACGGTGGCCGAAATGAAGAAGCTGGTCAAGGCGGCGGATACCGTGCATGAGAACGGCGGCAAGGTCATCGCCACCATCGTGTGCACCTCTCCCTGGATCCTGACCAACCTGGAGCCCTACTGCGACGCGCTCCTGGCCCAGTACACCGCCACCACCACCGCCACCATTGCCAGCGGTTCCCTGAACAACGCCCGCAAGGCCCAGGTGGACGTCATCACCGGCGCGTTCAATCCCACCGGCAAGCTGGCCGTGACCATGGTTTCCTCCGAAGACGTGATCGCCCTGACCTACACCGAGAACGAGGACGGCACCTATCTGGAAACCTGCGCCTCTCCCAACGACGTGCCTGGCTATGATAAGGATCAGTACATCGATCCCGCCATCCTGGCTAACGTCAAGGGCGGCAGCTACGCCTATCAGGACGCGGACGGCAACTACTATGTTTCCGGCTTTGGCCTGAGCTACTAAAATGCTTGTCGCGGTAAGCCGCGACGGATAAAGGAAACCCCGGCGAACAGTATCGGCAGATTCGCGGTGCTGTTCGCCGCTTTTTTCAGGAATATACAGCTGAACGGAGGTTTTCATATGGCCCTGCACGTGATGGAAGAAGCCAACCGCTGTCTGCAATGCAAAAAGCCCCGCTGTCAGGAGGGCTGTCCGATTCACACCAATATCCCGGCGGTCATTCGCCTGCTCAAGGAAGGAAAACTGAACGACGCGGGCTGGATGCTGTTTGAAAACAACCCGCTGACTACGGTTTGCGCTCTGGTGTGCAATCACGAAAAGCAATGCGAGGGGCACTGTGTCCGGGGGATCAAAGAAGCGCCGGTGCATTTTTCCGTCATTGAGAGCTACATTTCCACCACCTACGCCAACCAGATGGTGAAGGGTCCTGCGCCGTCCAACGGCAGGAAAGCCGCTGTCATCGGCGCGGGCCCGGCGGGAATCACCGTGGCCATCATTCTGGCCCGGAAGGGCTATCAGGTGACGATCTTCGACAGCCGGGACAAAATCGGCGGGGTGATGCGCTATGGCATCCCGGATTTCCGCCTGCCCGATTCCGTGCTGGATGATCTTGCCTACCGCCACCTGGAGCTGAAAGGCATCCGGTTCCGGCCCAACACCTATATTGGCAATGCCATCACCATAGACGATCTGTTCCGGGACGGGTATCAGAGCGTGTTCGTGGGCGCGGGCCTGTGGAAGCCCCGGAAGCTGAATATCCGGGGGGAAAGCTTAGGCCATGTGACCTACGCCATCAATTATCTGGGCAGTCCTGCCGCCTTCCGCTTGGGCGAGCGCATCATGGTCATCGGCACGGGCAATAGCGCCATGGACTGCGCCCGTACCGCCATCCGACATGGGGCCCGTTACGTTTCCTGCGTGAACCTGACCGATACCCTGACCGCCAGCCAGTACGAAAGCAGTTATGCCAAACTGGAGGGCGTGGATTTCATCTACAATAAGTGCACCCTGGAAATTCGGGAGGACGGCGTGATTTTAGCCGACAGCCAGGTGGGCGAGGACGGAAAAGTCACTCCCATTCCCGGTACAGAAAAGCTATACCCCTGCACCGGCGTGATCGTGGCCGTCAGCCAGGGCGCGGAAAGCAATCTGATCACCACCACCAAAGATATCGACACAAGCAAAAGCGGTCTGCTCACTGTGGACGCTGACGGCCATACCAGCCGCCCCGGCGTGTTTGCGGCAGGCGACGCAGCCAGCGGAGCCCGCACCGTGGTGGAGGCCGTGGCCAACAGCAAGCGGGTGGCCGAAGCCATGCACGAATACATGCAAAACCTGCCCCTGCCCGTCACTACCGATTATCCTAATGCGCCCACAGTGGAAACCGTGGACGCAGCGGCACAGGCAGAGCAGAAATTGTAAAACGCAGAGTATTCAAGGCTGTAATGGTCGCCTGAAAGGCGCTTGGAGGATTGTATCCAAGCACCTATGCCACTATTTTTGGCTTCATTTTGTCCCTTATTTTGCCTGTTTTTTTGTGTTAGCGTAACAAACCTCCTTTCCGGGACAGATTTTTCGCTGCCATTTCAGGGCTGGAAAGGGACTGATTTCGCAGCGGCAAACGGCGCAACCCCTTGGAAAATAAGGGCTTCTCCGTTTTTTCCTATTATACCATAAGGGCACTCTTATGCTACATTAGCGCTGCAAAATGGTGTGGATGTCAAGACAGTTTCCAATAACCTCGGCCATGCGACGACAGCCTTCACGATGGATCGGTATGGACACGTTACCGAAACCATGATGAAGGACAGTGCGGATAAGATGCAGAGGTTCATCGAATCGCTGTGAAAAAGCTAAAGTGGGTGCAAAACAAAGAAGAAAGCCCAGGAACCCTTGAAATTCCTGGACTTTCTCTGGCGGAGAAGGAGAGATTCGAATTTTGGGATTTTCACGAAACTGTGCACAATGAAACACAAAATGAATCAATAGAACACAATAATTTGTAGGCTTTTCACAATAGAACACAACTATACTAAATGCCCGTTTGGGTATGAATTTGGGTATAGAGACAGATGACAGGCTTTGCGGCTATTCTGTTTTCAGACTGCTCTGCATTCCGGTCAGTAGTTCCTTTGAAGGATGCTGGCGAAGCAGACGTTCAGAATTTTGTTTATTCTGAGCGTCTTTTTTATTTCTCAAATTGATCTCGGGACATCGAACAAAAATGTTCACTGTAAACGGCCCCGCGGAAAGGAAGGAGAAACACCATGGCGATTGTACGAGTACCCAAGGTGAACAACTACACGATCATGTCCAATCATCATTTGATCGACCCTGAGCTGAGCTTCAAGGCAAAAGGGCTCATGTCTTATATGCTGTCCCGACCGGATAACTGGGATTTTACGATTGAGGGTCTTGCCCATCAGAACAAGGAAGGTGCGGACGCCATTGCCCGCATCATCCGGGAATTGGAGGAGCGGGGGTATATCACCCGCTGCCGGGTGCGGAATCAGGCGGGGAAGTTCACGGACATGGAATACAAGATTCTGGAATGCCCTCTGAAAAAGGCCGCCGCGGAAAGAACGGAAACAGAGGACACTGCGCCAGTCCCGGAAGAGCCAGTCCCGGAAAAACCGATCCCGAATCTTCCACACCCGGAAAACCCGGTTGTGGATTCTCCGGACATGGATTCTCCACTCCCGGAAAGTGCGGGACAAATAATAACTGAATCTCCAAAAACTGATGAAATAAATACTGACCTATCAAATCCTGATCCATCAAAAACTGATCTATCAATCCCTGACGCGCTTCTGGAAAGCCCGCATCTGCCGCAGAACCTGAAGCGGCTCAGATCCCAAGTGCGGTTCAATATTGGCTATTACGAGCTTCGGGAGCAGTACGGTCAGGAGACCTTTGACAGCATCGTTTCTCTGATCCTGGAGGTCTTGACTTCCCGCTGTGATACCTTCACTCTCTCCGGCCGCAAGATCCCCGCTGAGCTGGTGAAGGAACGGTTCCGAGCCCTGACCAGCCACCACATCGAATACGTTTTCGACTGCATGAAGAAATCGGGCAGCGAGATCCGGAACATCAAGCAATACCTGCTCACGTCTCTGTTCAACGCCCCCGCCACCCTGGAAAGCTATTACCGGGCAAAGGTCAGCCATGATTTGGGATATTGACCATGCGGCAAAGCAATTGA
>JAFWQM010000057.1 GCA_017509065.1 Clostridia bacterium
AATTATCTGCGGGCGATAAATCGGTCCATCCTGCGTCACTCAACCTTGAAATACCTCCAGTATTCCTGCGGTTTCGTTCCTTGTCTGGAACGATTTCTCATCCCGCATCTGAATTCACGATTCAATTGGGCGAGCAATAAGGGTCGCAGACTTTTTGCAGTTTTGCGAAGATTATCACTCATAAGGGCCTATAGAAAAAGCGCCGCGAAAGCTCGCGGCGTCAGACTGTCGACAAAGTCCCCGGGGAAGTATGAAGGGGTCGCAACCCCTTCATCAACAATCCGCAGGCGGCGGCGTGTACGTTGCCGAGGAGCAACCGAAGGTTGCTTCCGCTATCAATTTCTGGCCGTAAAATGAGCGTTTTCGGCCTTTTGGCCGGAAACGCCATTTTACAAGAAATTGATGCAACCCATCGAAAGACTGCTTTAGCAGACTTTCGATGGCAGGGTGTCGACTTTGTCGACACCCTGGCGCCGCGAAAGCTCGCGGCGTCTTTTGATGATACCAAATGGATTATTTCGCTTCCAGTGCCTTGTAGGTCACAGCGGCCAGGGCGGAACCGACGAGCGGGCCCACGATGAACACCCACAGGTCAGCCAGAGGCGCGGCGTTGCCGCTGAACATGGCGACCAGAGCGGGGCCGAAGGAACGGGCGGGGTTGACGGAGGTGCCGGTCAGGCCGATGCCCAGGATGTGCACGACCACCAGGGTCAGGCCGATCACCAGGCCGCCGAAGGAGCCGTGGTTGGCTTTCTTGCTGGTCACGCCCAGGATGGCGATGACGAAGATGAAGGTGAGCACGATTTCAACGATCAGGCCGGCCGCGGCATTGCCGCCCACGCCCGCCAGGCCGTTGGAGCCGAAGCCGCCGGTTTTGTCCTCCACGCCGCCGAGGCCGAAGATCAGGGCCAGGATGCCGGAACCGGCCAGCGCGCCGACGCACTGGGACACGATGTAGCCGATGAATTCGCCTGCGCTCATGCCGCCGGACAGCAGCACGCCCAGGGATACGGCGGGGTTGATGTGGCAGCCGGAGATGTTGCCGATGGAGTAGGCCATGGCCACGATGGTGAGGCCGAAGGCCAGGGCGGTCAGGATATAGCCCCCGCCGTTAGCCGCGTCGCAGCCCACCAGCATGGCGGTGCCGCAGCCCAGGATCACCAGGGTCGTGGTGCCGATGCATTCCGCAAGATACTTTTTCATGAGATTATCCTCCTTTGTTATGCACTTTATTGCGCTGGCATATTATACCACGCCCCCCGGCAGATACGCAAGCGCAAATCTATTTTTCCCGTCACAGTTTACGAAAAAGATTAAAATGGGCCAGTCCGTTCAGCACAGCCTGCAGAAGCTGCTTCGGCGTGCCCTCCCGATCGTTTTTGAGCGGTGGAACCAGGAATACCGCCACGCACAGGCGCATACACACGGACACAACGATCAGCGCTTTGAAGCGGTCGAAGCTGCCGGTGAACCAGCCCGCGCTCTGCCAGCCTTCCAGCAGCAGCCCGCCGGTCAGGGTGCCCAGCGTGGTGCCCGCAAGAGCTGTGACGCAGGCGAACACGGCGATATAGGAAGGCCGTGTTTCATCGGGCGAGGCGGACAGCTGCATGCTGTTGGCCGCCAGGTTGGTGCCGCTCCAGCACATGGCTCCTACGAAATTTCGTAGGAGCACAGGGAAAACATTGCCCGGCGTGGAGAACAGATAAAAAACGTCGATGAACGAATTTGCGGAAACCGCCACCAGCATCACGCTGCGGCAGCCGAAATGATCCAGCGCTTTGCCCCATCGGGAAATGACCAGAATGGTGGCGATGGACGCTGCTGCTGTGCTGAACACCATCATCTGGGTGAAGGACAGCCCCATTTCGTTCACCGAGTACCTGGCCAGATACGGGCCGCACAGGTTGGCGCTGAAGCACCAGGCCGTCCACATGATCACGAGGCGCAGGAAGGGTTTGTTGTTCAGAATGTCCTTTACGATGCCGCCAAAATGCAGCCGCCGCGGAGGCGCGGAATAGACTTCCTCGCAGAACCCAAAGCACACCATGTCCAGTATGCCTACCGTGCCGCCCAGGAGAAAGATGATAATGTACCGGCTTTCGATGGGCAGCGTGTCCAGCAGCCGCGCCACCAGCAGGCCGAACAGCAGGTTACAGGCCGCCACCACGGAATCGCGGATGGAAAACCATCGGCCGCGGATACTGAGGGGAGCCAGGTCGCTCAGCCAGGGGAACCAGCACACGTTGATCGCGGAAGAGCAGCAGGAGGAGATGCCAAGCAGGAAAATCAGCGTCCACAGCGCGAGTCCCGCGGGCTGCTGCGGCACCACCAGCGGAATAAACCCGAACGTCAGCCACAGCGCGCGGGAAAACAGCCCGTAGGTGAGCAGATATTTCTTGCGTTTGTGCGTGCGGTTCACCAGCAGGGAAAACGGGATTTGCAGCAGCGCCGCCGCCTGGGGGATGCCGTTGAGGATGCCGAAAGCAAAGTCGCCCGCCTGCAATTGGTTCGCAAGGCCGATCATGGACGTGGTTCCGCCGCCGCAGATGATGCCGTGCAGGTTGCCAAACAGATTGCCCAGCAGGATCAGGCTCAGGCTGCGCCGGATCGCCTGAGGCAGTTTGGCTTCATCGTATAACCGGCTCAGGGGATTGCTCCTGTACGGCTTGTGAACTGTGCTCATGCTTGCTTCCTCCCGGCGAATCGTCCATCAGTCGGCGCTCATTATAGCACGAATCTCAGTTCCGTCAATCCCCAATTTTAGGAAACTTTTTGGCCTTTCAAACAAAACAGAAGCTCGTGAAAAATCACGGACTTTCTGAATACAAAAACCGGAAGAGGCTCTGCCTCTTCCGGCTGAAAAACGATTTGGAAGATTAACGGTTCAGGATGGTTTCTTCGGTGTCCTTGTCGAAGAAGTGGAGGCGGCTGGTGTCCATGGCCACAACCACGTCGTCACCGGCGCGGGTCTTGGTGCGCGGGTCAACGCGGGCGATCACGTTTTCGGCCTTGCCGGAGGTGGAGAAGTACAGATAGGTTTCGGAGCCCATCAATTCGGTGACTTCCACGTGCACCTTCATAGAGGCTTCGGGATGGGCGGCCACGAATTCGGGAGCGTCGTCGATGTTCTCGGGACGGATGCCCAGGGTGACTTCCTTGCCGATGTAGCTTTCATCCTTCAGCTTGGCGATCTTTTCCTGGGGAACGGTGATCTTGTTGTCGCCGAACACGGCCACGATCTTGCCGTCTTCCTTCTGGAGGCGGGCATCGAAGAAGTTCATCTGGGGGCTGCCGATGAAGCCGGCCACGAACTTGTTGGCGGGATAGTCGTAGTTGTTCTGGGGAGTGTCGACCTGCTGGATGAAGCCGTCCTTCATGATCACGATACGGGAGCCCATGGTCATGGCCTCGGTCTGGTCGTGGGTAACGTAGATGAAGGTGGTCTGCAGGCGCTGATGCAGCTTGGTGATTTCAGTACGCATCTGAACACGCAGCTTAGCGTCCAGGTTGGACAGAGGTTCGTCC
>JAFWQM010000008.1 GCA_017509065.1 Clostridia bacterium
GCTTGCGCAGACCCATCATTTAATCAAAATCAAACCCATCATTCAATCAAAATAGAAAGAAGGAAAGAATCATGAACAAAACCCTGAAAGCCATTCTGGCGTTCGTCTGTGGTACTCCCGCCTGCGCGGCTGTCGCTTCCCTGGTGACCAGTCTGCTTGAAAAGATTCCTTTCATGGAAGAATTCACCAAGCCTTTCACCTGGATCGTGGCTGTCGCTCTGGGCGCTTGCGGCGCTTACATGACCTACAAGGAAAAGCCCAAAAAGCAGTAAGGCCATAGCCGCCCCGTAAACCGCGATACAACGGACGGAGAGGGAACCGTTCTTTGAGCTTCAAAGAGCGGTTCCCCCAGTATAAAACCTTGGATAAACACAGGACGTGTATATAAAAGGAAAAACAGCGGCCCACGGCGAAATATGGTCATAAACAAAGCCCAGACAGTCATCGACTGGCCGCACCTTGACCCTGAAACCATGAAGAAAGTCCGGCGGAAAATCGATACTGGCTGGAACGTTCATCTTTGAGAGAGGCGGTTCAGTGAATGAAAACCGACGATCCCGCGTTTCGCCACATTTGGAAAATGATGGCTGCGGATTTAGCTTTGCTGTTGGCCGAATGGCTCGTTCCCCTTACTGTGTTCATCATTGTTTTATATGGAGACGAAGCCGTTTCGAGAACCGTCATGATAGAGAGCGATTTGGATCTCTATCTGCTGTGGACGATTCGCTGTCTGCGCCTGTTGACCTGGCTCGGCATGATCGTCCATCTGGAGCGGCTTGAGGGCGGCTTTCGGTCGGCCAAACGCTGGTATCTGCTGCGGATTTTTGTTTTTTTAACGGTGCAGGTGCTTTCCGGCATACAAAGTCAATCGTCGCTGCTGGTCGGCGTCGGCAATCGGTCGCTCTTTTCAATCATCACCGTTGTTTTTAGCACGCTTATCATCCCGCCGCTCCTGCCGATGGGCAACCGCGCCCTGCTGAAAGCCGGCGCGGATCTGCTGCGTTATTATGGCATGGAAAAGCCTGCCCAGGCAAACAGCCGGTGCGGAAAGCTGCTGGCCGTGTTTTCCTGGACGCTTGACGGATGTATGCTGTTATTTGATTCGTTCGCTATCGTCGTTTTTCTCACCAGCGAATACACTCTGCTTCCGTATCTGGTCGCGCCGGACAGCTCCGAGCTGATACAATGGGGGCTGGTGATCGTGTTCCCTCTGATCGTTCTGAGCGCGTTGGGCGTCCTGATTCTGTGGGGAATCAGCGCGGGGCGAATGAAAAAGACGCACAGGCTTTTGAAAGGAATCAGTGAATGATGCGGGATATGCTTCTCAGCCGGCAGTATTTTTGCGCAGGGACGCTGCTGACGCTCGTTTTCTCCATGCTGCTGGGCAATCGCAGATCCCCGCGCGGCGGTGCGCTTTTCTGCGCAAGCATGGCGCTGCTGGGCGCAGCGGTGCTGCAAATCCTGAAAACATACTATAAAGGAGCCGGATTCGATATCCAAATCCCGGCGATCTCTGCGATGTGCGCCGGCCTTAGCGTCCTGTGCGCCGTCGCGCTGCTGACGGCCTTTTTTCTGGAATACCGCAAAAACGGCCTGTTTCTCTGGAAAGAATTTCTGCTTGTGTGTACTCCGCCCTGGCTGTACGGACTGGTCAGCGTCCTGTCACAGAATGCTTTTCAGTTTGCGGAGGCGCTGACGCTCTCCCTGCTGCTGGCCTGGTTTCTGTATCAGCGGGACGCGGAGGCGGAATTAAAACGCAGGGCCGAGGAGATCAAAAGGATCCAAATGACGCTGTTTCAGGAGCAAATGCGTCCCCATTTCATTTTCAATTCCCTCACCTCCATCCGAAACCTTTGCCTCTCCGATCCCTCCGTGGCGGCCAAAGGACTGGACAGCTTCGCCGGGTATCTGAGGAAAAACATGGACGCACTTTCCACCTCCGATATGATTCCGTTCACCAAAGAATTGGAGCATATCAGGCAGTATGTGGCGCTGGAAATGCTGAACCAGACTCAGCAGTTTGAAATGGTTTATGATCTGTCGGTGAAAAACTTCTTCGTTCCCGCTCTGTCCATCCAGCCGCTGGTGGAGAACGCCATCCGATACGGCGTGCGCTCCCGAAGCAGCGGCGCTGTCGTGATCCTGACCACCGAGCGGCAGGGGGAAGCGATCCGGGTGATCGTGGAGGATAATGGCATGGGCTTTCCTAAGGCCATGACAGCAGAGCAGCGTGAACACAAGGCCCATGGGTTGGATAATGTGCGCCTCCGGCTGGAATCCCAGGGCGGCTCTCTTCATTTGAACAGCGATGAAAACGGTGTTCGTGCGGTAGTGCTGATCCCAATAGGAGGGAAAAAAAGTGATTACGCTGACGGTTGACGATAACCCAAATGTCCTTCAATCCGTGCGGGACGGGCTACTTCGGCTGGATTCCAACGGAACCCATCGGATCGCCGCTTCCGGGGACGAGGCGCTGGAGCTGGTGGCGCAGTTTCCGCCAGACGTGATCTTTTTGGATGTGGAAATGCCGGGCCTGAATGGCTTGGAGGTCGCCCAGTGGCTGAACACTTTCCGGCCCCAGACCAACATCGTCTTTATCACCGGCCACGCGGAGTATGCCCTCTCCGCTTTGGAGCTGTACGCCAGCGGCTTTCTGCTCAAGCCTATCTCGGAAGAACAGCTTGACGAAGCGCTGCGGCACCTGCGCTATCCCGTTTCCACATCAGCCAGAGCGTTTCCCAAACGGCTCAAAGCGCAGTGCTTTGGACAGTTTGAAGTCTGGTGCGGCGACAAGCCCGTCGTTTTCCAGCGCAGAAAAACAAAAGAACTCTTTGCCTACCTGATCGACCGAAACGGTGCGCTGTGCAGCATGGGCCAACTGATTAGCTTTTTCTGGCCGGAAGCGCCGGGAGATACTGCCCACGCGAGCCATCTCCGTATGCTGATTGCCGATCTGCAAACCACGCTGACCGATTGCGGCTTCGGCGAGGCGCTGGTGCGAAGCCGGGGAATGCTGGGAGTCAATCCTTCCCTGCTGGACTGCGATTATTTTCATTATTTGTCGGGCAGCCCGGAGGGAAAGCAGTCCTTCCATGGGGAATACATGAGCCAATATTCTTTTGGAGAATCCACGCTGGCCAAGCTGATGCGGATGAGGGAATGAATCGTACAAACTTACTACGAGCTATTCAGGTTTCCCGGCTTGAACGCCTGACACCAAAACAATACGAGATTGCCAGAAATATGCTGTATATCGGAATCTTGAAAAGAACGTGCAGGATCGTATGCTGGCGTATTTGGATCAATAAGGAGGAAATCACCATGAAGAAAAACGGAACAATCATCGCGGTCATCATTTCCATCGTCAGCCTGTGCTGCTCGGCGGTATGCGCCGGGCTGCTGCTGACGCATATCAACGCGGCAAACGCGCCCA
The DNA here is from genome assembly GCA_017509065.1 of Clostridia bacterium. The sequence continues at coordinate 3,434 of JAFWQM010000008.1, forward strand.
AAGCGGACACGGGCAAAAGCGTCCAATACGTCCTGTACGTGGGCACCAACGATAAGGACACCTATAAGATGGAAATGACCCAGGAGGAAGCCCGGAACATCGTGGATACCGTGTGCCTTAAATACTTTGAGGGCTACACCCTCCAGGAGGCCACCGGCGCGTGGACGGACGAAACGGGCGCCATCACCCATGAGTATACGCTGGTCTGTTACTTCGACGGCGCGGACAAGGCCACGGTGTATCAGGCGGCGGACGAGATCATCAAGGCCCTGAACCAAAACACGGTGCTGATCGAGGAAAGCGAGATCACCATGGACTATTACAGCGGAAAATGAACAGGAACGGTCCAGCAAAAAACAGGAGGATCAGGAAAATGAAAAGGATTTTCGCGCTGCTGCTGGGATTCGTTCTGCTGTTTCCTTCCTGGAGCAAGGCCGCGGAAGCCAAGCGTGCTGAACAATCGGATGATACCTTGGATCGCGTGGTGATCCTGAGCCGCCACAACATCCGTTCGCCCCTGTCGGGCAGCGGTTCGCTGCTGGGAGACATTACGCCCCACGAATGGTTCCAGTGGACGTCCAATCCCAGCGAGCTTTCCCTGCGCGGCGCGGTGCTGGAAACCCTGATGGGCCAGTATTTCCGGCTGTGGCTGGAACAGGAGGGCCTTTTCCCGGAGAATTATCA
>JAFWQM010000058.1 GCA_017509065.1 Clostridia bacterium
ATTCAGATGCGGGATGAGAAATCGTTCCAGACAAGGAACGAAACCGCAGGAATACTGGAGGTATTTCAAGGTTGAGTGACGCAGGATGGACCGATTTATCGCCCGCACATAATTCATGATTTAGTTGGGCGAGCAATAACAACTCACCAACATACGTCGCTATGTAAAAATCCAAAGCGTTTTTTCCTTTTGTTTTCAGCTTGCGCAGTTCAATTTTGCAGCCGGATTGGATGATGCGATTCATTGCACCCTGCTCAACTTTATCATTACTGTCGCTGTAAAACAAAACGACCGTGTCCTGGTCTGTCAGCAATTCAGCGCCTGTCAGTCCAGCACTGTGGACATTCTCATAATCGATTAGAAAATGCAATGGAATCATCCTCATGGGGTTGGGATTATCTTTAGGACGTGGCGGAGGCTCCGTTTGGGGACGAGCTACTATTCCCATGCTATAGTATACCATGGAAAAGAAAAATGTCTTTCCTTATTTCACTCATCAAAAATGTTTCCTTCCAGCGCGTTGCGGGCAGCGAGAATATATTTGGCGGTATCCAATGGATCAACCCCCCGGCGGGTATTTATTTTTCCTAATTCCAGAGGACACTCCCGGTAGCTGTGAAGCCTTGTGTTCATGCTGCCCTTTCCGCTTGTGACAGAGGCGAATGCTGTAGGGTAGTCCATACTGGCAGCCACGGGAATCAGCGCGGTCAGGGCAACGGCGCCGTCCTCCGAAGCGGTGTCCACGATCTCTCCCCGCATCAGCTGTACGTCGCTCATGACCCGGCCCAGGTATTCTTCCGGCATCACAAACCGTGCTTCCAGAATCGGTTCCAGCAGCACGCTGCCGCCCCGGCGCAGGCCGTCCTGAATGGCCATGGGCGTGGCGACGATAAAGTCCAGGGGATGGGTATGGATCAGGTGGTGATTGCCGCCTACCAGCGTAATGATCACATCCGTCACCTGCCAGCCCAGCCGCCCCTGGCTCAGCGCCTGGGGCATCGCCTGCTCCACCTGATGCTGGTAACGGGGCATGATGTCCTTGCCCGGAACCACGGAGGAAAAGGAAACCCCGCTGCCCCGCGGCCCCGGCTGAATATCGAATTCCAGCACTGCCCAGCAGGGCTTGGGCATGGTGTACGCCACAAAGCCGGTCGCCCGCTGCCGGATGGTTTCCCGGTAAATCACCGCGGGCTCGCCGAAGGAAACGGTCAGACCGAAGCGGGTCTGCAGCACTTCCTGGAGGATTTCCAGCTGTACCTTGCCCATGACCTGCAAGTGCATTTCCCCGGAAGAACGGGAATAGCGGGCATGAAGCAGCGGGTCTTCGGAAGATAACACAGCGCAGGCTTCCCGAAGCGCCTGCATCTTGTCCTGCGATTCGGGAATCACCTGAACCGTGATGAGCGGAGAGCGGAAAAGCCCCGGCTGCACCTTTCGCGGCAAACGCTTCTCATCCCCAAACACATGGCCGATTTCAATATCTCCTAAACCGTAAACCACCCCGACGCGCCCGCTTTCAAGGGAACCCACATCCTTCCCCGCCGCGTCGCGTATCTGGCTGATTTTCCGCTGGACGACGATTTCCCGGCCGGTGATTTTATCACGTCCCGTTACGAGATCGACTGCCATGCGGTTTTCCAGCCTGCCGCCGTACAGCCTGACCCACACGCCCCGGCCCATGACCGGATCCTGAGCCGCGGCAAACACGACCCCGCAGAGGTCAGGACTGTCCGTTTCGGGCGGGGGAAGATAAGCGGCGACAGCGTCCAACAAGCTGTCTATTCCTTCGTTCCGTAAAGCAGAACCGTAAAGAACGGGATGCGCTTCACCGCTTTGCGTCTTTTCCGCAAGCCGCTTATGCAGTTCCGCTTCCCCGATTTGCTCGCCTTCCAGATAACGCGCCATGAGATCATCGTCCGTGCCGCAGACATACTCAGTCAAGGTGTCCTGATCCCACAGGGGCACCGCATCCGCAGTCAGGCGCTTTTGTATGTGCCGAAGCGCCTGTTCTGCATCCGCGCCGGGACGGTCCATTTTGTTCAGGAAGAAAAGAAAAGGAAGGCGCTGCTCCTTCAAAGCCCGAAACAGCGTTTCCGTCTGGGGCTGTATGGCCTGAACCGCGTCCACCACCAGCACAGCCGCGTCCAGCGCCCAAAGGGAACGCTCGATTTCCGCTGAAAAATCAGTATGGCCAGGTGTGTCAATGAGAACAATGGCTGTGTCCTTCCACGTCAATTCAACGCAGGTGGCTTTCACTGAAATGCCCCGGCGGCGTTCCACGGGCAGGTCGTCCGTGAACGCGGTGCCCCGATCGACACTGCCCGCTTGCCGCAGCTTTCCGGCGTGAACAAGCAGCTGCTCGGAAAGCGTGGTTTTTCCCGCGTCCACATGCGCGAAAATGCCGATATTGCGATACGTCATCAAACGATCATTCCACCTTCTCTTTTGCCGCTGCTGCCGCGTCATATCTTTCCGCGTATGCCCTCACGATCCGCATCGTGTCCCGCATGGTCTGGATATCAAAGTCAACGTCACCCGTTTCCAGGGAGTGATTCGCGTTTTCAGTCTCATAGAGTGGGATGCCCTTCTGCTTGCAGTTTTGTTCGATCACCTTTGTGTCCGCCCATGGATCGGCTGTCCCGTGAAACACAATCGCGGAATGATCGACAAACCGGAACGTATCCTCAACCGGGGTAAATAAAATGTGACGGCACGGAATGTGATGACGCCGGGCATATGCCGCGCACACAACAGTCCCTACACTTTTGCCGATCAGCAGGATATCTGAATAATCACTCCAATCAATCCCTTTCAGAATCGCCTCCGCCTGGTCCAGCGCCATATGCGCGGCCTGCCGCATCTTTTCAGGATGACCCTTTACGCCCGATGGAAAACCGGTATACGAAACGGGTACGATCTCCCAGTCCAATCCTTTCAGCAGCTTCCAGCTATAGTACAGCAGCGGCTTGTCACAGGTGTAGCCGATACCGGGAAATAAACATACGATTTTTTTCATATTGTTTGCCGCAATCCTTTGTTCTGCCTGGTGGTCAGGCAATTCATTCGAGCAAGATCATTATACTTGCCGTGCTTCTGTTTGTCAAAGAAATATGTGGTTCGACTGTTACTTTTCTTATTATTTTCAAAATAGTTGATAGTCCGTATAGTCATACCCGAACACTATAGATGATCATGCTATTCCCATAATAATCAGATATAAATCAGTACTTACGATGTAGAACGCCGGGTAAACCGCAGACTTTTTACAGGATTTTTTTATTTTTGGGAGAATACAAATAATGAAAAATCGAGCGAAAAACAGATGATCGCAGAAAGGATACTGGCATGAGAAAGACCAATTTGAAGAAGTATACGGATTTTCTGGTAAAGGAGACGGAAACTCTCCTGAATATTGATTCTCCCACAGGGTATACGGAAGACGCGGCTGCCTGGGTGAAGAGTGAGTTTGAAAAGCTGGGCTTTGAAGCGAAGCTGACCAACAAAGGCGGAGTTCTTGTTCCCTTCGGTGGCAGAGACGTGGAAAACGGACTGCTGCTGGAAGCGCACGTGGATACGCTCGGCGGCATGGTTGCTGAAATCAAAGGAAACGGACGCCTCCGGCTCACGAACCTCGGCGGCATGAACCCCAACAATGCCGAAACTGAAAACGTCCGCGTGGTCACAAAGTTCAACGGTATTTATGAAGGAACTTTTCAGCTCTGCAACGCTTCCATCCATGTGAACGGCGAATACAACAACATCAAGCGTGGATGGGACACCTGCGAGGTTATTCTTGATGAGGATGTAAAGAAAAAGGAAGATACCGAGAAGCTCGGCATCGCCGTGGGTGATATCGTCTGCTTTGAGCCGAATGTCCGGATCACGAAAACCGGCTACATCAAGTCCCGCTTCCTGGATGATAAGCTGAGCGTCGGCATCCTCTTAGGGTTTGCGAAATATATCCGGGATGAAAAGATCATCCCCAAGCGCGCACTTTACGCCCATATCACAGTCTTTGAAGAGGTCGGACATGGCGGGGCCGGCAATGTCCCCGCAGGATGCACAGAAGCGATTTCCGTGGATATGGGCTGCGTTGGCGAAGGCTTGCAATGTACGGAAAAGCAGGTTTCCATCTGCGCTAAGGACAGCCATGGTCCGTACAGCTATCCGGTGGTCAAAGGGCTGATCGAAGCCGCAAAGGCGTGCGGCGCGGATTACGCAATAGATATTTATCCGCACTACGGCAGCGACGTGGAAGCAACGCTCAGAGCGGGCAGCGACCTCCGTCACGGGCTGATTGGCGCGGGCGTATATGCTTCCCACGGCTACGAAAGAAGCCACAGAGACGGCGCGGAAAACTCGCTGCGTTTGCTGATCGCCTATGCATTAGGGAATGAACAGTGACTGGGAGAAGCACGTATGATCCGAATCAAGAAGCTGCCGCTAACATGTAAAGCATATTGGATCGAACCAGACAAAAACAGCTGCGCTGCGGAAAGGGTGCTGTGAACAATGTTATCCTATATCATCGTAGGCTCGGGATACCGGGCGGAGTACTTCGGCAGGATTGCCGCGACCTATCCTTCTCTTTTTCGGGCGATGTATCTGTGCCGTTCGGAAGAGAAGGCCGCTTTGATGAAAGCCCGCACCGGCATGGAAGCGACCACGTCCCGCGACGCCTGTGTTTCCTTTCGCCCGGATTTTGTCGTCATTGCCGTTGATTGGGCGCATGTGGCGGACGTGGCGGAAGAATGGCTGGATTACCCCGTGGTTACGGAAACACCCGTGGGGAATACCATGGAAAAGCTGAACCGCCTGTGGTCGCTTCACCTGCAAGGGGCAAAGATCGTATGCTGCGAACAGTATCACCGCTATCCGATCCTCGCGGCGGGCCTGAATGCCATTCAGGAAGGGAAGATTGGAGAACCTTCTTCCCTTTATATTTCCCTGTGCCATGATTACCATGCCGCCAGCCTGATTCGGAAAGCGCTTCGTATCTCAGGAGGAGAAACCTACACCCTCCGTGGTGAAAGGAAGCAAAGCCCTGTTGTACAGACCGATTCCCGCGGCGGGGCTATCACCGATGGAAGCGTCAGTCCGGCGGAAAGAACCGTTCTGCATATCACATTCGCGTCAGGAAAGACAGCCATCTATGATTTTGCCTCGGTGGAATACCGCAGCTTTATTCGTTCCCGGCATCTGACGGTGCGAGGTGAACGGGGCGAATGGAGCGATTGCATTGTTTACGGATTGGATGAAAAGTGCCATCCGCAGCGCGTCTTCCTCCTGCCGGATATTGCTGAAAAATACGAAATGCTGGACACGCAGGCCCTCCGCGATCTTCGCAAAACCTGGCGGCCTGAACTATTTCTGGATACGACCCAGGACGAGTTCGCTATTGCGTCCATCCTGCTGGATATGGAGGATTATCTGAATGGAGGACCTTCGCCCTATCCGTTACAGGACGCGCTGGACGACGCCCGTTTCCTGCTTGCGATGGAGGAAGCAGTCCAGCAGCCCTGGAAGGAAGTCACAGTACATAGGATGCCATGGTGGGAGTGAACGCATACTCAGAAAGCGCATTGTGTGTTTCCACAGAAAACAAAGAACAGGAGGCCAACCTCTTATGAATCACCTTGAAATGATTTCCGCCCTCTCCAACGCTTTCGGCCCTTCCGGTTTTGAGGATGATGTCATAGCTATTGCCCGAAAACTCGCGCCGAAGGATGCTCGCTTGGAGGAAGATTCCCTGCGGAATCTGTACATCCATCGGAAGGAGAACACGGGAAGCCGTCCTGTAGTTCAGTTGGACGCCCATTCGGATGAAGTGGGTTTTATGGTGCAGGCTATCAGACCGAACGGGACGATAAAATTTATCACCCTGGGCGGCTGGGTGAACAGCAACATCCCTGCTCATAAAGTGAAAATCCGCACGAAGGACGGAAGCCTCATTTCCGGCGTGGTTGCAGCCAAACCGCCGCACTTTATGACCGCTGAAGAAAAAACAAAAATGCCCGCGCTGGACGAAATGTCTATTGACGTGGGAGCGTCCAGTTTGGAAGAAGCAAGGGACAGCTTCGGCATCCGCATAGCCGCTCCCGTTGCTCCGGATGTGGCGTTTGAATACGATGAGAAACATGACCTCATGATCGGAAAAGCTTTTGACAACCGCCTGGGTTGCGCGGCGATACTGGCTGCGATGGAAGCTTTGGCAGGAGAAGAACTATCTGTTAATATTGTTGGGGCAATGTCCTCTCAGGAGGAGATGGGGACAAGAGGAGCAAATGTCACAGCCCGCCATATCAAGCCGGACATTGCCATCGTTTTTGAAGGAAGCCCGGCGGATGATACAGTGGTGGAGTCTTGGCTTTCTCAAACAGCTGTTCACCGCGGCCCGATGCTGCGGCATATTGACGCGCGGATGATCACGAATCCGCGTTTCCAACGCTGGACACTGGATCTGGCGGAAGAACTGCACATTCCTGTTCAGGAAGCCGTGCGTACAGGTGGAGCTACCAATGGCGCTCCGATCCATCTGTCCAATCAGGGCGTTCCCTGCATCGTGATCGGTTTTCCCGTTCGTTATATTCACAGCCACTATGGAATCGCTTCACTGGCTGATTTTGAAAATGGGGTAAAGCTGGCTGTGGAGATCATCAGAAGACTGGATGCAAAAGTAATCGGGGCATTTTGATGCTTCGAGCCTGTTATGTGCGCCGGAAATGTTCCGGTTTCCGCTTGGCCTGTCAGTTGGCAATGTTCGCAGTGCATTGTTTCATGCGCGATGAGTTTGGTCTTTACCTCTACTTCATACTCATACCGCGTTTCGCAGCTTTTCAGATCGCACTGGCCCGCATACGGGCATCCCGCGCACTGATCCGGTTTATGCTGGACCACCTCGTCAGGCTCGCGGTCTATTTTCATCCCGCTGCCCTTGTGCCCTGCCTGGCCGCCCGCTTTCCTTCCGCTTTTCTCCCGAAGGCTCTTGGGCGCCGCTTTCTGATACCCGTCTTTCGATGGCGGCGTTGAACTGTTTCCGCTGTTCTTCTTGTGTGTCAGTTCCTCGATTTTCTTTGTCAGCGCCGCAATCTGCGCATCCTTTGCCGCTATTTCTTCCCGCAGTTTTGTGAGTTGTTCATTCTGTTGCTGGAGCTGTTCGGACATCTTTTGAATCTGCGCAATGAGCTCTTGTATCATCTCCTCCATTCCGAACACCTCCTCTTTTGGGAAGCAATCAATTTCTTCAGCTAAAGAGCAACTGACGAGATTATTTCTTAGTGAATCAGCCAGACGATGGATTTCTGCGTATATATATAAGGAACCCGTTGCCGGGAAACAGCAGCCGGAAAAAAACAACGCGCGGACTGAGGCAACGCCGGTTGCCAATCCGTCATGATAAGACGAGGAGGAAGAATAAAATGAAAAAAATGACGGCTATTTTGTGTGCTATGCTTCTGGTCTGGTTTGCGGTCGCCGCTTCCGCCGAAGCTCCTGTGTCAAACCTTTACAAGCCAAACACGTCCGAAACGTTCAAGGCCCTGGTCGGGGGAAAGAGCTTTGAAGCCGGAATCACCCATATTGAATCGACCGGTGAGGACGAAGACGCGAAATTCACGATTACGATAACCATTTATGAGAGAGACCGGTTCGACGCGGCGGTGATTGAGAACTTGGCGGAACACGATATCCTTTGCTTCGGAGACGGAACGGCCTTTATGGTCATGGACGTAATTCACGATGAATTCGGCGTGACCGTAAAGGATGGCTTCAATAACGGCTATTCCTTCTACAAGTTGGAAGATGGAACCTATATTGTCACTACGGATACCGAAAATCCATTCTATACGGAAATTTTCACGGTCAAAGTACCGCTGGAAAAGGACATCAGCTTCCTGGACTGGAGCGATCCGGAAAACCTGGATGCGCCTGTGAAGCTGGGATTCGATGAATTGCTCGATCATCTGCTGGAAGGAACAAGCTTTGCTCCGTACAACACCAGGGTCACCTTTGATGAGAACGGAAAACTGGTTGAGCTCCTGTACAATTACTCTCCCTGGAACTAAGGTTTCCCCGGAAGGGATTCGTGCTATGCCCGGCACACTAGAAAAGGGGACAGGCCGTTTGGCCGGTCCCCATAGAGTTATTCTCGATTATGTCGGCTGATTACTTCCGGGTCGCGTACTGGAAGAAGAAGTAGCCCAGGGAGGTGAAGCCGACGTTGTCGATATTGCCGCTCTTGCAGTACAGCTGCGTGTAGTAGTAGATCGGAGCCACCGGGAAGCCGCCTTCGCCAAACAGCATCTTTTCTGCGTCATACATCGCCTTGTCGCGCTCTGCGCCGGGCATCATGCCTTTCGCGGCAACGATCGCCTTGTCGAACTCTTCGTTGGAATACAGGCCGTAATTGTAGCTGCCGCCGGTCAGCATCAGCTCCAGATAAGTCATGGCGTCGTTGTAGTCGGCAATCCAGCCCAGGCGCGCCACGCCGAAGGTGTGCTCGCCCAGCCCGTTGGTGTAGGTTGCCCATTCCTGGTTGGCCAGGTCGATCTTGATGCCCAGCACGCTCTCCCAGTCGTAGCCCACCGCTTCAGCAATGGCCTTGTGGGTTTCGGACGTGTTGAAGTTGTAGACGATGGTGGTTTCCGGATCCCAGGCGCCGTCTGCCACAGCTTCGTCATACAGATCCATGGCCAGGTCGCAGCGGCCGGTATAAGTCGTCAGGTCCGCATCGGGATACTGCTCGGCCAGCCAGCCGTAGATGGCGCCAAGCTCGGAGCTGCCGTAGGCGAAATCTTTCATCTCAGAGTCCAGGATACCGGAAGCCACCAGGCCGGTAGCAGGCACCTGGCCGCCTTTGGTCACGTTCTTGACGATATGTTCACGGTTGATGGACAGAACCAGCGCCGCGCGGACACGCCAATCGGTGATCTTGGAGCAGTTCAGGTACAGATAGTAGGTGCCCACGTAGGGGTTGGTGAAGCAATCGCCGGAAGCCTGCAGGCTTTCGATCATGTTGGTGGGGAAAGAATCGATGAATTCCCATTCACCGGTCTGGTAGCTGGACAGAATGGCAGTTTCGCTGTCGCTCAGGTGCCATACCAGCGCATCCGGGCCAAGCTTGTCATAGTCATAGTACTTGTCGTTCTTTTCCATCCGGATGTAGCTGTCATGTACCCATTCGGTCGCCTTGTAGGGGCCGTTCACGACGATGTTCGCGGGATCGGTCCAGTTTTCGTTGCCCTCAACCACATCCTGGCGCAGAGGCATCAGGGTCGGGAAAGCGCACATGCTCAGGAAGTAGGCGCAGGGGGATTCCAGGGTCACTTCGAAGGTCTTGTCGTCAATCGCCTTAACGCCTAGTTCGGAAGGATCCTTTTCACCGGCCTGGATCGCAGCGGCGTTCAGCACGATGTTGTCCAGGAAGTAGCCGTAGTCCGCGGCGGTGGCGGGGTTCACCAGGCGCTGCCAGCTGTACACGAAATCCTGGGCCGTAACGGGCTTGCCATCGGACCAGACGGCGTCGTCGCGCAGGGTGAAGGTGTAGACGGTCTGGTCGTCAGACACGGTGTAGGAAGCGGCCTGTCCGGGGACGACGTCCACGTTGTACATGGTCGGATCCTGGTCATTGGAATGCTCATCGGTCAGCACGTATTTCATCAGGTTTTCAAACTGATGGTTCGCGTAGATCGCAGAGTCCACGGAGCTGCCCATGTTGGGGTCGATGGTCTCAGGCTCGCTGGCGATGCACAGATCCAGTACGAATCCTTCTTCGTCGGCAACAGCCATGGAAACCATTCCCAGCACCAGGCAAAGGGTCAGAAACAGGGATACGATTTTCTTCATTGGTTGGTTCCTCCTTTTTTATTTATACAATTCACCGACAGGTGAAGTGTAATCAGATTATGCCGGATCATCCAGCATGTGGCATGCGGCAAAATGGCCGGGGCCATATTCTTTCAGTTTGGGCGCCGTCTCTTTGCAGCGCGCCGTGGCATAGGGACAGCGGGTGTGGAAACGGCATCCGCTGGGCGGATTGATGGGGCTTGGGATCTCTCCCTCCAGCAGGATGCGCTGACGGGTCTTGTTCTTCTCTGGATCCGGCAGCGGCACGGCGCTTAACAGGGTTTGGGTATACGGATGAATCGGATGATTGCACAGCTCGTAGCTTTCCGCCAGTTCCACCATACTGCCCAGGTACATGACCCCGATCCGGTTGGAGATATGCCGCACCACTGAAATATCGTGGGCAATAAACAGATAGGTCAGATGGTTGGCTTCCTGCAGATCCTCCAGCATGTTGACCACCTGGCTCTGGATGGATACGTCCAGCGCGGAAATCGGCTCGTCGCACACGATGAATTCCGGCTTTACCGCCAATGCCCGGGCGATGCCGACGCGCTGCTGCTGGCCGCCGGAGAACTCGTGCGGGAAGCGGTTCGCGTGCTCCGTATTCAATCCCACCTCGTCCAGCAGGTGATTGATCATGTCCCGGCGCTCATTTTTGCCGGCACAAATCTTATGGATATCCAGGGCTTCGCCCACGATCTCCCCGACAGTCATCCGCGGGTCCAGGCTGGCGGAGGGATCCTGGAAGATGATCTGCATCTTCCGGCGGTACGGCTTCATTTTGAGGCTGATCTTTTTCTCCTTATCGAAGATCGTTGTGCCGTCATAGACGATCTGGCCGTCGGTCGGCTCGATCAGGCGGATCATCGTCCGCCCCAGCGTACTTTTGCCGCATCCGCTTTCGCCCACGATCCCCAGCGTTTCTCCCCTGAAAATGGAGAAGGATACGGACTCGACAGCCTGCACATACTGTTTGGGCTGGAAAGGGTTTCCTTTTACCTGGAAGTATTTTTTCAGTTTTTCTACCTGGATCAGTACCGATTTCTCCTCATTCATGATTTCAGCGCCTCCTCTCCGGGATTCGGCTGAGCCGTGCCGTTCATGGCATGCAGCCAGCAGGCGCTGATATGCCCGTCGCCGAGATCCGTAAAATCAGGCTTTGTCCGCAGGCAGATCTTCCGGCATTCGCTGCACCGCGGCGCAAAGTTGCACCCCTTCGGCGGGTTCAGCAAGTCGATTGGCGTTCCCTCAATGGGGATCAGCCGCTCATGCCCATCCTCGTCCAGCCGCGGCATAGACGCCAGCAATCCTTTGGTATAGGGATGCTGCGGATTGTAAAAAATGTCGTTCACCTTTCCCTGCTCGATGATTTTTCCGGCATACATGACGGACACCCGGTCGCAGATCTCCGCCACCACGCCCAGATTGTGCGTGATAAAGATGATCGACGTGTTTGCTTCCCGCTGGAGCTTTTTCATCAGTTCCAGGATCTGCGCCTGGATCGTCACGTCCAGCGCGGTGGTGGGCTCGTCCGCGATCAGCAATTTTGGCTTGCAGATCAGCGCCATGGCAATCATTGCCCGCTGGCGCATCCCGCCGGAAAACTCATGGGGGTATTGCTTCATACGTTTTTCCGGGTTATTGATTCCAACCTGGTCCAGCATCTCCACCGAACGCTTCCACGCTTCCGCCTTGGAAATGGAGGACTCATGCACCAGCAGCGCCTCCATCAGCTGATTGCCGATGGTGTACACCGGGTTCAGGCAGGTCATGGGATTCTGGAAAATCATGCTGACCTTGTTGCCCCGGAACTGGCGCATCTGCTCCGGCGTAAAATCCAGCAGATTCTTTCCTTCAAAGGTGATCGATCCGCCGATCACTCTTCCCGGGCTTTGCAGCAGCCCGATGATGGAATATGCTTCCACGCTTTTGCCGGAGCCGCTTTCGCCGACAACACCCATAACTTCGTTGTATCCCAGGCTGTATGAAATACCGTCAACGGCTTTCACTTCCCCGGCCGGGGTAAAGAAGGAGACTTTGAGGTCTTTGACTTCGATCAGTTTATCCAACTTAGCCAATACGATCTCCTCCTTACTTTTTCAGTCTGGGATCCAGCGCATCCCGCAAGCCGTCGCCCACCAGATTCAGGCTCAGCACGATCAGTGTCAGTATAATCGCCGGGAAAACCAACTGATAAGGATACAGCCAAATCGACTTCAGCGCATCCGAGCACAGCGAACCCAGACTGGGCATTGGCGCGCTGACGCCGAGCCCCAGAAAGCTCAGGAAGGATTCCAGAAATATCGCGGAAGGGATTTGCAGGCAGGTGGTGATCACCAGCGTACCGATGGCGTTTGGGAGCAGATGCCGCCGGATGATCCGCCATTTTCCTGCGCCAAGCGCTACCGCGGCATTGACGTATTCCTGCTTTTTAAGCTGAAGCACCTGGCCGCGGACGATCCGCGCCATCGTGACCCAGTATAAAAGCGCGAATGTGATAAAGATACTGACAACGCCGACGCCCAGATCGCTGAGCACTTGAAAGGGGCCGTTCCTGTTTGCGTCAAGCCATTTCTGCAAAAAGCTGGGATTGTCCTGATCCTGGGGGTTCAGCACCATCTGCAGCAGCAGAACGATCAGCACTTCGGGAATGGAATAAATCAATTCCACGATCCGCATCATAATGAAGTCAGTCACGCCGCCTGCCAGCCCGGAAATTGAACCGTAGATGGAGCCGATAATAAGAACGATCAGGGCGGCTGTGATGCCGACGATAATGGAAACCTGAGCGCCGTACATCGTCCGGGCCATCAGATCCCGGCCGGAATCATCGGTTCCGAAGATGTGCGGAAAAACACCGTGCATCAGTTCGATCTTCCTGATTTCCCAGCGCAGTTTCTGTTCCTGTTCGGTCAGCTGCGGGATCTCATTCGTCGTTTCGATAGGTTCATCCGCTTTCCATTCGCCGGTTTCTTTATCGGTTTCTTTCAGGACCAGCGGATACTCTGCATCCCGGTTAAACAGCAGCATCGCGTGGGTTTCTTCGTTGTATGATTTTTTGACGCTGAACGTGTAGACCTGGCCGTTCTCGATGAAATAATACTTGATCTTCTTCTGGATCATGCCGCCATCCGCCATGAACGCGGCATAGTATCCGTCGTTTTCCTTTGCGATATCAAAACAGAGCCGCTCCTCGTCCGAGTATTCCAGCGGCCCGAGGTTCAGCGACAGCCGGTACTGTTCCTTATAGTCATACGGAATCAGCTTCGGCCCGAGGAAGGCAAACAGAAGAATAACGATGAAAACGAAAAGCGCCACCATGGATACGGTGTTTTTCCGGAAACGGCGCCAGGCGTCTCGCCAGTAAGATACGCTTTTATGCTTCTCTACAACCGATTCCTTTTCGGTTTCCGTCGCCTTTTCAAGATCCTCCGGCGAAAGTTGGATTGCTTTTTCGATCGGCTCCGGATCCACCATGAAAGGGCTGACTTTTGCAAAATTGATCTTCTTCATGTCAGTCCTCCTGCGCCGTCAGCGTGATCCTCGGATCAATCAGACGGTAAACCAGGTCCACCACCAGGTTCATCGCAATCACCAGGGCAGACAGGATCGTCGTTGTGGCCATGATCAGATTGTAGTCGCGGCTCCGGACGCATTCCAGGAAGTATTTCCCAAGCCCCGGAATCTGAAAAGTGGATTCCACCACAAAGCTGCCGGTAATGATCCCCGCCGCCACCGGTCCCAAATACGTCACAACCGGGATCAGCGAATTGCGCAGCGCGTGCTTCAAAACCAGCTTCCCCGTTTTCACCCCTTTGGCCCGCGCGGTCCGGATGTAGTCCTGGTTGATCGCGTCCAGCATACTGGTGCGGGTCAGTTTGGCAATATAACAGGTATAATAGGAAGACATGCTGAGGATCGGCATGATGTAGCTTTTGGCATCCTTTAATGACCCGCTGTTGACGTCCAGCCATCCAAGCTGGACCGCGAAAAGAAGCAGGAGCAGCGTGGCCAGCACAAAGGCCGGGATAGCCACGCCGACGGTGGTCATCACGCGAAGAAATCCATCCAGCCACGTTCCGCGTCTGTATGCGGCAATACACCCGAGGGGTATGCCGACGATAATCGATAAAAGAAGCGAAGAAATACCCAGCTTGATGGAAAGCTCAAATTTCCCCTGTTCGAAAATGATCGCCGATACCCGCGTATCCTGCTGCATCTTCAGGGAAACGCCCAAATCGCCGTGCAGATAGTTCCGGATATAAGTAATAAACTGTTCAAGCGGAGGCTTGTCCAGGCCGTATTTTTTGTTATTCTGCTCAATCACCGTTTCGGTGTTTTTCTCCGTCTGAAAAGGACTGCCTGGGATTGCCTTCATCAGAACAAAGGTAATCACCATAATAATGAACAGCGTTACGATTGCTCCCAGCACCCGCTTAATAATGTACCAGGTCATCATGTCACTCCTTCAGTAAGGTTCTGCTTGAATTATTATTTTATCATAACCATCCTATGAAAGACCACAAAAAAACCGATAAAAAACAATCTATGGATGATTTATCGTTACCATTCAGGTATCGAAGTCAGTCACAGAAGGTTACGATGGGGCTATTCGCCCCAGTTCCCTTTGTTGGATTATTTATAGCTGAATGGTATCGATTTATCCTGTTTTTCATCTGGCAGATAAAAGCATTCTACCCAGCATTGAAACAAGCGACCCGATGATGATGTCCGTGTTTAGCATCGGTCTAATCATGATTTCCAGCACTTTGTTAGCGTTGGCTAACATCCATAATTTTTCCGGATTCAGCAGAAATCAAGAAGAAATTTGGATGGGCTGTGCCTGTGGAAAGGCGCAATCCTGGCTGTGCATTGGCCAACCGATATGGACAGACAGCAAAGCCCTTTGGGGCAGCTGATATGCTCCCGGGCAAAAGGGAAGCCCTGAGACCGCAGAATCTCAGGGCTGTAGCACGGGAAAGGGGGCTTGAGGCTGGACCTGGTGATACGCCTTTCCGGGAAGGCCCGGAATCACTTTCTCAGGGGATATACCAGCGCCGGATTCCAGACTGCGAAGGGACCGGGCATAACCTGGCCCGCCCCTCTTTCCTCCCCCGCAAAATCGCACAGAACGCCGTCCGCCGCGGGTACCTGCCGCACTGACAGCGGATCGTGGAGCAGCTGAAGCCTGCGCAGCTGCGCGGCAGAGCCGAAGGGGGCGTCTTTGCTGACCCGGAAGGCAACAGTCCGCCTCTCCTCATCCAGTTCAATGTCAAACCAGGCGTTCTGCCCGCTTAGGTCGAAGCCGAAGAACTCCTGCCAGGCGGGAAGATTCAGGCAGGCCTCCGGCTCGGGGTACATGACCCTGAGATAGCCCCCCTGCATCCGCACATACAGATTGCCGTCCGCATGGTTGTCCCGGGTGGGAAAGTCAATGGCCGCCTCGCCGCATGCATAGAAGATATTGTTGAAAACCTTTGCCTCCCGGGAGGTGCCGCCGCGTTCCAACCCGTGCATCCGGAAGCCCACCGGCTTGGCATAATACCCGCTGTGGCGGCAGCGGCCGATCAGGTTGTGGGCGATCACCAGCCGGTCCGTGCCCTCGCCGTAAACCCCGTAGCCGTTTACCGCCTCCGTCTCCCGCAGCTTATACCAGCCGGAGGAGCCCGGCTCCTGGGGCACCTTCGATGGATCAAAGCGGCCTTCCACATTCCAGATGATGTTGTTGTCGATGAGATTCACTCCGTCCCGTGTGCACTCGATGAAAATCGCTTCCCGCTGCTCAATTCCGTTCAGGAAGAGATTGCCAGTAATCCGGTTGTTTTCATTTCCGCAGTCCAGCCACAGATGATCGGCGCGGAGGGTATTGCGGAACACATTGCGGCGGATCAGGGCGTTCACGCTGTTGTGCAGCTTGATTGCGCCGGCTTCCCAGGACAACTCCATCTTCTGCCAGCCGGTCCCTTCAATGAGATTGTCTTCAATCAGCATTTCCTCCGCGAACATGCCGGCAATGCCGCAGACGCCCGCATCGCGGATCCTGCAGTTCCGGATGACGCTGCAGCCGATGATCTCCCCCTCCCGGTG
Source organism: Clostridia bacterium (assembly GCA_017509065.1). The sequence goes on from JAFWQM010000058.1 coordinate 15,934, forward strand.
AGTGTGGTGCCAGCACTCGTTGCCCACGTCGATTGCCACGCCGTTGGACCAGTTGACCTCGCAGTCCTCAATGATCCAGTGGTGACCGCGGAAGGCGGAGACAGCGCCCCGTTGGGGAACCGGCGCGCCGGTGGCCGCGTGCTCAAGGATCAGCCCTTTGACCCGGATATAGTTCAGGAAGGGCTTGTCCGGCGCAAAGCACTGCTCCCGCACTGTCACCTCAATCCGGTGCTCCCTCGGGTCCGCATCCCCGGCCAGACGGAAATGCACCTTCTGTCCGTTGGCTTCCACCCAGTAGGTGTTGTCCCGCTGCCCCATCAGGTAGTACAGCGGCACCTGGGTCAGCGGCTTTCCGTCGCAGAACACGCAGCCGCGCCGGTTCAGGTAGGTGGTCATATCCGTCTTGTCATACTCGATGAACAGCCGGTCATGGAGAATGTTCACCGCGCAGAAGGGGTTATAGCCCCGGAACAGATCCGGGTCCAGGCAGTATTCCCAGATACGCACGCTCTTCGGGTCTACCCCCCGGAGCATCCAGCCCTCGCTGGGGATGAACTTCCCAACCTCCTCCGAGGCCCGGATCACCACATCCCCGTCACCATAGGCCTCATAGGAAATCAGGTGCGCAGGGTCCGTGCCGCCCTGGGCCGGTTTGACGCACTCGCGGTACAGGCCCGCATGGATACGGACCCGGGTGCCCGGCTCCGCCTCCATGGCGGCGCGGCCGATGGTTCGGAAAGGGGCAGCCTCGCTGCCGTCGCTGTCGTCACACCCTTCCGGGCTGACAAACAGCTCCCTCTCCCAGACCGGCTCCGTCTCCCAGAAATGATAGCTGCTGCCATCGGGCAGAATCGCCGAAAGATCCCGCTGTTTCATGCTCTTGTCTCCTCCATAAAATGCTTCTGGCTGTCCGTTAAGGCATTGCCAAAGGCGGCTTTCTCCGCCATTATACCGTAATTTGTACGGAAATAACAATCCTTTGAAATTATTACAGAGAAGCTCTCTGCATAATCCGCTCATCTATCCTGTAGCCTGCCTCCTTCTGCCGTTTAACAAACCTCGATTTTCAGTCTGATGGCCGTTCTTCTTTCGTATTTTCCAGCGCTTGAAACAGCATCGGGAACACATCGTCAGTGTGGGCGGGAGCATTTGCTTTGGGCCCTGGGTAGAAATCCTTTTTTGAACAGCCGGCCCGTCCGCCGCCCGCGCAGGCACAGGCGCAGGCACAGGCACAGGAAGCGCAGGCGCAGGAGGACCGGGCGCAGCCGCCTGACCGGGTATGGGTATGGATAATCACAGGATGTCCGCCGCCAAAGCCGGAGCCGCCTCGGTAATTGTCGTTTCTTCCCGCAATCACCACGATGACGATCACGCCGATGATGGTCAGGGAAAGCATCGCAAAGACGATGGCAAGCGTTTCACTTTCTTTATCCACTTTTGCGTTGGTGGACTGCTGATTTTCATCCAACTGCATGAAATAGTTCCTGGGATAAACAACCTCCGTCCGAAGCCGCTCACCTTTCCGCAGGACGGTCTTCCAAAACAGATAGCCGTCCTCTGTCTTGTCAGCGTTGGACGATTGCACGCCCGCTGCGTTCCAGCGGATCACGGCGTTTTTCACTTCGATCTTGTCAAACCAGCCGGGGGTGAGGGAGAAGCGCACCGTATCGCCATCCAGCACGAACAGATAAGACTGATGCAGGGAAAAATCGAAGGACACCGTTTCTCCCGCGTAATATTTCCGGTCAAAGGTGATTTTCACATAGGAGCCGCCGTCGGACAGGTATCCGATCTTTTTGATGTTATGAGAAATAGCGGCGAAGCTGTCGGCGTGCTGATTGGGAATGCCGATCTTCACCCATTCCAGGGGGCCTTCGGCTTTATCGTCCAGCACCAGCCAATCCACGTGATAGGTCAGGTCCGCCGTGCCATCCTCCCTCAATTGCACGCTGACGCCGTAATTCTGGATCTCGTCCAGGTCCTTTGCGAAAGCGGAGAGGGGCAGCAGGCAAAGCAGCAGCGCGAACAAAACGAATATCTTTTTCATCAGCAGCCCTCCTTTTTCAGCGGGCATTCATGGGTCATTTTTGCGGAATAGTCACGGATCGCCGCGGCGGCGGGGCTGTTCCAGATACGCTTCCAATCATCCTTGAGCAGATTGCCCAAGGGCTTGTCCGACAGCCAGCTCTGGCAGGGCACCACATCGCCGTTGGGAGCCACAGCCATATTGGAAAGGCAGGCTCCGCAGGAGGGCACCATGAGGCCCAGCTCCCGCAGGGTTTCCTCCTTCACCCAGCCGGGGGACGTGAAGGAAAGCTCCATTTCGTTTTCGGCGCAGTACGCGGCGGCGGCGGACAGGGTATCGGTGAGCTGCGCTTCGGTCAGCTGCGTGGCCCGGCTGTCCTCGGCCCTGGCGTTGCCGGTGAGGATCAGGCTGGAGCAGGATACATAGCCCACACCCAGATCCCGCAGCACCTTCAGCGTGTCCACGTATTCCCCGGCGTTCAGGCTGCACAGGGGCGTGTTCACGCTGACGCTGAGGCCCGCCTTCAGTGCGTTGTTCAGGCCCTCCATGGTTTTATGATGATTCTGCGCGCCCACCAGGATGTTGTGGGCGGCTTCCTCGGCGGAATACAGGGTGATTTGGGTGCTGTCCAGGCTGGCGTCGTACAAGGCGCGGACCAGGTCCGCCGTCAGGTTCACGCCGTTGGTGTTCAGCCGGGTCACGAACCATTGGGCGTATTCCACCAGCTCCACCAGATCGCTGCGCAGGGTGGGCTCCCCGCCCGTGAAGGTCAGCTGGGGAATGTTGGCTTTTTTGCAGGCGTCGATCACCCGCTTCCATTCCGCTGTGGTCAGTTCTTTCACTTCCGCTTCGGGCTGGCCGGCAGCGTAGCAATGCAGGCATTTTTGATTGCAGTGCCAGTGGCCATCCTTCGTCATGGCGGACACCATCAGATCCATCCGATGAGGCGCGGTCATGTAAGGCGCGTATTCACCCAGGGACAGATACCCGATCTCCGTTTCCGGCTTCCGTCCGTATGCCACGTCCATCAGCGCTCTCAGCATGGTTTCCAGATCCCTGTGGATGTTTTCACGGGGCGTTCTGGGAAACACGTGGCAGGTATCGCTTACCGTATGCTCCACGATCCTGTCCATGTCCTCCTGGGCCAGGGGCTGATCCGGAAGCTGATTCACCTGCGTGATGAAATTATTCAGCAGCACCGTCCAGCTTGGATTCACCGGAATGATGTCCTGCCCGTTGAGAATGACCACAGACGGCTCCTTCATAGGATGCTTAGGGGGCACCAGATGGATGCGCACCACACCGGGACCGCGTGGATTCAGCGTAGTATGCGATACACTGGTGAAATTGTTTTTCATGTATTTCCATTCCCGTAAATTCATAGCGCCCTCCTGCGACGTTTCAATTTCCATCATGGACTGCCTCACGATCCTATGATACCAAATCTGAAATGGCGTGACAAGAGAAACTGTCCCAAATGTCATAAGAAGTGATTCAATTATCATGAGATTCTTTTTGCCACCTTGTCCGGCAGCAATCCAAATTCTTTTGCGCGGACAGCAAAGGAAAATTCTATCTCATACTAACTTTAAAAATATCAAATATCCATTTACGTCCAGTGATGCGTTTAATAGTATCTTGGTAAGTGAGCAGATAGTATCACATAGGCGATCAACGACTTTACCAAGCGTGATAAAAACCTCATTACGGAAACCATCGGTACGGATTTCGCGCCAAACCTGCTCAATCGGATTCATTTCAGGGGTATAAGGAGGAATATACTGGAGATGGATATTGTTTGGCACGGATAAAGTCTTCGATTTATGCCAGGGAGCGCCATCGCAAATCAGCAGAACTTGATCATCGGTATACTGTTCCGAGAGGGCCTTGAGAAAGGTTTTCATATCCTTCCGTTTTTCCTCTATTTACCATTTTAGTGCTTCTTTTCTATATCTGCCCTTTTATTCAGTGTTTTCTTAAAAAGGACTGCCTCATTTTTTTAGTGAGACAGCCCCGCGTTACTGCGAAGCCGAAGGCTGAGCAGTAACAAAAAGCCTTAGAATATTTTTTGAAAAGGTTGCAATTCTATTTCGGTTGTTATATAATGCTTCGTGTTACAGGCAATGCACGGGAACATGCCGCCATTTTTCCAGAGAGTGCGTCCATGGCTGAAAGCGCGCAACGGCAGGCAATCCCGCCCGTGGGCCAGCGGCCAATCCCCGCCGGGACGCTCCCGTTACAGGGCGCAATGAGCCGGGCGCTTCCTGGAAAGCGCCAAGCAAGGTGGTACCGCGAAGCAAGCCTTCGTCCCTGCAAAGGAACGGAGGGTTTATTTTTTGAGGAGGGAACCAATTCATGGCGAAGGAAAAGAAACAGGAATTTGTGCAGCACATTACACCCCGGGACGAAAACTTCTCCCAGTGGTATACCGACGTGGTCACCCAGACCGACCTCATGGACTACACCCCCGTGCGCGGCTGCATGGCGCTCAAGCCCTACGGCAACCGCATCTGGGAGCTGATTCATGAGCAGCTGGACCAGATGTTCAAGGATACCGGCCACGAAAACGTGTCCATGCCCATGCTGATTCCCGAATCCCTGCTGCTGAAGGAAGCCGACCACGTGGAAGGCTTCGCGCCCGAAGTCGCCTGGGTCACCCAGGGCGGTACGGAGAAATTGCAGGAGCGCCTGGCGGTTCGTCCCACCAGCGAAACCATTTTCTGCACCATGTTCTCCAAGTGGGTACAGTCCTACCGCGACCTGCCCCTCAAGTACAACCAGTGGTGCTCTGTGATGCGCTGGGAAAAGACCACCCGCCCCTTCCTGCGCACGGCGGAATTCTGGTGGCAGGAGGGCCACACCGTCCACGCCACCGCTGAGGAAGCGGAAGAAGAAACCCAGATGATGCTGAACGTCTATAAGACCTTCTGCGAAAAAAACCTGGCCATCCCCGTGTTCGCGGGTCAGAAGAGCGATAAGGAAAAGTTCGCCGGGGCTCAGGCCACCTATTCCGTGGAAGCCATGATGCAGGACGGCAAGGCGCTCCAGGCGGGCACCAGCCACAATTTCGGCACCAACTTTGCCGTGCCCTTCAACATCCAGTATTTAAGCAAGGACAGCAAGCTGGAATACTGCCACGAAACGAGCTGGGGCGTCAGCACCCGCCTGATCGGCGCCATCATCATGACCCACGGCGACGAGCGCGGCCTGAAGCTGCCCCCCATGATTGCCCCCTTCCAGGCGGTCATCCTGCCCATCGCGGCCCACAAGGGCGGCGTGATGGAAAAATGCGAGGAAGCGTTCAATACGCTGAAAGCCGCCGGCATCCGTGTGAAGCTGGACGACCGGGACAACGTGTCTCCCGGCTGGAAGTTCAACGAATGGGAGCTGAAGGGCGTGCCCGTACGCGTCGAGCTGGGGCCCAAGGACATCGAAAACGGCGTGGCCACCGTAATGCGCCGCGACACCTTTGAAAAGACCACCATCCCCCTGGACAACCTGACGGAAGAAATCAAAAAGCTGCTGGAGGACATTCAGCAGAACATGTACAAGATCGCCGACGAATTCCGCCTGGCCCACACCAAGGACGTCCACAATTACGACGAACTGAAGGCCCAGGTGGAGGGCGGCTATGCCCGCGCCATGTGGTGCGGCGACCGCGCCTGCGAGGACAAGATCAAGGAGGAAACCAACGCCACCTCCCGCAACATGCCCTTCGACCAGACGCCCTTCGGCGACACCTGCGTCTGCTGCGGACGCAAGGCCAATAAGGTCATGTACTTCGCCAAGGCTTATTGATTATTGACATAGCGTAAATACCGGTTCATTGACCAGGCGGATTTGTCAGGAATCAAGTCTGCCTGGTCTTTTTCTCATTGATCGCCTCGTACTCCGCTTCTGTTATCTGGAATCGTTTCATCTTCTATGTTTTCTTTCTGCGTATAATCAGCCGATCCATTGCTGCCAGCAAGCCGGGAAGCATGAACAAGATCACCAGAATCGCCGAAAGGGCCCCTATTCCGATGGTCCGGCAGATTTCGGCTATTGTCGGATCCGGGTAGGTGTAGCCGAAGATTCCCGTGATCAGCACAATGATCAGCCCGGACGTCATGATCGAATGAATGGAGCCGTCATAGGCCGCTTTCAGCGAGTCGGGAGGTTCGAGACGGTTCCGGCTTTCCCGGTAGTAATTGGTAAATAAAATGCCGTAGTCAATCGTCGCCCCCATCAGGATACATTCAACAATAAGCAGCGCCAGGAAGTATATCTGATACCCCTGCCATCCGATCACTGTGACGGTAACATACACGCCGCACTGAACGATCAGAACAAGAAGCGCCGGAACGATGAAGGAGCGGGAGGAAATCAGCACGATCAGGAAGATCGCCGCGGCCGTCAGCATCGTAATCGTCCACAGCTCTCCGGTAAAGGAGTTCTGCATTTCATAGCTCATGGCTGAATTGCCGATAAGATAGTATTTTCCCGTCAGACTGTTTCCCGCCTCCGTCAGCATCGTCATGAACCGCTCTGTCTGTTCTGATTCGACGGGAAGGTTTGAATAAACAATCATCCGCGACCAGCGGTCGGATTTCAGCATGCTCATGCCGCTGTCCAGCTTTTCTTTCGCTCCGGAAATCGTTTCCCGGATTTGGGGACTGATCATTCTTCCGAACAGCGGATTGCTCAGGAGCGTATCCTTCACATAGCTGAACAGTTCCGGTATTGTCAGTTTTTGATCTTCCTTGGGAACGGATGAGCCAGCATAATAAAACGTGTAAACCGTATTCAGCATGGCAGGGTCAAAGTCCATGCCCTCTCCCATATCGAACCCCATACCGCTGAACTCATCCAGCGCTTTTGCCAGTTCATCCGCGGAATATGCTTTCCCGAACAGGTTCGGGTATCCGATGACCTGGGTCACGCCGTTATAATTCCTGAAGGTATCCGCCAGTTCCGCCATTGCTTCCTCATCACGGTTTTCATAAACGATGACCAGCATATTTTCCGGCGGGAAAATATCCGCGATGCGGTCCACCTTCGACAGCGTATAGGCGATCGGCGTGCTGCCCTGCAGGAAGAAAAAAACTCCAAACATTACAATGAATCCGATGGCCAGAACATACCGCCATTTGTAGCTGAAACGGGAAAGCCAGCCCATGGAGAAACGGACCGTCCTTTTTTCGGTGCGTTCGATTAGGCCGTCCCCCCTAATGACAATGCCCGGCAGTACGGTCAGTACGCAAATCAGGCTGATCAGCACGCCCTTGGCCAGAACGAAGCCCAGATCCATTCCGATCTTGAAGTGCATGAACGCCAGCGCAAACAGCCCGACAGCCGTCGTCATGGCGCTGCTTGCGATGGAGGCGAAACAGTTTTTAAGCGCGGAAGCCATCGCTTCGGTTTTATTCAGCCCCATGGCTTTTTCCTGCCGGTAACGGTTCATCAGCATAATGGAGTAGTCAATGGAAAGCACCAGCTGCAAAACCGCCGCGATGGAGGAAGTGACATAGGAGACCTCGCCGAGAAAGATATTCGTTCCCTCGTTGATGATCACTGCCATTCCGATATTGATCAGGAACAGGACAGGTTCAAACCAGGAATTGCACATGATAAGCAGGAGGATAATCAAAATGATGCCGGCGCCTACAAACAGCCAGATCGGCATTTCGTCCACGCCTGGATTATCATTCTGGTACACGATATGATATTCCTGGAAGTCTTTCTCCAGCGCGGCTTCGATGGATCGTTCTTCCGGTGATCCGTAATCCCGGGAAGTGCTGATGACAAACAGTGAATAAGCCCCTTTGTGATATTTGTCACTGCTGTCATGCGCCACGCTTTCCACATAGGGAATCATGCGAAGCTTTTCCAGGAGCTCTGTTTCATTCTCTGTTTCGAGTCCTTCCGCCATCACCCGGATGCTTTTGTCCGCCCCCATGGACGGGAACTCCGCTTCCATGACATCCATGCCGATTTTCATGGCGGAATCGTCCGGCAGATATTTTGTCATATCATAATTGACCTTCACATGCAAAAAAAGCACAGCGCAGAGAACAGACAGGGCAATCATCAGGCCCAAAATCCAATACCGGCGGGAAACAATCAATGAGGAAACTTTCTTCATGCATATACCTCCGGAAAGGGGTGAAGTTTCAAAGCGGATAACGGAAAACATTTCAAAAGATCATATACCTGAGACGAAAGCGGAATTTCGTCGCTCCCACAAATTATTGTAACATAACTGGTGTTTCTTTTCCAGGCTTTATTTCATCCCAAAAAAGGGCTGGTGCGCAACTCCCAATATAATATAGAGATGTATAATGGGTTTCGGTTTGAAATACAAAATAAATATTATAATTTTCCAATAAATATATAAATATAACTGTTCATACTGCGGTATATTGGGGGCACAGCGGAGGACAGGAAAAACGTGATCTCTGCTGGAAATGAAGGATTACGGAGGAGCGCAGAGCATGTCAAACAGGAAGGCAGCCGTTCTCGATATGACGCAAGGGAACGCGATCAAAATGATTCTCACCTTCGCCGTCCCGCTTTTTATCGGAAACATTTTCCAGCAGGTCTATTCCATGGTGGACACCATGGTGGCCGGTTACTGCCTGGGGGATCAGGCCATTGCGGCTATCGGGGCTACGTCATCGCTGTACAGTCTCATTATTGATCTGGCCTGGGGCCTGAACAGCGGCTTTGCCCTGGTGGTGACACAGGCGTTCGGGGGCGCACGACAAAAACAAAATCCGCCGCTCCATCGGGCATATGATGATGCTGAATGGCACGATCACCGTCCTGCTGACGGTGCTGGCGATGGTGTTCCTGCCCGCGCTGATGCGCCTGATGAACACTCCGGACAGCATTTTCTGCCAGGCGTACAGCTACATGGCGGTCATTTGCTGCGGTATGCTGGCGACCATCGTATCCCAGGCGGTTTCAGGTGTGCTGACCGGCGTGTACGTGTACCGCGCCTATGGCCGCACGATGCCGAGAAAGGATGATTTCAGGCTGGAAAACGGCATCACCAAGGAAATGCTTTCCACCGGCGGGGCAATGGCGTTCATGTACAGCGTGGTATCGCTTGGCTCCGTGGTCTACCAGGGCGCGACCAACGTGCTGGGTGAAATCGCCATCGCGGCGTTCACGGCTTTTCGCAGGATCCACAATATCCTGATTCAGCCCATGTCCACCATCATGGACGCTTCCGGCACGTTCACCGTCCAGAATTGGGGCGCGAAGCAAAAGCGCCGCATCCGGGAAACGCTGCACAGGGTGATGTTCATGGAAGCGGCCTGGGGCTTCCTCTGTGTCGCCATTGTGTATCTGTTCGGGGGCGACATCATCCGCCTGACCACCGGCACCCGGAATCCTGAAATGATCAGCCTGGCGGTGACGGGGCTGAGGATTCACTTCTCCATGTAACCGGTGCTGGGCGTGCTTCTGGCCCTGCGCGTCTCCATGCAGTCCATGGGTGAAAAAGCTGCGCCGATTATTTCCAGCACAATTGAGCTCGCCTTGAAGGGGCTTGCCGCGCTGTGGCTGATTCCGGCCTATGGATTTATCGGAACCAGCATCACGGAGCCTGTCACCTGAGTGCTGATGACTGTGTTCTTATTGCTTGTGTATCTGACGCAAACCAGAAAAAAACTGGCGGAGTGACGGTAGCCTTCTCCATAATTATTCTTGCTCTTCATTGAAAACGTCTGTTTCCTGTGTTATAATGGCTTCCGAATTCATTGTAATTTGCGGCGGCATCGCCGTAATTTCCAAAGAATACAGGCATACAGCGCATGAGCATTGGAGGGGGAAACCACATTGAGAACAGAGCATGATTCCATCGGCATTGTGAACCTGCCGGACAACGCTTACTACGGCGTACAGTCCCTGCGGGCCAAGGAAAACTTTCCCATGACGGGGCATTTGATGCATCCGTATATGGTCGAAAGCCTGGTCATGATCAAGAAGGCCGCCGCTATCGCCAACCAGCGCGCGGGCGCGCTGAAGCCGGAGATCGCCTCGGCCATCATCCGGGCCTGTGACGAGATCCTGCACGGCAAGCTGCGCGACCAGTTCATCGTCGATCCCATTCAGGGCGGCGCGGGCACCTCAGCCAACATGAACGCGAACGAAGTGGTGGCAAACCGTGCGTGCGAGATCATGGGCGGGGAAAAGGGGGACGGTACTGTTCACCCCAACGACCATGTGAACATGGCCCAGTCCACCAACGACGTGTTTCCTTCCGCTGGCAAGCTGGCAGCGCTTCGCATGACGGAAGCGCTGCTGTCGGCGTTGGACAGGCTGATCGCCGCCTTCGACCGGAAAGCGCAGGAAAATGCGACGGTGCTCAAGCTCGGCCGCACGCAGCTGCAGGACGCCGTGCCCATGTACCTGGGGCAGGAGTTCAAGGCCCACGCCGATGCTCTACGCCGCTGCGCCAACCGCATCCTGCGCAGCCGGAACGAGCTGTTTGAATTGAACCTTGGCGCGACGGCCATCGGCACCAGCATCAATGCCAGCGACGGATATCTGAACTGCGTGATGGACATTCTTGCAGACCTGATCGGCCAGCCGGTAAAAGCGGCGGACGACCTGATCGACGCCACACAGAACGCCGACAGCTTCGCGGCCATTTCCTCCGCGGTCAAGAACTGCGCCCTGGTCATGTCCAAGATCGCCAACGATATGCGCCTGCTCTCCAGCGGCCCCTGCGGCGGCATCGAGGAATTGCAGCTGCCCGCGCGTCAGCCCGGCTCTTCCATCATGCCCGGCAAAATCAACCCGGTCATCCCGGAAGTGGTCACCCAGGCGGCTTTTCTGGTGGCGGGCCACGACGTGACCATCTCCATGGCGGTGGAAGCTGGCCAGCTGGAACTGAACGCCTTTGAGCCGGTGATTTTCTATTGCCTGTTCGAATCCCTCGAAGTGCTGACCCATGCCGCCGACACGTTCCGCGAGCGCTGCGTGGAGGGCATTCTGGCGGACGTTGACCATTGCAACGATATGCTCATGAAGTCCACGGTCATCGCTACCGCCCTGTGCCCGGAAATCGGCTACGAGCAGGCGACCGCGATCGTGAAGAAGGCGCAGATGGAACGCCGCACCGTGATGGATGTGGCGCAGGAAGAACTGTCCATGCCTCCCGAAGCACTGGAACAGATCATTAACGACTGCCTGAAAGAACGCTGCTGATCAGGAGACCATCATAAAATAAAGCTGTTTCAAACTCCTGATTCATAAAAAACCGGCATGGAATCCGACCGATACGGTTGACATTTCATGCCGTTTTTATAATTTGGGAGATACTTTGAGGTTTGTTACAGCCCTGTTCCCTTGAAAAAACCTCCGTTCAGAAGCTGCACGTTCCGGTAAGGCCGGCGGCAGAAACAGGGCTTCTATTTCTCTTTGCGGTTATTTACGCTGCGCAAAGGTGAAGGTCACTTCCATCGTTTCTATGTGGTTCATGCACGCAAGACTTCGGTCCAGGATAGTGGCTGAAATGCCGGTAAAGTCGCCGTAGAGGACCCTCGCCACGGCCTTCGTGATAGGTGTCCTTGCCCTGCACGCCGATGTAAGCGTTGAAGTCGGCCTGCTTGAGGGCGTCCGCTTCTTCCTGGGTCATGGGCGCGTCATCTTTTTCAATGGGCTTGCCATAGATGAAGTTGAAGGTGATTTCCACGGTCTTGACGGCGGCAAAGGCTTCCTTGTCCACGATGATGGGGGAAGCGCCTTCCAGATCACCGTCGGCGCGGCGGGCGTCGGCGGGAATTTCGCCAACCCATTCGTTGTAAATGTTTTCACGGGTCTCGATGCCGTTGTCGGAGGAGGTGTAGCCCTTGCCAAGCTCAATGGCTTCGCCGTTCACCTTGATTTCGGTAATGTCGATGAAGTAACCGTTGAAGGTCTTTTCGCCGTTCACGATGCCCAGCGCTGTGAAGGCCAGGCCCTGGGCTTCCTCGTTGAATTCCAGGCCCACGGTGTAGGTGCCCGCGCCGGTGATTCGGCGGTGGTTGCCTTCACGGGATATTCGTTTCCGTCGTACCAGAACTGGTTGGCCCAAGCACCGTCGGCGTACATGATGTAAGCCACGGGAGCGGCGGTTTCTTCCGCCAGAGTAGGAACGACGCTCATCAGAAGCGCCAGGCATAGGATGACAGCCAATGTTTTCCTCATGTGATTTCCTCCTTAAAATTCGAGTTTTGGGAACGGGTGCATATCGCTTCTGCCTTTTCGACAGATAAGCTCTTATCATGCTTCCTTTGCCCTGCCCAGCGTTTCTCCCGGGAGCAGTTCTCCCGTTACCCTCCCCGCTGCCCGCGTTTTACAAGTGAAACGCAAACTCTGCAATCGTTTGCAATACTATTATAATTTGCTCTTCCATTCTTCCATGATTGTCAATCACTTTCAGAAATATTTTTGTATTTTGTTATATCTATGGAAATGTCAGGCACTTTTTGAAACTATTCTTTTTAATTATGGAACTTTGTCGAAAATGCAAACGTTTGAGTTTTTGCTTATTGCTCGCCCAATTGAATCGTGAATTCAGATGCGGGATGAGAAATCGTTCCAGACAAGGAACTAAACCGCAGGAATACTGGGGCCGAAGCGCTCGAAAAACAATCCGGTGGATTGTTTTTAGCGGAGGCCGGGCGGCA
>JAFWQM010000059.1 GCA_017509065.1 Clostridia bacterium
AATTATCTGCGGGCGATAAATCGGTCCATCCTGCGTCACTCAACCTTGAAATACCTCCAGTATTCCTGCGGTTTCGTTCCTTGTCTGGAACGATTTCTCATCCCGCATCTGAATTCACGATTCAATTGGGCGAGCAATAAACTCTTATAAGCAACAGTATTCGCAATATGGCAAAATTCCGAAAACGCTTATAGCTTTCTCGGAAGGGGGGTTCCCCCTGAAAACTCCTCCGGTTTATCCGGGTTAAGAAGCAAAAAGCCTGGTACGCATCCATGCTGTCTTTATAACAGACGTGAGAAGGTACCGGGCTTTTTCTGTCGTGAGATCATATCGAGATTCATCAAGAAAATGTGATTGTAATAGAACGGCAAATCCGATATAATAGCAATGAATGGGACAACCAAGAAAACAAAAGGAGCGCGCGCCATGCGGTATGCAATCGATCTGAAAGGCTACAAAGCTTCTCCTGTATATTCCTTAGGGGAGGATTTTTCCGGAAGCACCTCGACCGGCAGCCGGCTTTCCGCCAACAATTTCTATTTTGAAAAGGACGGCAGACCCTTTTATCCTGTTTCCGGTGAATTCCATTACAGCCGGATGGACGATCGCCGGTGGGAAGACGAACTTATCAAAATGCGCATGGGCGGCGTCAATGTCGTTTCCACTTATCTGTTCTGGAATCACATCGAGGAAGAAGAGGGCACATTCGATTTTACCGGGCAGCGGAATCTGCGCAAATTCGTTGAGCTGTGCGGGAAACATGGGTTATACGTTATTCTCAGGGTTGGCCCGTTCGATCACGGCGAGGTACGTAACGGCGGCCTGCCGGACTGGCTGTACGGCAAGCCCTTTGAGGTGCGGACGACGCATCCCGATTTTTTGAAGTATGTCCGCCGCCTGTATGAAAAAATCGGTGAGCAGACGCAGGGTTTGTTCTTCAAGGACAACGGCCCCATCATTGGCGTGCAGCTGGACAACGAATATATGCACTCTTCTGCCCCCTGGGAAATGACCACGGGCATTTCGGGCGAGTGGGTATTCCCAGGGAATGAAGGGGAAACGTACATCCTTGCCCTGCGCGATATCGCGTTGGACTGCGGCCTGACCCCTGTGTTCTTCACTGGCACAGCCTGGGGCGGCGCGGCCTATTCACCACGCGTGCTTCCCCTGTGGGGTGGCTATGCCTACCGGCCTTGGATTTTCTATTCCCATAAGGGCGAGCATCCACCCACAGAAGAATACATTTACCAGGATTATCATCGTGACGGGATCAAGTGTACGGACGATTTTGAACCCGCCTACCAGCCGTCAGAGCGTCCCTACGCCTGCTGTGAAATGGGCGGCGGTATGATGTGCTGCTACTATTACCGGTTCATTTATCCCTATAAGAGCGTGGATGCACTGGCCAATATCAAACTGGGCTCAGGCTGCAATTGGTTGGGTTATTACATGTTCCAGGGTGGCACCAACCCTATCGGTAAAAATGGGACATATCTGAATGAATCCCAAGTGCCGAAACTGAGTTACGACTACCAGGCAGCCCTGGGCGAGTTCGGGCAGATCAGGGAGAGCTACAACCGCCTGAAAGCCATCCATTTCTTCACCCGCTTCTTTGGCGACCGCGTCGCGCCCATGGAAACCGTGCTGCCGGTCGGCGCTTCCCAGATCAGCCCGGAGGATTTGAATACCCTGCGCTTTGCCGTGCGTACCGACGGGGAAAGCGGATTCCTGTTCATCAACAATTTCCAGGATCACCGCGTGATGCCGGAAAAGAATCATGAGCAGGTGGTCATAGAAACGGCGAAAGAAACGTATACTTTCGACGTTTCCATCGCCTCCGAGGAAAACGCCATCCTGCCTTTCCATTTCGATCTGGACGGCATTCTGCTCCGTCAGACAAACGCCCAGCCGGTGCTCAGGACGGAAATCCGGGGCCGTATTATGTATGTGTTCATGGTGCCCGACGGCGGATCATTCCGGTTTGAGAAAGATGCGAAAGTGACCGGCAGCGGGCAGCTTTTCACCGTCCAGAAAGATGATAGAACAGTGGATATCATGCTGCTTACCCGGGAGGAAACCAACCGTCTGTTCGTCCTCCGGGACGGGAGCCTGATTCTCACCGATGCCGCGCTGCTGGAAGATGAAAATGGCGGGCTGCGGCTGGAAACCTTAAAGTCCGAAAATGTCCTGTACTGTTATCCGGCTGACAGATTGCAGGGCAAAGCTCGGCGTGTGGCCGATCAAGGCCCCTTCGGCGTTTATCAGGCGATTACCGAGGAAAAGAAAATCGCAATCACCTGTGAACCCGCCGCACCCTGCCGCTGGAAGCTGCATATCCCCGAAAACGCCCTGGACGGCCTCAAAGACGCCCGTCTGCAAATCAATTATCGGGGCGACATCGGCATGCTGTTCCTGAATGACGTGATGATCAGCGACAACTTCTGCAACGGCGACACCTGGGAAGTGGGACTTCTGGAACACAAGGACAAGCTGCCCGGCACGATGGTGTTGAAAATCTCCCCCATCCGGGAAGGGGCCAACGTGAACGTGGAATCAGCCATGGCCGCGCGGAATGAAGAAGTCAAGGCCCTGATTGCGGATTTAAAGCAAATCAAAGTCCAGCCTGTATACGAAATCAGCCTGTAAGGAGAAATCGTTATGAACAAGACAAGAGTTTATGAGCAGACGATCACCTTCCCCACCTACAAGGCGGGCAGTCTGGAAAAGAATCCTCTGTTCATTGAAAAGCGGGCCTATCAGGGCTCTACGGGCAAGGTGTACCCCGTGCCTATCTGCGAAAAGATCAGCGAAACCAAGGAGGACGTGGCATACAAGGCTGTCATCCTGGAAAACGATTATCTGTACGTGATGATCCTGCCGGAGCTGGGCGGGCGCATCCAGCGGGCGCTGGACAAGACCAACAACTATGATTTCGTGTATTTCAACCAGGTCATCAAACCCGCCCTGGTGGGCCTGGCCGGGCCATGGATCAGCGGCGGCATCGAATTCAACTGGCCCCAGCATCACCGTCCCTCCACCTTCATGCCGGTGGATTATACCTTCAATGAAAACCCGGACGGCTCCGCTACGGTAATCTTAGGCGAAACAGACCGGATCAACGGCACCAAGGGCAACGCCGCTATTACGCTGTATCCCGACAAAGCCTATATCGAAATCAAGGGCCGGCTGTTCAACCCCACCGACTATCCCCAGACCTTCCTGTGGTGGGCCAACCCCGCCGTTCACGTGAACGACGATACCTTTTCCGTGTTTCCGCCCGACGTGAACGCGGTCATGGATCACGGCAAGCGCGCCGTTTCCACCTTCCCCATCGCCACCGGCGAATACTACAAGGCCGATTATTCCGCGGGCGTGGACATTTCGCGGTATAAGAATATCAAGGTACCAACTTCCTATATGGCGGCGCATTCCGATTTTGACTTCGTAGGCAACTTCGACGAGGGGCGGAACGCAGGCCTTTTGCACGTGGCCGACCACCATATCAGCCCCGGCAAGAAGCAATGGACATGGGGTAATGGGGATTTCGGCAGAATGTGGGATAAAAATCTCACCGACGAGGACGGCCCCTATATCGAACTCATGACCGGCGTGTACTGCGACAACCAGCCGGACTTTTCCTGGCTCAAGCCCCAGGAGGAAAAAAACTTCACCCAGTATTTCATGCCCTACAAGACCGTGGGCCGGGTGAGCAACGCCACCAAAGACATCATTTTAGGCGTTGATTTTCTGGATGAAAAAGGGAACGCGATTGCGCCCGATCCTTTTGCATATGGCACGGAAGCCAACGAAGATGTCCAAAGGAAAGCGTCCGCCGCCCGAATCAAAGTATACGCAACGGGAGAATACAAGAACGCCCAAATCGTCATTTGCTCCGGTGGAAAAGTGATCTATCAGAAAACTGCCGATCTGTCCCCTCGTGCCGCGTTTGTGGACACCGTAAAAGAACTGCGGGATTACGAGATCACGGTATACAGCGAAAACGATGAATTGCTCTGTGCCTACAAAGAATACGTCAAAGAAAACCAGCCCATTCCCGAGCCTGCCGAAGCCCTGAAAAAGCCAGAAAATATTCAATCGCTGGAAGAACTGTATCTGGCGGGACAGCATCTGGAGCAGTACCGCCACGCCACCTTCCTGCCCGCCGATTATTATTTGGAGGGACTGCGGCGCGATCCCACAGACATCCGGCTCAACAACGCCTACGGCCTGTACCTGCTGCGAAACGCCCAAATCGCTGAAAGCGTGCCCTATTTCAAGGCTGCAATAAAAAAGCAGACCTGGCGCAATCCCAACCCCTACGCCGGGGAACCGTATTTCAATTTAGGAATAGCTCTGGAACTGCTTGGCAATCTGCCCAAAGCCTGCGACGCTTTCTTCAAAGCCACCTGGAGCGCAGAAACAGCGGGCCCGGCCTATCACCATCTGGCCTGCCTGTGCGTGAAACAGGGCGACCTGAACAAGGCTCTGCAATTTGCCGATGAAAGCCTGATCCGCGGCTGGCACAATATGAAAACCCGCAGCCTGAAAGCAAGTATCCTGGCGCAGCTGAACAAAGATGAATGCCAGCGTTTTCTGGATGAAAGCCTGACCATCGATCCCCTGTATCTATCTCTGCTGTGCCGCGTGGATCAGGCAGCCTTCGATAAAGCTACCGGCAGGCGCATCGGGGAATACTTGAACGTAGCGTATGAATTCATTTCCTTCGGCTGCTGGCAGGACGCCGCCAACGTACTGGCCCGCTGCCCCATCGACTATCCCATGAAGTATTACGCCAAAGCCTATGCGGAAGCCAAGCTTGGCCAGACGGACGCGGCTAAAGCCGACGCGGAAAAGGCCGAAACCCTGAGCACCGACCTGTGCTTCCCGAATCAGGTATTGGAAAAGCTGATGCTGGAATACGCCGTTTCCCTGCTGAAAAAAGCGCCCAAGGCCCATTATTTCTTAGGCGAATTACTCTACGATAAGAAGCAGTATGACATCGCTATCGGCCACTGGCAGGCCTCTGTCCGGGAAATGCCCGGCCTGGCTCCGGCCCACCGCAATCTGTCCATCGCCTATTATAATCACGGGGACAAAAACTTAGCCGCCGGAGAAATCGCTGAAGCTTGTACATTGGAGCCAAATAACAGCCGTTTCCTGCTGGAGCAGGAGCAGCTTTTGAAACGCCTGGAACGGCCTGTCAAAGAGCGGCTTGCCATCCTGGAAGCCCGCAGGGAAATCATTCCAGACCGATATGCGCTCATGCTGGCCTATATCTCCCTGCTGAACCAGGACGGGCAGCATGAAAAAGCCCTCGACCTGCTGACCCATTATACCTTCCATGTCTGGGAAGGCGGCGAAGGCAAAGTGGCGGACGAATACAAAATTGCGCTGTTCGCCCTGGCGGAAAAAGCTCTGACAGAAAGAAAGCCGGAAGAAGCCATTTCTTATGCCGAGCGAACACTCACCTATCCCGTGAACCTGGGCGAAGGCAAGCTGGAAAACGTGCCGGACAACAGGGCATATTATACGATAGGCCGCGCTTGGCAAATGATGAAGGACGAGGAAAAGGCTAAAGCGTGCTTTGAAAAGGCCACCATCGGCTCCCAGGTGCCGGAGCCCGTGCGCTATTACAACGACCAGCCCTCGGACTATATCTACTGGCAGGGTCTGGCTTACGCCGCCTTGGGCGATCTTGAAAAAGCAAGGAAATCCTTCCATCAGCTCATCATCTTCGGCGAGCGCCACATCTTTGACAAGGTAGGCTATGACTTCTTCGCCGTTTCCATGCCCGAACTGGAAGTATTCCAGGACGATATTCAGAAGCGCAGTGACGATTACTGCCGCCGTCTGATGGCCTTGGGTCACAAGGGACTCAAAGAAATCGAAGCTTATCCTATCGGTCTTTGATGTTTTCGCGCGGGATGAGCGCGGACATAAAAAGAGCTTATTCTTCACGAAAGAAGGATAAGCTCTCTTATTGCTGCCGATCATCCGTGATCGGCGGCTGTAATGGACCTATCGGAACTTTATTCAAACACATTTTTGAAGGTTAGTAAATATAAGGGTACTTTACCGAAATCCACTACAGCCTCAGATAAAGCAGTCAAATCAAAAGATAAAAGCATAAATGAATATGGTCAAACAGAGGTAAAGATAATTAGACAAAAACAAAAGATTCTGTCCAAATATGAGGTTCAGGAAGTGATCAAGCTTTACATTAATGGAATATCAGCTAATTCTATCGCCTCAACCTTCGGCTGCCATCGCCGTACAATAAGTGACATATTAAAGCGAAACGGCATAGAAGTATCACATAACGCTTCTGCAAAACCTGAGCTAGATAAACGAGTTATTGAGCTGTATGGAACGGAATCTCCACGACCGCCAGTACCGTGTGGAACGGCGTGACGTCGTTCTTCTCCAGTACATGGTCGAGCATTTCAACTGCTGCCAATACCGCCTGGACTTCTTTCACATCGTGGATCAGCGGCGTGTGGAACGGGATCTCCTCCCCGGCCAGCACCGTTTTCAACGGCATCAAAACTACGATCTCCGGGGTGTGGACTTCCATCAAGACCGGAGCGGAAACCGCATGGAACTCTTTCACCACCTGGATCAGCGGCGTATGGACAGGCATCAGCAGCAAAGCCACCGAGGTGTGGAACGGCGTCACTTCCTTCTTCTCCACTACCTGGAATAACATCAAGAGCGGGGCCACGGCCGGATGGAACAACATCAAATCCGGCATTGAGGGCACCTGGAACACGCTGAAGAGCAACGCCTCAACTGCCTGGAACAATATCACGAATGCGGTGTCCACTGCCATCACCAATGCAAAGGCGGGCATCGTGAACGGATGGACCAACATCAAGAACGGCGTGAAAGGCGCGTGGGACAGCGTTCTGGGCGTGATCAAAAGCCCCATCGAATCAGCAAAGACATGGTTGCAGGAGAAAGTCAACTACTTCAAGGGCCTGTTCAACTTCCAGTGGAAGCTGCCGGAGTTCAAGCTGCCGCGCATCAGCGTCACCTGGAACGACATTGGCTGAGGTATCAAGCTGCCGAAGCTGTCCGTCTCCTGGAACGCGCTGGGCGGGATTTTCGATAAGCCCACCATCCTGGCCAGCGCTGCCGGGCTGCAGGGCGTTGGCGAGGCCGGGGCTGAAGCCATCCTGCCGCTGGACACCCTGTGGTCAGAGATGTCCGCAAGGCTGAAGGCGGGCATGATTGATGTGATGTCCGGCTTCATGGGCGAACGCTCTACTGAGAATATGGAATCCCTGCTGCGGGATCTGATCGACGCGGTAAAGGCGAACAGCGCGGTGCCGGAAACGGTTCCTGCCGTGAACGTGGAAAACATGGTCATGGCTAACGATATGGACGCGCAGTCCCTCGCGGCGCAGATCAGCGCCATGACGCGCAGGCGGCAGCACGGATACGGATACTGACGGAGGTGATCGATACGCATCCCTATTTCCTGTGGAACGGGGTTAGCTCAGAAGACTATGGTATCATGGTTTCCGAGTATCCCGTCATATCCCGTCCGAAAGAACGCGTGAACCAGATCACCATTCCGGGCCGGTCCGGTGTGCTGATGCTGCCGGAAAGCGATCTGCCCGTCTACGAGCCCGTGCTGAAAACGGCGCAATGTTGGATCAGGCCTGACGCAGACATCGATGCTATCTGCGCATGGCTCCAGGGCTCGGGCAGCGTGGTGTTCGGAAACGAGCCGGACCGCTCCTATGACGCCCGGATCATCAACCAGATCGATTTCAGCAAAATCCTCCGTGGACGGGGTTTCAGGAGCTTCGCCGTGCCTTTCCAGTGCCAGCCTTATAAGCGCCTGTACCCGCCTGCGGAGGATATCACCCTGACAGCCAGCGGTATGACGATACATAATCCGGGCACGGTGCCTGCATGGCCAAAGTTCACACTATATGGCAGCGGAACGATTACGCTGATCACCTACAGCGGCGCAGTCATTCTGAGCGGCATCGGGAACGGCATCGTGCTGGACTGGGAGGCGCAGGAATGTACCAACCTGGACGGCGGAGCCTTGCTGAACGACAAGGTGGACGGCGATCCGCAGTATCTGCCGTCCGGGAACAGCGTGATCATCTGGACAGGAACAGTATCCAGGTTGGTAGTGACACCGAATTGGCGGTATTTATAACGCTTGCCACCTTCCGAAATCATCCGATTTCTGCTATAATAATTCCGAGCCAGGGTGCTCATTAAAGTGTTTTATCTTTGAATTTTCCGATCCAAGGAGATGAGCATGATGATCTCAGTGAATCTGTATTATAAAGGTTCCAACGGCAATGCAAGGGCATTCGCTGAAGAAATGGAATCATCCGGTATTGCGGCAGATATCCGGGCCGAAAAAGGCAATCTCCGTTATCAGTATTTCCAGCCGCTTGATGATCCGGAAACGATCCTGCTGATAGACAGTTGGACCGATCAGGCTGCAATTGACGCGCATCATGCTTCGCCCATGATGGCAAGATTAGCAGTGCTTCGAGAAAAATATGATCTGCACATGAATGTGGAACGCTTTGTGAGCGAAGATATCGGAACAGACGAGAAGTTCATCAGAAGGTGATCAAAGCGTTTAGTTTCCAAATTTGAATTAATCGGTGCAACAATCGGAATGATATGGGGTGATATCATATGATAGGACTCGGAACAATCATCAACAGCGCAGCAATCGTTGCCGGAGGGCTGATTGGACATTTTACCGGAAAACTGTTCCGTCAGGATCAGCAGGAATCGTTAACCAAAGCATGCGGAATTAGCGTTCTGTTCATTTCAATCGCAGGAGCGATGCAGGGAATGCTTCACATAGACAATGGGGAAATCCTCAGTGGGAAATCCATGTTGGTTGTGCTTTGCCTTGCGTTGGGCACGATTATTGGTGAAATCATCGGGATTGAGAAGGGATTTGAGCACTTTGGCGAATGGTTGAAAGTTAAATCAGGCAATAGCGGTGACAAGCGGTTCGTGAATGCGTTTGTTACAGCTTCGCTGACAGTATGCATTGGCGCAATGGCGATTGTCGGCGCAATACAGGACGGGATTTCAGGAGATTATTCCACGCTTGCCGTCAAAGCAGTTCTGGACTTTATCATCATTACAGTCATGACATCTTCACTCGGTAAAGGATGTACGTTCTC
>JAFWQM010000060.1 GCA_017509065.1 Clostridia bacterium
GAAACGATGAACGCCGCCTGGCCCAGCTCCGCACCGATGGCTTTCTTCTCCACGTCGTCGATCTTCTCCTCCAGCTCAGAGAGATACGCATCCTCGGCGTTGCAACTCTTCAGATCGCGGGACACTTCGATGAACTCCTGCACGGCGTCGTTCAGCCGCACCTTGGATTCCGACTGACGGCGGATGAAATGCGCCTGTACCTTCTTCGACGCCGCTACGATAAAGATGGCAATGGGGATCGGCCATACGGCCGCCAGGGCCATTTCCCATTTGTAGAAGAACAGGCCGATGCAAATCAGCACCGTGGAGATCAGGCTCCCGTAGAACTGCGGGATCTGGTGTGAGGAGGCATGCTCCAGGGTTTCGGCGTCCGCCATGATGGTGCCGGTCAGATCCGCCAGATCCTTTTTGCCGAAGAACGACAGCGGCAGCTTCCGCAGTTTTTCCGCCAGGGAAATGCGGCGCTTGCCGGATTCAACGTAGGTCGCAAAGAACGTGGCGTTATACTGCCAGTAATTCGGAAGGAAAACCAAGATCAGGCAGGCCGCCGCAAAGAGCAGATAATACGCCCACCGCCCAGCGGCTGTCCCGGCCAGATAATCCCCGGTAAACGCGAACAGCAGCCAGACAGGGGTCATCAGAGCCATGTTCGAGAGCGTCACCGCCGTGATCGCTTTCAGCATATCCGCAGCGCCTTTCTCCGTCAGCGCAAACCGCTTCATCAGAACCCGCTTCATGCCGTTTCACCCACTTTCCATTTGACTGCCTTCTGGTATTCTGTCCACATATCCGCATAGAGTCCGTCCCTTTTCAGCAGGTCTTCATGCTTACCCTGTTCTTCCGCCTGACCGTCCCGCAGCACATAAATCCGGTCGGCATTGCGGACGGTGGAGAGGCGGTGCGCGATCATGATGACCGTCCGTCCTTTAGCCATCTCCCGGAAAGCCAGCTGCACCTGCGCTTCACATTCCGGATCGGCAAAGGCGCTGGCCTCATCCAGGATCACGATATCGGCATCCTTCAGCATGGCGCGGGCAATGGCGATGCGCTGCTGTTCGCCGCCGGAAAGATACGTTCCATGGCTGCCCAGCATGGTGTTGATCCCCTCCGGCAGACGGGAAAGAATGTCCATGCACTGGGCATTTTTCAGCGCTTCCATCATTTCGCCCTCGGTTGCGTCCGGCTTGGCGATGCGCAGATTGTCGGCAATGGAGCGTTTGAGCAGGCGGCTGTCCTGGAAAACGTAAGCCACATGCCGCATCAGCACATCCTTGGGAATCTGACGCGCATCCACGCCGCCGATGAGCACCTGGCCTTCCTGCGGGTCAAAGAACCGGGAGATCAGACCCGCAACCGTGGTTTTTCCGCTGCCGGAGGGGCCGACAATGGCGACGATTTCATTTCGTTCCGCTTTCATGGATAGATGGGATACAGCCGCCGAAGCATCCGGCGCGTACCGGTAGGTCACATCTTTCAGTTCAACGGTCGCATCGTTCGGTTCCAGGCTTTGTTTCGCTTCCGGCAAAGGCTGAATGCTGAGGATCATGTCCATCCGGGCAACCGCGTCCTTCACCTTCATATCGTTCTCGCTCATGAACATCACTTTGCTCATGGTGGTGGCGATGGCGGGCGTGAAGATGACGTAAAACAGGAAGTTCAGCAGGATGTCCGTTTGGTAGTTCTCCCCGCGGATCAGGAACAGCGTAAGGCCCAGGATAAACACAAAGGCGCTGTTGATCAGCACGGTGTACCCGATCATGGACTTGCGCATCATCCGGGTATAGTGCATGCAGAATTCGCAGTAATCGTCAATGGACGCTTTGAACCGGTGGAAGGAAAAGACGGTTTGCCCGAAGGTCTTGACCACAGGCACGCCGCGCACATACTCCACGGCCTCGTTGCTCATGCGTTCCAGGGCATTCTGATACAGCCGCATGTCCTCCTGCATGGCCGGGCCCGCCATGCGCATCATGACGGCAAAGCTCAATACAATGGGGATCAGACAGGCGATGCCGTACCGCCAGTCGTACAAAAACAGCATAACGAGCATACAGATTGGCATGGTGATCGCGCCGGCCATATCCGGCAGGTTGTGCGCCAGCAGCGTTTCCGTGGAGCCGGTGACCTCCGTCACGATCCGGCGCACCTTGCCGGAGCCCATTTCATCGGCAAACCCGATGGGGAGGCGGGCAATGTGGCGCATCAGCACCTTTTTCATGTTGGCAGCCGTGCGGAAGGCGCTGCCGTGAGAGCATACCAGCGCGCCCACATACACGAGCCAGGCCAGCACAGCGAACACCACGGCCATCCATCCGTTGCGGACGATCCCGGTGGCCAGTGAAAAGTCAGGCTGCACTTCCAGTACTTCCCGGATGATGCGCCACAGGCAGACGAAGGGCAGCAGCGCCAGCACGCTGCTCAGCGCGGACAGCACCAATGACAGGTAGGTCAGCACCCGGAAGCAGCCCGCATATTCCATCAGACGGCCAAATGCTGATGGTGATTTCTTTTCTTTCTTTGCAGCCATATGACAGCCCCCTCCGTTACTTTTTCCCTACCAGCAGCGCCGAACCGGACAGCCCCATCCAGCCCGCTTCGCCTTTTTTCATGAACAATCCGCTGGCGGTGTCGATCAGTTCCGCTTTCTGGTAGCCCATGGTTTTCAGCTTCTTCACGAACGCCTGCATATCGCCGTACTTGGAGGCGGAAAAGATGTCGTGGATCGCGAAAGTGCCGCCTTTTTTCAGGGTGCGCAAGGTTTCCAGAAGATACTGCTGACGGTCGCCGGGAATGTTGTGATAGACGTAGTTGCTGGTCACGGCGTCGAATGTCTCGTCTGGGAAATCAAGATGCGTCGCATCGCCCTGTTCAAAGGACGTGTTTTTCACCTTTTCCGCCTGGGCGTTGCGTTCGCACAGGGCCTTGCTGAAGGAAGCGTATTCCTTGCCCCAGCGGTCGATTCCCACAAGGTCGGCTTTGGGATTCCGCTTTGCCACGGCAATGGCCAGCGCCCCGCTGCCGCAGCCCACATCCAGGCATTTCCCGCCCTGCGGCAGCTTGATATACGCTGCGACACCCTCAATGATCTGCCGGGACATTTGCCGCTTACCGTTGTAATCGAAGGCGCGATACATGAGAACAGACCAGATAGTCAGCCCGCAGAAGACCGCCGCCAGGACGGCAGACAGGACAGTCAGCACCGTTTGCCAGGTGCCCGACAACCATCCTGTGCAGGCAAACAGCAGGCTGAGCAGCAGAAAAGCGGCAACCCCTGCCGCGAAGGAAAGGATCATGCCCTTGGGCATCCAGTTTTTATAATCCGGTTTCATGGAACATTCCTCCCTGAAAAAGGCGGCACGATGCAGCCCGCACCGTGCCGCCCTCTTTCTGTGCTCAGACTCCGTCGGCCTCTCCCTCGAACTGGTCGCCGCTCTCATACATCACAGCTGTTGTGCCGATCTCGTCGGTCAGGGGTTCTCCATCCAGTGACACCTTTGCCTCACAGCTTTCGATCACGGAATTCACCGCGCGGCCCGCCACGGCGCCGGGCGTCATGGCGCCGATGATTTCACCGTTTACAGCACAATGAGTGATCTGAAAAGCGGTTTCCTCGCCGTAGTAGTACAGACCGGTGCCCACCAGACCGCCCACGTGGGTCGCGCCGGGCACGTTCATCTTCACCGTCACAGTGCAGTTGTCGATGATGGCGGGATACTGGGTGGTGACGATGCCTTCCGTTTCCGCAACGATCATGCCGTTGGAATGCGTGCCGCCGAAGCCGCAAAGTCCGCCAATGGCGTGGCCGCCCTGGGTGGTGATGATTTCCACATCCGCGGAGCAGTTGGTCACGGAATCCATCATCTCCAGGCATCCTGCCACGCCGCCCAGGCCAACCGGCTCATTGCCTTCCGCAATGACTTTGCCTTGGGCAGTGCAGCTGTCGATGACGCCGCCGAAACTCCCGCCAATCACCAGACCGCCGCACTCCGCCACATCCGCCTGAATGATGCGTCCCGAGGAAAAGTCATTGTCACCCAGCACGCGGATCGTCGCATTCTCCACGGTACAGTTGTATACCGCGCCCATATTCCCTCCGACGATGCCGCCGACGCAGTTGACTCCGGCGATGTCATTTTCACCGGTCAGGCACACGTCATGGACAGACCCCATGTTGTAGCCCACCACGCCGCCAACGGCCATGGAGAAGGTGTCCGTGCAGCGTATCTGGACGTTTTCCACCGTCAGGTTTTTCACTTCACCGCAGTTCATGCCGATCACGCCCGCGCCGCAGATGGGATAATCTGAATTGAAAGTCACATTGGAAATGGTGTGACCCTGGCCGTCAAAGGTTCCGAAGAACATACGGCTTGTATTGCCCATATCCTCAAGATCCATATGGCCGATGGGCTGCCATTCAATCCCCGTCAGATCGATGTCCGCAGTCAGGACAAAGGTCTGCCCGGGATAACCCTGGACGCTGCCGTCATTGACAGCCTGGGCCAGTGCCAGCAACTGCTCTGCCGTGGCAATTTCAATAACAGACGGGGCTTCCTGCCTGACCCAGCTGATGGTTCCGTCATCCGCTGTCAGCGTCAGTACGGTCTGACCCGCGTCGTTCACGGTCATGGCATAGGGAGCGGCTTCCGCTTCTCCTTCCAGGTTGCTGTACGCCACATACAGGCCCATGCCGTCGCCCTTTTCGCCATTGTCAACGGCATAGGCTTCAAAATCGGCGGTCTGCACGCCGTTCATGAACGTGACACCATGGCCGTTTTCATCGATGGTCATGGTGAGTTCCACATTTGCGTATGCCTCGCCGAAGGGCGTCATGTCCGCCTGCCACGTGCCCACGAACCCCAGATCACTCAACTGCGCCAGTGCGGCTTCCGCGTGCGCGGAATAATCCATGTTCTCCAGGCAGAACAGGGCGATTACCCTGCGGATTGTTTCGTCATCGGCGTTCTCATCAATTCCAGCAGCCAGCCAGTAAGCGTAGGGGCCCACCAGGTAGCCCTTCAATTCCTCCAGGTCTTTGCCGTAGCGGAACTCGATATGATACGTCTCCGCCATGGTGTCTTCCCGCAGGAAGAAATAGTTGAACTCGCCCGCTTCATCGGTGCTCCTGTATACGTCTACCGGAAAAGCCATGGAGATTTCCATTCCCTGGTACATCATGGTTTCGTTTTCACCGATGCTGACCTGCCCCAGATACTCATAGGTGTGGGTTTCGCTGGTTCCGTCTGTTTTCAGGATCGTGGCGGTGTCATCCTTGAAGGTGATGCTCTGCGCGTCGTTGATGAAATCGCAGTCAAAAGCGTAACCACCGTTCGCAAAGGTATCCACAGCGGCTTCACCGTAAAGCTCGGATGTGATGGCGCTCTGCAGACCGACCGTCATCATGGGAGCGTCCTCCTCGCCGATGACAGCGGCAATATAGTCCTGCCAGACAGGCGTCCACCGGTCGCTGATGATCACGTCAAAAAGGCTGACGTAAGTGGTCCCGGTTTCTCCGGCGATGGCGGGGAGGATGCCGGTTTCCGCCGCATCTTCTGACTTGACATAGGAGAAGGAAAGCTCGGGATAACCGAAAGCAGCCACGTTCACGGTATAGTTGACACCATCCTCAAACAGGGGACTTTCGCTGCCGTTGCGGGCCTTGACCACACCGTCCGCGTTCAGCGTGCCGTTTTTATCCAGGGCGATGAAAGTGCTGGCTGTGCCGTGATGGCCGACGATAACCTGCTCTGTGGCCTTCTCCGCGCCCTCCGCCAGGATCAGCACATGTTCAATGTTTTGCAGATAGTCGGCCATGGAACCGGAAGAAAGAACAACGCACTGCCCGTCAAAAGAAATATCCTCCGCAGTCAGGCCGCTGTCGATGATGAAGTAAGGGGCCTGTGCCGCGGCCGGGCCGCCCTCGAAGGAAGGAGAACGATACTTGCCGCTAGCATCCACCACGTTCACGTAATAGTAACCGGCTTTCAGGCTGGCCGCGTCCCGGAAGGTGATCGTCACCTTGCCATCCGCCATTTCCACGGTATAGCTGTCAGCTGGTATGATTTCTTCGTTGCGCACGCCCCAGCGGATGTCCAGCACCTGTACATCAAAATCCTCAGGCAGGGCGTTTTTCAGCGTGACCACATTCCCGTCGATGGATTCCACCGGCAGCGCGGAGCCCTCCACCTCCAGGAAGGTTTTGCCCGCCTTGCCTTCCAAGGCGTTGACCACGGCTTCCTGGGCAGCGATGCTTACCAAGGTTGCGCCGGAAACGGTATCCACACCGCCGCTGGTCATATCCATGGCTTTGACTTCCTCCAAAGTCTTGCCCACAAATTTTTCCAGCAGCCCGCCGTTTACAGCCGCGTCAAAGTAGGGCTTGTTCTTGTTGGCCCAGAATTCCTCATTGCCCTCCTGCACGGAGCCCGCGCCACCCGTTCCGTTGTCCGTAACGTTCGTGATCACGCCGTTATCGTCCACTTCAACCGCCAGCTTCACGTTGTAAAAAGGCGGATGAATGAAGGGTGTGACAGCAGGGTAAAAACGCTGATCCACATTGGCGTCGCCTTCCAGGGTCTGATCGGCAAAGGCGCAGGACGCGCCCAGTGCCAGACACAGCGCCATCACCAGGGCAAGCAGGGAACGAAATGTTTTCATGGGGAACCTCCTTTATTGGTTTAATTGTATGAAAACTGCCGGGGCTGAATCGTCAGCCGGGACAGATCCCATCCTTCCTGTTTGCGCCGCATATATCCTTCGGTACAGCGGCGGCACCGGGCGAAATATCGCTGTGCTTCCGTTTCGTCGCTTTCAAACACCTTCCACATGCCCGTGCATTTGCATTCTTTGTGCTCGATGAATCCTTTCACATCCACAGCAGGATAGCCCAGGAACAGGCCGATCTCATGGGGGAAGGAATCGCACTCCCGCAGTCGACGGATCAGATAAGCGATCTTTTCAATCGCTTTTCCTTTGGGATAGCCAGTTTTCCGCAGGATGTCCTCCGCAACGGGGTTTTGCAAATCACGCTCCAGCATCTGCGGACGATACAGATAAATCAACGCCCGGCCATTCTGATACCGCAGCGGGAAAGCACGCACGTCCTTATGAATGAGGCACCGATTGACCATGCGCAGACTTTCCGTTAATTCTTCCTGGCTTTGGGCAGGGCAACTGAACAGGCTTCCCGTTTTGATGGCTGCCAGCGTTGGCGCACAGCAGCGGATCACGGTTTCTTCCGACATGCTTCCCTCCATAGTTAGTTATAACTAACTTATGTTCTGAAAATATGCTGCTTCGGGAGGAATTCCATCAGGAAGCAGCGATGTTAGATGTATCTAACAACGAAATCATATCATCATTTTGTCGGGTTGTCAAGCGTCAATGATCACAGATCAAGTCACAAAACCGTGAAAAAACAATCCTCTTCTGTCGTTGGCTGATCACAGAGGGTCGTGATACGGCTGCTCTTTGTTCTGACCAACGGGCTGGATCATCCCTGCGCTCATCTGATACACCTGATCAGCATAGTTCAAAGCGTCTTTTTCATGGGTCACCAGCAGCACGGCCTTACCTGCATGGGCAGCGGCGCGAAAGGAGGAGAGAACCAGGGCTGTGTTTTCATCATCCAAATCACCGGTAGGCTCATCCGCCAGCAGGATATCGTTCCCTTGGATCATGGCGCGGGCAATGGCCATTCGGCGAAGCTCGCCCCCGGACAGCTCCGCGGGCCGGGAGTCAGCCAAATGCGCAATGCCGAGATGGTTCATCCATTGCCGGGCGGATTCAGCGGGGAGCGGTTTTCCATACAGCTTCGCGGGAAGCAGAATGTTTTCCATGACCGTCAGGGTGTCGATGGCGCTTCGGCCCTGGGGGATCACGCCGATTTTTTCGCTCCGCAGGTGGGAAAGGGCTTTGTCGTTCAGACTGTACAGGTCGGTTTCATCGATCCATACCCTTCCTTCCGTTGGGGCCAGCAGCCCGGCGAGCATATTCAGCAGCGTGGTTTTACCGCTTCCGCTGCGGCCTATGAGCAAGGTTACCTCGCCGCCCCTGATTTCCAGGTTCAAGGGACTGACGGCATAGAAATAATTGGCGCCGCCCGTTTTGCGGAAATACCGTTTGGAGATGTTTTCAGCTTTGATGGTCATTTCAGTTTCCCTCCCGCAGGGCAGATCCGGGATCGACGCAGCTTAAGCGATAAGCCGCGATCACACTGGAAAGGGCTGCAACGATCACCGACAAAAGCACCGTACCCATTCCCAGTCCTACGACGTTTTTCACATCCGGCATGAGATAAGGCAGCTGCAGGGCGCTTTCGATCAATTGCGCAAAGGGAAAGAGCAGCAGCGCCGAAAGCCCCACGCCTGTCACGCCGCC
>JAFWQM010000009.1 GCA_017509065.1 Clostridia bacterium
CGCTCTTTGGAGGCCAAAGAGCGGTTTCCCCCAGACCCCCTTCCGAGAAAGCCGTAAGAAAGGCAGGCAATCAGGAAATGAAAAGCAAAAAAAGAATACGCATCCTAATTGGCGTTTTTCTGATTGTTCTACTTGCTCTTTTTGCTTTCCGGGTCATCCAGAACAGCCTGAACCGTAATCGTCTGCTGAAAGCGGTTCATTTGGAAAACGCAGCAGGGTTAAGACAAATCGATTATTGCAGTTGGACGGACCCGCTAAAATACAAAGACAGTTATGAAATCATGGCGTTTTCAGTGGATGTGCAAAACTGGAAAGTGCCGGAGGAGTGGACAAAAGAACCAAACCCCATCGACTTGTCTGAATTGGAGACTTCACTTCAAATCGTCTTGGATTATCAGGGAATTCTCGGTCTGAGTCTTGGCGGAATTGAATGTTCCGCCTGGTTTTTTACAGATGGCAGAGACGCCGGAAAGCCGTTTGAACAGCGGGAGTTTTATCTGGGTTATGTGTTCGATAACTATGGCAAGCCCTTGATTTTTATTTATCATGGGCACCACTTGTATGGGATTGAATAACCTGATTTTTTATGGAGCGTATCACATGCCAGGCGACTACAAAACATTAAAACAAGCTGCTTGTGACGAATTTATCGTCAATAAGAGCCGCTTCATCGGCTACGCCTCCCCCTGCCAAACGGAGGAAGAAGCGCTGGCGTTTCTGAAATCCATCCGGGAAAAACACCGGGACGCGACGCACAACTGCTACGCCTATGTGATCGGGGAGAACGCTGGCATCATGCGGTACAGCGACGACGGAGAGCCGGGCGGCACGGCGGGGATGCCCATGATGGAGGTCATCAAGGCCTGCCAAGTGGTGAACTGCTGCGTGGTGGTGACCCGGTATTTCGGCGGGGTGCTGCTGGGGGCGGGGGGCCTGGTGAGGGCCTATTCCCACGGCTGCGCCATCGCCCTGGACGCGGCCCAGGTGGTCAGGATGCAGCTGTCCCGGCGCTTGCTGCTGGACGTGCCTTATCCCCTGTGGGACAAGGTGAGCTACGCCATGAAATCGCTGCCGCTGCTCATCGAGGACACCTCCTTCGGCGCGTCCGTGGAGGCGACCGTTTTGATCCGGGTCAAGGACCTGGAAGAAGTAACAGCCAAGCTCACCGCCCTCACCGACGCCAAGGCGGAATGGCTTTCCCTGGATGAACTGCATTATCCCTGGCCTGAAAACGGAGAAGAAACAAAATGAACGAATTGCAAAAGCGTTTTCCGGAATTATATGCCAGGCTTTACCCGGAAGGAAGATTTCAGGATTTCTACAGACAAAAAGCGGAATTGCGCGCCATCCTGCCCCAACTCTCTTATGATGAGCGGTGGGAACGGCTCTTTGCCGAACAAGAAAGTGAAGCATACAAAGAATGGATAACGTATCGAATGAAGATCATGAACGAAATCCTTTCTTCTGACAACCACGATGAAAAGCGGCAGTTAAATGCGTTCATCAAACTGGAAGCAGAATTGAGCAAAGATACGCTGGCGCTGTTTGACAAAAAGGGAAACCCAGATCATTTCGTGCAGAGCATGGGCGGCTATCCCGATCAAATCGCCGGATATGTGCTGCAAACCATTGGCCTCTATTGCGATGCGGTTTCCCCGCAAAAGCTGAAAGCAATCCGCCTCTGTTTCGACACCTCCCTCTCGCTGGACGAGGACAAAACGTACGACGGTGAAATGCAGCCCACCATCGACTTGACCTTTGACCGGGACACATATCATATCGACGTTGGCGCGTCGTGGAACGCTCCCATCGAACTGGAACGGGATGGCCGGAAAAACGCCCAGATTTGGGCGGAGTCCGTCTGGCCCGAATATCTCCGGGAAACGTCCCCATCCCCGAAAGAAATCAGGCAGGACGGGGAGGACGTGCGGCAGACCGTCGCAAAGCAATACCCTGATATTCCTGTAATGGTTGAATTTCATGAAGCGAAAGGGGAGTAAAGCATGGTACGATTCGCCGTGCCCCAGGACGCGGAGGCGATCAACGTCCTGCGGAAAGAAGTGAACGACCTGCACGTGGCGGGCCGTCCGAATCATTTTAAGGCTGGATTTGGGAAAGAACTGCAAGAACATGTATACATGTACCTGGCGGGTGGCTTCGGCTATGCCGCGGTGGACGAGGAGGACGGGCAGATCATCGGCATGGTGATGGTGGACTACATCGACCGCCCGGAAAGCCCCTACCGCTACGCCGAGCGCTTCGCCCACATCGCGGAAATCTGCGTGGATGAAGCGCATCGCCGCCAGGGATCGGGCAAGCGGCTGCTGGACTTCGTGAAAGCCGACGCGAAAGCAAAGGGCTTTTCCCGCATCGAACTGGACGTGTGGGCGTTCAACGACGCGCTGGCTTTTTACGAGGCCGAGGGCTATACCGTTTTCCGGCGTTACCTGGAACTGAAACTGGATGAATAAAAACCAGATAACTGTCTCTGAGCAGGAATAATTTTCCATCATTACTGAAAAACAAAAAACTGGCACGGGATTCCAGCCGGATTGGCAGAAGCCCGTGCCAGTTACATTTTGGATAACAAATTCAGACCGGCTTTATTATCTGCGTTTTTTCTGTTTCGTTTTCATCCGCAGCAGATACAGCCCCATCAGTACCCACGCGGCGGCGATGGAGCAGAGCATCGCCACGGCGGTTCCGGGCAGTGGGCCGAGGCTGGCCTTGGCATCCTGGATGGAGCCGGCCTGTCCGCTGATCTGGTCGAGGCGGTAGAGGGAGTTGATCTGGCTGTACAGGTTTTCAATAAAGGCGTCATCCACCGTCTTTTTCCGGCGGACAGCCTTGGCAGTTTCCTCGATCAGCTGGCCCGCCGCGTCGCGCAGGGAGGCCGAGCCGTTGAAAACGGCGGTGGTGAAGGTGTTGGCAGTGTTGTTCATGAGCAGCTCCGCCGCGTCCAGCTTCACGAAATAATGCAGATCGTTGTCCTCGCCTTTGCGGGAGAGGTAGTCCTGATACGCTTCCGATTGCTGGGCTTTCAGCGTCACCGGCACATAGCCCTCGGTCTGCGCGTAACCCGCCTGCACGCTGTCGGTGAGCAGGAACTGGGTGAACAGCCAGCTTGCCAGCACTTCCTGGGGATCGTCCTTATTGAACACGCAGACTGACGGTCCCTGGGAAATCATGGCGGGATGGGCAGGATCGAACTGTGGAATGGGCCGCACGACAAGTTCAAAGTCTCTCACCTGGTCGGCTGCGATGTCCAAATGCGGCGCGTTCGGCCCCATCCAGGAAGCCCCGGCGGTGGAGTCCACGGCGAAAATGCACTGGCCCGCGTTCAGGAAGTTGCCGGGATAGCTGGAGATTTTGAAGGTGGAGAAAGCGCCGGTGGCCACGTGGTCGCGGATGGTGAACAGGATTTCCTTCGTCGTGTCGTTGAAGATTTGAATCTCTCCGGCATCGGTGGAGTAAGGCGCGTTCTTCTGCCGCAGCATCTGGATCATCATGTTGTCGGTGGATTTATAAATGAAGGGGATCATGGTCTTCTGGCCGTTCACCAGGTAGTTTCCTTCTTCATCCTTGGCCGTTGCCGCGTCGGACACCTCCCACACGAAGTCCCAGGTGATTTCGTCGGGCAGGGTGTAGCCCAGCTTTTCCACCAGGGTTTTGTTGATGTACATGGCTTCGGTGGAGCGCATGTAGGGGAGGGCGTAGTAGTACGCGCCGAGCTTGCATTCCGCCAGAAACTGCGGCACGATCTCCTCCAGCGTCGGCCCGTCGAAGCGCAGCTCGCTGCCGCCCAAGCCATATTTGGCGTTGGCGAACAGGTCGTCCAGCGGCGCGATCACGTGGTTGCCGGTCAGGTAGGTGGCGATGTGGTCGGGGTAGGTAATGCACACGTTGGGCGTTGTTCCGGTGGCGATGTTCGTCACCACGTCGTTGTAGATGCGGCTGTAATCGGTGTACAGGCGCATGTTCACCTGAATGTTGGGATACAGGGCTTCAAAGTCTTTGATGGCCTGCTCATACACAGCGGTCTGGCTTTTATTGGTGTCGTTCTTGGCCCAGAAGGTGATTTCGTAGTTCCGGGAGGTGTCGAAGGTGTCCGGCACGGTGAACGCCACGGTGTCCTGGCTGCCGTGGCAGCCGGTCAGGAGGAAGCACAGGGCCAGCAGCAGGGAAAGAATCAAATATTTCTTCATCCTTTGGTGCCTCCCCTCGAAACGCCCGCCATAACCTTCTTGCGGAAAATCAGGAACAGGATAATCAGCGGCAGGGAAATGACCACCACCGCGGCCATCATGGCGGGAATGTTCTCGCGGCCGAAGCCGTTCTCGCGAATCTCCTGAATGCCGTTGGAAACCAGGTAGTATTTCGGGTCGTCGGTAATCAGGCGCGGCCAGACGTAGCTGTTCCAGCACTCGATTACCTTCAGAATGGTGATGGTCACCAGCGTGGGCTTGGCGATCGGCATCATCACGGTCAGCAGGTACTTAAAGTCCGTGGTGCCGTCCACCCGCGCGGCGCGGTACAATTCATC
Source organism: Clostridia bacterium (assembly GCA_017509065.1). The sequence goes on from JAFWQM010000009.1 coordinate 4,544, forward strand.
CGGTATCTGCTCGAAGTTTTCTTTCAGCAGGTAGATGTAGAATACCGAAGTCACGGAGGGTAAAATCAAACCAGTGAATGTATTGCGCAGGTGCAGGTTGGTGATGGTGACGAAGTTGGTAATAATCACCAGTTCATTGGGAATCATCATCAGCGACAGGAACAAGGTGAAGGCCAAGTGCTTTCCCGGAAAGTCCAGCCGGGCGAAGGCAAAAGCGGCAGGGATAATGACCACCATCATGAGGGCCGTCGTGACCAGGGTAAAGACCAGGGTATTCAGGAAGTACCGCCCCAAGTCCACGGTGGTAAAGGCGTCCACATAGTTCTGGAAGGTGGGGGAGAGGGTGAAAAATTTCGGGATGTATTCCGCGTTGTAGGTGCTGTAGCTCTTCACCGAGGTCAGCAGCATCCAGTAGAAGGGGAACAGCACAATTAGCGCCCATATTGTCAGGAAAAAGTAATCCGCGCAGTGGAATACTTTTTTCCTAGCGGCGGCGCGGCGCTCGATTTGGTCAAAGTCCAATTTCTTGTCCATCCGCTCCGCCTCCTTAATACTGCACGTTCTTCTTGCTGATGAGCAAGTTGATGCAGGTGATGGTCAGCACGATGGCAAACAGAATCAGCGCGGCGGCGGAGGCGAAGGAGGGATAGCCGCCGCTGTTACCGTAGAGCATATCGTACACATAGCCCACGATGGTGTTCATGCCGGCAGCGTTCAGGTCGGTGCCGAAGAGGGCCACCGCGTCGCTGTAGGCCTTGAAGGCGCCGATGAAGCCGGTAATCACCAAGTAAAAGATCATGGGGGAGATCATGGGCAGGGTGATTTTGTAGAAGATGCGGAAGGAGCGGGTGCCGTCCATGCGGGCGGCGCTGTAGTATTCCGGGTTCACCGAGGCCAGGGCGCTGGTGAGAATCAAAATCTTAAAAGGCATGACCACCCAGATGGTATAGAAGCACAGCACGAACATCTTCGCCCAGTAGGGGCCGTCGATGAAGTCCACGCTCTGCCCGCCAAACCATTGAATCATCAGGTTCACCAGGCCGTCGGTGTAGGCGTTCTTCTTGAAAAGAATCATGAACACTAGGCCTACCGCCAGGGTGTTGGTGACGTAGGGCAGGAAATAAACGGCCTGATACAGGTTCCTGATCGGCTTAATCGCATTCAGCCCCAGGGAAATCAGCAGGGCGATGCCGGTGGAAAGCGGTACGGTGATAATCACCAGAATGAAGGTGTTCTTCACCGCCTGCAAAAAGTAGGGGTCGCGGAGTACATAGGAATAATTATACAGACCCACGCCTAAATAGGTCTGCGACGCGGAGTTGTAGCCTTCCTCGAAGGAGTACACCAGCACGTCGATGAGTGGGTACACCATAAAGCAGCCCAGGAACAGGATGGCGGGCAGTAAATACAGCCAGCCCTTCATACTTTTTTTGCTCATTGCCGCCCCTCCTTACTGGCCACCGAAGGGAATGCGCAGGTCGTTTTCGGCATTGAACAGGAACACTTTCTCCCAAAGCAGGCTGAAACGTACGGTCTTGGCGCTCCTGTCCACCTTGTTCCTCGCTGGGATGATGGAGCGGACAGTCACATTGCGGGTGTTCGGATGGGTGGACACCACGCTTGTGTCCCGGCCCATGACCTCCACCCGGGACAGGTTCAGGGTGAAGGGGCCGTTCTCATCAAGGACGAAGCCTTCGGGCCGGATACCCACGGATATCTTCTGGTCTTTCACGCCGGGCACGTCCAGCACCGCTTCCGACCCGATGAACAGCTTCCCGTCCTTTACGTTCCCGTCAAACACGTTGATGGGCGGCGTACCCAGGAACATGGACACGAACAGGTTCACGGGGTTGTCATATACCTCCTGCGGCGCTCCGATCTGCTGCACCACGCCGTCCTTCATTACCACGATCATGTCCGAAATGCTCATGGCCTCGTCCTGGTCGTGGGTGACGAAAATGGTGGTCACGCCGGTTTCCTGCTGAATGCGGCGGATTTCTTCACGGGTCTGGAGTCGCAGCCTTGCGTCCAGGTTGGACAGCGGCTCGTCCATGAGCAGGACTCTTGGCGTTTTCACCAGCGCCCGGGCGATAGCGACGCGCTGCTGCTGGCCGCCGGAAAGCTCGCTGGGCTTACGCTCCAGCAGGCCGTCGATCTGAACCAGCTTTGCGGCGGTAATCGCCTTTTCCTTCATGGCGGGCTTGGTCATCTTGTCCGCGCCTTTCAAGTTTTGCAGCGGGAACATGATGTTTTCCAGTACCGTGAGATGCGGATACAGCGCGTAGTTCTGGAACACCAGGCCCACGCCCCGGTTTTCCGGCGGCAAGCGGGTCACGTCGTCGTCGCCGAAGAAAATCTGTCCGCTGGTAGGCGCTTCCAGGCCGCAGATCAGGTTCAGCGTGGTGGATTTTCCACACCCGGAGGGCCCCAGCAGGCCGATCAGCTTGCCGTCCGGGATTTCAAAATCGAAGTTGTTCACCGCGATCACGTCGCCGCCGTTCTTCGTGCGGCTGGGAAACCGCTTCGTCAGATTTTTCAGCACAACCTTCATATGCGTTCTTTCCTTCCTGACAGATTCAGGCTTTATCCACTCTTATTTTATTCCTGTAAAGCGTAAAAGTCAATGGTTGACCGGACTGTTCTCTCCAATAAGCCTGCAAGTCCCGTTCCGTCAGATGAATTTTTTGTTGCCCATTCATCCAGCAGGATATGACCGTTGAAGCGCAAAAGATCCTATCCGCTATGATGCGGGTGGAGCGACGGTATCCTTACGGCCTCGGCGTCACGCTAATCGTGCGTATGCTGCATGGAAGCAAAGACCAGCGGATCCTGGATTTGGGTCTGAATGAGTTTCCTACCTACGGCATCATGCGCGATACGGACCGAAAAATCGTCCGGGAATATATTGACCACCTGATACAGGAAGGTTATTTGACCCGGTCTTCGGAATCTCCTGTCCTGCATACCACGGAAAAAGCCTGTGCAGTGCTGTATCACGGGGAGAAGGTATTCATCGCCCAGCGCAGGGAGAAAGCTTCCGCCCTAAAAAAGCCGATAAGCCAACCTTTCCCCCTGGGATTTTCCCAGCTTTCTCGGGCCAGAAACCTCTAACTTCCGTAACCCCATATTGACTGGCGAATGTTGTCAGTTTTATCAAATGTTGATTTTTCGTTTATTGGTGTCCAGAGGACGAAGTCCTTTGGCGCAGGGTCTGCGGCCGCGGAGGCCCCAGCGTTTCCTTTGTTGGATGAATAATAGCAGAATGGAAACACTTTTTACATTCCCGGAGCGAGCGCATTGCGCAGCGGGGATTGTTTTTTGCCCCGGTTTTGTGGTATACTTGCAGTGCGGACCCACTTGACAATCAAACTGCGATTGGGATCATGCAAGGAGAAAAACGTGAAACGGAAATGGAATGAACCGGAGATGCCGGCAGATGATCAGTACGGGCAGGAAGAACTGCCATCTGAAGAATATCTGACCGATACCTCCGACGATCAGGGGGAAGCTTATCCTGCCGATGAAGGCCTGTACGGCGCGGAGGAGCAATACCCATATGAAGCGGACATGGAGGAGAGCGGCGGATATATGCCGCAGGAGCAAACAGCCTACATATCCGCGGAGAACGCGGGCTTTTCCAGCGAGTGGCTCGGGGAGGAACAGTACATAGAGCCGGAGGAACAGTTTCCCAGGCGCACGATTTTCAAGCCCCGCACGCGGAAGCCCTCGTTCATCCTGGCCGTGCTGGTGAACTCGTTCCGCACGATGATCCTGCTGGTGCTGATTTTTATGCTGGCAGGGCTTGGCGCTGTAATCGGCGTGGCGAAAGCTTACATGGAAACCGCTCCCGCCCTTGACCTCACCGCTATCGACGATCAGGCGCAGACGTCGTTTATTTACGACGCTGCGGGGAACCTGATTACCGACTACAAGGGCACTGAAAACCGCATCATGGTGTCCATCGACACAATGCCGGAAAAGCTGCGCAACGCTTTTGTGGCGGTGGAGGACGCGCGGTTTTATACGCACAACGGCATCGACGTGAAACGCATCGTAGGCGCGTTCATCAGCAATTTCGTAACAGGCGGCCAGCAGGGCGGCTCCACGATCACCCAGCAGCTGATCAAAAACACGCTCCTGTCCAGTGAGCAAAGCTACAAGCGCAAGATTCAGGAAGCCTACCTGGCGATGCAGCTGGAAGTGACATACAATAAAAGAGAGATCCTGGAAGCTTACCTGAACACGATTTATCTGGGCGAGGATTATTACGGCGTGAAGGTCGCTGCGTATAATTACTTCGGCAAAGACAACCTGAACGACCTGACGCTGCGGGAATGCGCCATGCTGGCGGGCATGACCCGCAACCCCTACTACTATAACCCCCGCCGCAACTACTACACCCGGCAGAGCGACACCACCGACTATAAGAAGATCACCAACGACCGCACGGACTACGTGCTGCGCTGCATGTACGAAAACCAATTCATCTCCTACGACCAGTACATGGACGCGCTGGATCCTCAAAAAGCGAACGTGCTGCGGAATTCCCCGTCCTCCACGGAATTGTACAAATACCCGCATTACGTGGAATACGCCATCCGCGACGTGGTAAAAGCCCTGCTGACCATTAACGGGCTGGAAGACACTTCGCAGAACCGCGCGAAAATGGAACAGAAGCTGCGCACCGGCGGCTACCGTGTGTATCTGACGCTGGATACCGAAATCCAGAATACCGTGGAACAGACCTTGCAGAACTATTCCGACTATCCCGCCCTGCGCGACCCGGCGAACAGTACCTACCGCGCACGGAACAATGACGGCACCTACGATGAAATCCCCCAGCCCCAGGCAGCGGCGGTGGTGCTGGATTACCGGACGGGCGAGCTGAAAGCCATCGTGGGCAGCCGAACAGCTCCTACCAAGCGCAAGACGCTGAACCGCGCGTCTGATATGAACATGCCCGTCGGCTCGGCAATCAAGCCCATCGCGGTGTACGCCCCGGCCATTGAGTTGGGCGCGGGCGCGGGCACGGTGCTGTACAATATGCCGCTGCCCATTTCGGGCTGGCGGGGCAGCGACGGCAAGGATTCCTGGCCGCAGAATTACGGCGGCTCCTCCTACCGCGGCCCTGAAACCATGCGCACCGCTATCACCCGCAGCGACAATACCGCGGCGGCCTATGCCCTGATGGAATTCGTGGGCGTGGCGCGCTCAGAGAATTTCCTGGAGCTCCTGGGCGTATCCAAAGAACACATCAACAGTACGCCCTTCGGCTTGGCGCTTGGCAGCAGTGGCATTTCCCCCGTTGAAATGGCGGTGGCCTTCGGTGTGCTTGGCAACGGCGGCGTATATCAGAGCCCCATTACCTTCACGACCATCGTCGACAGCAGCGGCACAGTCATCTACGACGCGCGCACCATGCGGCAGCAGTGGCGGGTGTTCAAGCCTTCCACCGCGTGGCTGACCGTAGACATGATGAAGGACGTTGTTTCCTCGGGCACAGGCACCGCGGCCAAAATCAGCGGCCAGACCGTGGCGGGCAAAACAGGCACCAACTCCGACCAGAAGGGCGTGTTCTTCTGCGGCATGACCGGCTGGTACTGCGCTTCCGTATGGATCGGCCACGATAACTATAAAGCGCTTTCCTCCAAAACCACCGGCGGCAACAGCGCCGCCAAGCTGTGGAAAGCGTTCATGCAGCCCATTCATCAGGGCTTGTCCAACCGAGAGATCATGGGGGGCGACCCCGCTGATTACGGGCTGGTGAAGGTGACCACCTGCAATGTGTCCGGCGATCTGGCGACCGATGCCTGCCGATATGACACGATGGGCTACGGCACCACCACGGATTACTGGCCGGCCGAGAACGTGCCTACCGTGACTTGCCGGATGCACTATACCTTGGACGTGTGCGACCAGACCGGTATGCTGGCCACCGGCTTCTGCCCTTCCCACCAGGTCAAAGGCGCGGTGCTCCTGCCCATGGGCCATCCGCTGTATGATTTCACGGGTACCCAGTATTCATCCGTGCTGACCGACTATTTGGGCGAATTTGCCGATTTGCGCCTGACTGGCGACATAAATGTCAATGACTCGATCATACAAAGCCGATCCTGCACGCTGCACCAGACGCCCGTATTCACCTATCAGCAGACAATACTGGATCAGCAGTTTATCCCCGACGCGGAGCGCCTGCTGGAGCTTGCGCGCCAGCAGCTCATGAACATGCCCCAGGAGCATCCGGGATACGGCGAGCTTTACTACGCCATCGAACGCCTGGCCGGTACGCTTGCCTCCAATCCGTCCAGCGACGTGCTGACCGCCGCCATGGCCGTCCTGACCCAGGCCATGGCGAACGCACAGGGAAGCTGGTAAACCTTAAAAAGAATACGCAGTTTTCTCGGAAAAAAAACAGACGCCAGCCGCGTTATCTCCCTGTTTCCGATGGGGATACGCTCCGGCGTCTGTTTTTTCTGCGGTTATAGCGTTATTTCAATGGATTCGCCGCGATAGATGATCGTCTTGACTGTTTGCCGGTCAGCAGCAGAGATCAGGAACGTTTGCTCGTGTGGCATGCCGGGATAGGTCCCGCGCCGCGCGCCGATGGTCAGCAGGCGCTTTTCATCGTTCCAGGTAAAGTCTGCCGCGGAGGATTCACCGTGCTCATAACCATAACCGTCGCTTGCGTCGTCATAGAGCCGCAAACAACCGTTCCTGCCGGGATATACCCAGATTTCCAGCGGCAGGTCTTTCAGCTCCGCTGTGGATTGCGCTTCGCCGCCCCAGGTCAGGATCGCGCCGGCGCGGACGAAAACGGGAATGTGATCAAGCGGCGCTGTAACGGCCACGGTCTGGCCGCCCGGATAATACTGACCGCCGTACAGGTCATACCAGCCGCATCCTTCAGGCAGGTATACATGTTCAGAATCGTCACGGTTTTCGATCGTCTGAGAGCCGGGCAGGTAATACATGGGCCGGGTCACCGGCTTGACCAGCAGCGCGTCGCCCAGCATCATCTGGTCGTTCACTTCTCTCAGCCGCTTATCCTGCGGGAACACGAGAGCCGGCACCCGCAGCATGGGAATCCCTTCTGCACGCAGCAGCGCCATCAACGAATAGAGGTACGGCGCTAAATGATAGCGCAGGCGGATGGTTTCGGCCATCGCGTCATAGAAAGGCTCGCCCGCCTCGCCCAGCCGCCAGATTTCCCTGGGCGTTCCCGTTCCGTGGGAACGCATCATGGGCAGGAAGGCGGCGTACTGCGCCCAGCGGACATACAGCTCCCGGTAGCCAAGGTCCTCCATGCCCGCATTATAATCGCCGTCAATAAACCAGGCTTTCCACCTGCCGGGGAAGAAAGCGCCGATATCGGTGGACCAGAACGCTTCGCCCGCAGCACAGAAGTTCAGCCCCTCGGGCACGTGGCGGCGCAGGGTTTCCCAGGTGGCGCTGACATCGCCGCTCCAGGTCACGGTTGCGTAGCGATGCTGCCCGGCCCAGGAGGAGCGGGTCAGGTTGCATACCCGCTTTTCATCCGTTTCCGACCGCTGGCCCTCCCAGATGCCGCGGGAATGGTGCAGGCTGTACAGGCCGATTTTGGCCGGGTCAAGATAGCGCCGCGCCTCTTCCATGTTCATTGCGGCGCGCAGCGCGGGCTCAGGCTTGATGCCCCCGTGCCAGTCGCTCTCAAACGGCTCGGAGCAGTCGCACCACCAGGCGTCGATTCCGTGGCGGAACAGCCCGTCCCGGGCCTGCTGCCAGTACAGCGCGCGGGCTTCGGGCCGGAATGCGTCGTAGATCAGCCGGTTGCCCAGCATGAAGCCCTGCTCCAGCATGGCCTTGCGGTCCAGGTTTCTGTCGCCCTGCATGCTGGGCCAGATGGAAATCATCAGCCGGACGCCCATTTCGTGCAGCCTGACCGTGAAAGCGTCAGGGTCGGGGAAGCGGCTTTCGTCGAAGTGCTTCCAGCCCCATTGCCCCTCCGGCCAGCTCTGCCAGTCCAGCACGATCATATCCAGCGGGATCTTCCGGCGGCGGTATTCCGCGGCGACATTCACCATTTCCTCCGCGTCCACATACCGCTCCTTGGATTGGATATAGCCCAGGGCATACTTTGGCAGCATCGGCGTTTCGCCGGTGAGCAGCCGATACTTTTTCATGGCGGAAGCGTAGTCTCCCTCGCCGTAGAAGAAGTACCAGTCCAGCTCGTCTGCGCAGTCCGCCCAGAGATAGGAGCCTTCCTCGTCGTCATGAAAGGCCATCATGCAGCCCATGTCAAACAGGATACCCCAGCCTTTGGTGGAAACCAGCACGGGCACGACGGCCTTCATGTTGTGCTGATACAGCACGCGGCTGTGGCCCCGCAGATTGCCGATGCCCTCCTCATGGGAGCCGAGGCCGTACAGACCTTCATCCGGGTCAAATACAAACTGCTGCCGAGCCTCGTAAGCGGTGCGGTCCTGGACGGTTTCGGCGGGCACTGCATAGGCGCGGACGCCGTCAACGCTCTTTTCCTCCCGAACAGGCGCGCTCAGGTCATACTGGTTGATCATCACTGGCTTTTCCTGCAAGGCGCAGGGGCGCTTTATCGGTTCACGCAGAATCGCGACGCCGTTTTCGTCGGTAAAAGTCAGGACGCCGTCCCGGATGACGACCCGGACGCCGCCCGCGGTGAGCGCCGTTTCCGTTTCCGTGGAAACGGCCTGGATATCCAGGGCTTCAAGTGGCTCCACTACGGGGCTTTGATCCGAAAGGAAATGGTCGCGCAGGGTGCGCGTGACGCGGACGATGCCCGCATCCGGGAAAACCAGCCGGGTGCGGATACCGTTGTGCGAGTATACATATGCTTTGGACGACAAACTGAGTCCCTCCTTACGGTATCCGTGTAAATCCAATGCTGCCTTTTGCCCGATGGCCGGTGACGGAGATATGGTAAACGCCGGATTCCGGGATCACCAGCGTGAACCCGCCGTCGGTCTGGCTTGTTCCGGTATAGATTGGTTCTTTTCCCTCCTGACCGACCGAAATGTCCACGCTCCCGCTCTTGTGAGCGAATTCCACCCGCAGCTGTTCGCCTTCCGGGAGCGTCAGATCGCAGGTCTGTTCCTTATTCAGGATGGTATACTCCATCTGGAAGCCGGTTTCGTTCGCTGTCTTTGAACCGTCGAACGCGCTGTTGTTCCCGCATCCCGTGAGCAGGATGATCGTCAGCGAGAGAAGAAGAATCAGCGCTGCTGCGCCGCCCGTCTTTTGCTTCATGTTTCCGTCCTGTCTTTCATGGTCATTTGTTTTGTCACTCAGTCTAAGATACCGTTCCGTTCACAATCTGGGCGTACTGCTCCTCGGGGATCATGGGGGAAGTGATTTGTAAAAGCAATCCGCTGTCGATTGTGCCGGTTTCAGCGTACTGCCGTCCGGCCTGCCTGACCAGCTTTAATCTCGGCGCAGTGATGATTTCCGCCTCCGGCGCGCTGAACATAGGGCTTTCCGGCACCGTGATGATTGTGCGGCGCTCCGGGAAGCACAGGCTGAACTGCATCACCGCGGGCTCAAAGTTGTGCCTGCTGTTGGGGAAGCCACAGCCGCAGATCATCAGGTATCTGAGGTGCGAAAAATCCGCCTGGCACACGTGCTCGTACCGCTCGCCCGATTTCCGCATGGCCATGGAGGACAGCGGCATCGTGCGGTCGAGCAGCGCTTTGAGCGGCGCGGGCATTCCATAGCAGTAGAGCGGGAAGCTGAACAGCAGCAAATCGCTGGCCAGGATTTTGGACAGAATCTCCCGCATGTCGTCGTCATGAACGCATACGCCGCCGTTCCGCTTGCAGACAAAGCATCCGGAACAGTATTCGATGTGACGGTCAATGACGTGAATGATTTGAATCTCCTGCGCCGCCGCTTCTTTCATCCCGTCCAGAAACGCCCGGGTGATGCGCAGGGTGTCGCTGTTTTCCCGCTTGGGGCTTCCGTTGAATACGAGAATTTTCATTGCTTTGTCTCACTTTCGCGGGATTCTCAGCTGATACAGCCCATGGCGGTTGCAGTAAGCATAGAGATATTTTACGCGGCTTGTCTTGAACCTGGCTTCGGCGTTTCCCTCGGGGTAAAGCTTGACGAACTGCGTCCCTTGGTCGGACACCGCGCACAGAAAAGAGATATAATGTTCCTTCGTCATGGGGTGCTCCATCGAAACGAAGTATTCATCCTCCACGATTTCCGTCCGGATGATATGGTCCGCGTCCGTTTCCTCCGCTTCCTGCGGGGGCAGGGTGATGCCGCAGCAGCTGATCACCGCCTCCCCGGTGGCCTGGACCACATTGCCGCACATCGGGCAGACATAGATTTTGCTTCGCATCATGTTGGCCGCTCTGTTCCTGTTCTGCACCGCGTCGCCTGAGAGCAGCTCGATCACCGAAATATCAAGCGCTTCCGCCAGCGGCTTAAGCAGGCTGATGTCCGGAAATCCCCTGCCCGTTTCCCATTTACTCACCGCTTTGGAGCTGACGTGTATTTTCTCCGCAAGTTCCTCCTGGGTCATTCTCTTGCCTTCGCGCAGCCTGCGGATGGCCGCGCCGGTCACATAATTATCCATGGCTTTCGCCTCCTTTACGGCGAAAGTGTATCACATAAAGAAAACAAAAGCTACCCACGCTGCGTAGAGTCGGAGGTGAGTTCCAGCTCCAGGCATTTCCAGCGTTCGCCCAGAATGGGATAATACTCTTCTTCCGCCTGCGGCGCGTCGCGGAAGCCCGCTGCCCGGTAGCACCAGTAGGCCGGCGCGTTATTTTCAAACACGCCCAGCGTGATCTTTTCCGCTTTCAGAATGTCAAAGGCGTATCGCTTCGCCAGCTCCAGCATCCCGTGGCCGTATCCCTTGCCGCGCTTGCTGCTGTCCACGATCACGAATCCGAAGCGGAGGACGGTCTTATTTTCATCCGTGAACCGCATGATCATATGCCCGACGATACCGGTTTCGTCAAAGGCCGTCAGCTCGTAGAAACTGTCGGATTCGTCGAAGGCATGATAGTGGCGTTTCAAATCCTCCGCCGTGATGGGATAATGATCGAATCTGTCCGCGCACCATTTCCGGAACGCCAGTTCATCCCCGACCCAGGAGACGATGGTTTCCGCGTCGCAGTCTTTATATGGCCTCAATCGAAGCATGGTTGCCACCTCACACACAATACCGCTCGATCAGCGAAACGATCTCCGGCCTGCTTCCATACCGGAAAAGATCCTCCCGCACCGCTTTCCATTGCAGCGCTTTCATGATCAGCTTTCTGTCGTACTGGTCAAGCGCTTCGGGCAGCGTTTTCTTGGTGACGCGGTTGATTTCCTTTAACGCTTCCGTGTCGCGCCTTTTCCTTTCCGCGTCCTCCGGCGGGAAGCCGCAGCCGAATTCCCCTTCAAACAGCTTGTCCAGCGTGCACTGCAAATTGATTTCTCCGAGCCATCCGTAGTTGAGCCCCAGCGGGAGGGACGCCGCGTTGCCGCCGTTGATCCGTCCGAACAGGAAAGCGTCCTGGGGCGTCTGTACGAACCCGCACAGCACGCCCGGCAGGCTGTTGCAAGCCAGCATCATCCCCTGGCCGGAGGAGCAGCCGGTGACGACAAAATCCACCACGCCGCAGGACAGGAGCAGGCTGATATTCAAAGCGGTTTCGATATAGGAAAACGAAGCGCTTTCGTTTAGGAAAACGCCGTAATTGACGGCGGTGTCCCGACGCCCGTTCTTTTCCAGCGCCTGACAGACGCAGCGATACAGGGCTTCGTTTTTTTCGCGCTGGGACGAAGCCTGAATGACCCCGATTCTCATATTCCCCTGATGGCTCCTTTTAGAACCCGCGCTTCCGTCACAGCGCTTTTTCGTACTGACGGTACACCCGGTACAGATGCGAAGCCAGCTTTTCCGTGTTGGCGATGGACGGGATGCTGGTTTCATCCACGGTCGATCCTTCCACCCACTGAATGCCCAGCTGTTTCCCGCCGAGGTACGCTTCATATAACATGGCGGTGCTCACGCCCTTGTGCTGGTATTCCGGCACCACGAACTGCATGCTGCATCTTCCGCCGTGAATCTTGCTCTTGCCCAGCAGGTATTTCAGCCAGCCGAAGGGCAGGACGCGGCCCCGCATTTTTTTCAGCACCTGGTTGTAGTCCGGCACCGCGAACACCAGGCCGATGGGCCGCGTGCCCGCGTAGGCCATCACCGCCAATTCCGGGCGGTAGAAGCGGCGAATGCGCTTGGACTGGCGCACCAGGTCGCCGTACACCGGCACGTTCCATTCCCATTCGGGCGGGAAGGATTCTCGCAGGATGCGGGCGACGTTCCGCAGCACGCGCTCCTGGTTTTCCTTGGTAAGCTGCACATGCTCCACCCGGAAGCCGAAGCGCTTTTTCGCGCGGGGCACGATTTCTTCCATCGTGTGGGTGTCGAATTCGTCCATCCGCATGAAGTAAGCCAGATGGTCGCGGTGCTTGACAAAGCCGCATTTTTCAAAATAGTCGGCGTAATAGGAGGGATTGTAAGGGTTGAACAGCACCGGCGGGCCGTCGAAGCCCTCCACCAGCAGGCCCTTGCTGAACTCATCCATTCCCACGGCGGCAGGCCCGATTACCCGTTCCATGCCCTCCTCGCGCAGATACGCGCAGGCGGCGTCCAGCACGGCTCGGGCGTAGTCCGGCCGCTGGGCGGATTCAAACAGCCCGATGTAGCCGCACTTGCGGTTCAGCCGTTCGTTCAGCCTTTCGTTGATCCCCGCCATCACGCGGGCCACCGGCTTGTCCCCGTCGTACACCAGGAAGAAGCGCCGCGGCCCGTCAGGCGTCTGGCAGAGCGAACGCAGCTGTTCGCTGATCAGCGGGGCGACCCAGTTCGGGTCGTCCTTGTACAATTCAAAGGGCAGCATCACAAAGGGCCGCAAAGCCGACCGCGTCTGCGCCAGTATCTCCACACGAATCATGTATGCACCTTCTTCCGGTGATTGTTCGTATCCGTCCGGGTCAGGTCTGAATCTTCAGCATCTGCTCCAGCAGGCCGTTGTCCTCAAAGACCATAAAGCCGCGAATGTTCATCCTGACCTTCTGGCCTTCCGTCAATCCCCTGTACTCATAGCCGTTGGCGATGACGCGGACCAGTGTGTCTCCCACGCGTACGCGGCAGTCGTCCACGTCGCCCAGATAGTACTGGGATTCGAGGATGCCTTCCAGTTCGCCGTCGGGGGTGAAATAGATGCTCTCGGGCCGGATGGCCACCTCCACGTTGCCGGTACGCGGCCCGTCGTAGGCGATGGACTGGCCGTTCATGGCGGGGAACACGATGCGCCCGTTCGCCGCTTCGCCCTTGAAGAAATCCACCTTGCCCAGGAAGTCGGCCACGAACTGGTTGGCGGGCTGGTTGTAGATCTCCTCGGGCGTGCCGCACTGCTGCACCACGCCGCGGTTGATGAGGAAGATCCGGTCGCTCATGGCCATGGCCTCGGTCTGGTCATGGGTGACGTACACGACCGTGATGCCCAGCTTTTTCTGAATGTCCTTGATTTCAAAGCGCATGGACTCGCGCAGCTTGGCGTCCAGGTTGGAGAGCGGCTCGTCCAGCAGCAGCAGCTTCGGGGCCGCCACCAACGCGCGGGCCAGGGCCACGCGCTGCTGCTGGCCGCCGGAAAGCTGGTTGGGGAAGCGCTGGGCGTACTGGCTCAGGTGCACGATCTCCAGCACCTTTTCCACCCGCTCTTTAATCTCGTTCTTGGATACCTTCTTGATGCTCAGCGGGTAGGCCACGTTGTCATACACGTTCATGTGCGGCCACACGGCGTAGCTTTGGAACACCATGCCGATGCTGCGCTTTTCCGGGGGCACGAAGGTTTTTCCGCCGGACACCAGCGTATCGTCAATGTACAATTCGCCCGACGTGGGCTTTTCAAACCCAGCGATGATGCGCAGCATGGTGGTTTTGCCGCAGCCGGAAGGCCCCAGCAGGGTGACGAATTCTCCTTCCCGGAAGGTTTCGTTGAATTCCTTGAGCACCACGTTATCGCCAAACGTTTTGGTGACGTTTTTAATGGTTACGGTTGCCATATCGCGGTCATATCCTTTCCCTTTGCTGATTTTTACGAAATCTTACGCTCGAATTCAGTATTCACCCATATCGATTTTCTTGCGCAGGACGCCCGCGTAATCGTGGGCCGTTTTCGTGTCTTTCTCCGGGTTGATCTGGTGATGGATATTGTACAGCAAGCCCTGCTCTCCCGTTTTATCGTCTAAATAGGCTTCGTCGATGTGCGCTCCCAGCACCTCCAAGCAAACCACCGTGTGATCGTCCCCCGGCACGATTTCCTTTTCCCACAGGTATCGGCATTCGAGATTCATAAAGCATTCCCGCACCATGGGGGCGTTCACCCAGGCGGCGGGCTCCGCCGTCAGGCCGGAAGCCGTGATTTCGTCCGCTTCCAACTGATTGTTCCGAATGGTGGCCATGCAGGCGTCATAATGTTCCGGGGACATGAAATTGATCACGGCTTCCCGTTTTTTTTGCAGCGTAGCGTACAAATGGCCGTTTTTGTTCACGCTGCCCAAAATGGCGTAGTACCCGTTTCCGTGGTTCGCGCTGTTAAAAGTTGTCCAGCCCTGCATGCAGGCGTTGGGCAGGCCGTTTGATTTGTACGTGGTCACCAGAAATATGGGCGAAGGCACGCTCATCACGAATTCCTTCCACGAAAAGCCGATGGATCGGGCGTATTCCGCAAATGTGCCTTTGATCTTTTCAGGCGTTTCCCGATACGAACGTTTCACGATCAGTCCTCCTTAAATCGAGAATTCGCCCTTGGTGAGGCGGTTCAAAACAAAGTTCAGGAACACGACGATCAGCAGGATGCCGAAGGCCATGGCGCAGCTCATGGGCTGGCTGGTGAACGTCCAGTATTCGTAAAGCTGGAAGCCGATGGTCTTGGTGGTGGAGGAATAGAGCAGCGTGGTCATGGAAAGCTCATAGAAGCTGGGAATGAAGATCAGGAACCAGCCTGCCGCGATGCTGGGGAAAATGAGGGGGCCGGTGATTTTGAACATCGTGCGCAGCCAGCTTGCGCCGGCGATCTGGCTGCATTCCTCCAGTGATACGTGGATCTGGCTCATGGCGGAGACCACCGTGCGCATGCCCATCATCAGGTATTTGATGAGGTAGGCGATGATCATGATGTAGGCGGTGTTGTAGATGTTGATGCCGAAATTGCCCTTCATGGTCATGATGAGGCCAAGGGCGATGACCACGGACGGAGTGCCGGAACCCAGCGTAATCAGGAAATCGGGGATTTTCCGGCCCTTTACCCGCGTGCGCTGCAAGAGGTAGCTCATCGTGCAGGCGATGGCGATGCCGACGGTGGCGGTGACGGCGGCGAAAACGAGCGAGTTTTTCAGGCAGTTCATGGTCTCCGTGCGGCCGAACACCGTCGTCCAGTTCGTCCAGGTGAAGTTGTTCGCCGCGAACATACCTTTGCCGATGTCAATCTTAAATGACGTGGTAAAGATGATGGTGAAGGGGATAAAGATCATGATGACGGCAAACACGCTCACGATCACCGTCAGCGGAACGCGCCAGGAACGCAGGTCCACGATGGCAGGACGAACGGACTTGCCGGACACGGTGATATACTGCCGCTTTGCCAGCACAACGTCCGAGATAAACAGGATGATCAGCGCCAGCACCATCAGGAAAACAGCCATGCCCGTGGCGTCGTTCAGGGCCTGCTGGCCGAGTGATACATACTCCACAATACGGGTGGTCACGGTATGCACGCGGCCCGGGCTGCCGATGATGGAAGGGATGCCATAAGCGCTCGCAGCGCCGACGAACACCAGCAGGGCACCCGCGATCAGGGAGGGCATCATCATGGGCAGGGTGATGGTGAACAGCGTTTTCAGCGGCGACCCGCCGCTGATGCGGCTGGCTTCCTCCAAAGAGGGGTCCATCTTTTCCATGGCGCGGCTGATGGTGATAAAGGCGTAAGGATAATAGAAGCTGACCAGCACCCAGATCACGCCCGGCAGGGTGTACACGTTCAGCGGCCCCGGCGCGTCGCTCAGATGGAACAGCACGCGCAGCCACTGGTTGATGGTGCCAACGTTGGGATTCAGCAGCCGCAGCCAGGCCATAGCGCCCACATACGGCGGCACCATGTAGGTGAGCACGAACAGGGCGCGGAAGAATTTCTTGCCGTACAGGTTCGTGCGGCCCACCAGCCAGGCCAGCGGGAAGGCCAGCAGCGTGCCCAGCACCATGGTGCAGAACGCCGCGATCAGCGTGTTGATCAGCGCGTCCAGGTTCAGCTGATAGGTGTAGAGACGCGTAAAGGTTTCCAGCGAGAAGCTTCCCTCCGGGAAGAACGCTTTGATGACCATGTACACCAGCGGCATGAGCTGGAACAGGAGCAGGAAGTCCACGATCAAAAGGATGATGATCCATTTCACATCCACGATCCAGCTCTTGTCCCACATCATGAGCAGGGTGAGCAGCACCGCATCCAGGGCGATGATGATGCCCACCAGCACGGCGGTGCGGCTGTTGCTGACAATCAGCTGCCACAGCCAGCTGACTTCCCCCTTCGCGATCATGCGGAAGGCGTCCAGCTGCTTTACCTTGTCGCGCACGCCCTTTTTCAGGGTGTTCACCGCATCGGTGGATTCAGCGGAACCAGCGCTGGTGAAATACATCTGCATCAGCATGGCCTGGCGCTCCTGCCCCTGGAGGTCGGCGGCCTTTTCAGCAACGGACGGAAGAGCGGCGGTTTCGTCGGTCACGCCGTTTAGCATGGCCTCGCGGAACGCGGCCAGGTCTTTTTCGGACAGGGCGGCGATTTCCTTCTTCTGCGCCGTGCTCACCTTTGGCCCGTTGACCAGGTAGGTGGAATAAAGCAGCTCATAAATCAGCCGCTCCCGCTCCCCTTCCGACGCGGCGGCCAGGATGCTTTCCACCTCTGCCGCGCCGCCGGCGCTCTGGCTTTCCCAGGCCGCGTCCAGCAGCGTGCGGGCCGCTTCGTCCACCTGCGCCCGCTGTTCCTCGGGCAGGGCGGCAAGCTGAGGCTTCAATTGTTTTTCCCAGGCGTTCGCCACGTCCTTATGCAGGCTGTAAATAGCGCTGTAGGCCGATTCGGCGCTGAACCCGGAAGTATCGTAGGCCCGCTGCCCTGAAACGCCAAGCACGATAATGGCAATGCCCAGCGCAAAAACCAGCGCCAGACCAATCTTGGTCATCAGAGGCGCGCGGGACTGCCTCGGCAGTTCCTTCTGCGCCGCTGTCGCGTTTTTCATCCGATGCACCCCTTTGCGAAAAGAATTGCAATCGTAGCATCTGTTCAGACGATGGAAGAAAACATGAAGTCAGTTAGGAGTGAGGAGTTAGGAGTGAGGAGTATTATAAAGCCGAGCATTGAAAGAAATCATAGCTTTCGGTCATTGAAAACACGATACAACTCCTCACTCCAAACTCCTCACTCTATACTGACTTAGCTGAACGGTCACGAATTGCATACATACCCAAACGGGGGAAGCCGTCTTGCGGCTCCCCCCGCGGAAGCGATATATGAGAAACTGATTACTTGGTGGTTACGATCTCGGTCCAGGCGGTGTTGATGGCTTCACGGTTGCGGAACGCGTTCTCCCAGTCAACGCCCAGGTCTTTTTCGATCAGGCCGTCGGTGTCCACGGACTCATAGGGGATTTCCTTCATGCCGGCGAACACGGAGTGCATGTAGCCCTGCAGGATCAGCTTCTGGGCATCTTCGCTCAGCAGCCACTTCTCAACGGCTTCGCAGGCTTCGATGTTCACGTTCTTGCTATGGTCTTCGGCCACGGTCATCACGGTGGAGGGAATCAGGATAACGCCGTCCTCGGGATAGATGCACTTGAGGTTGGTAATGGGGGTGCCCTTGTCGGCTTCTTCCTTGAGTACTTTCAGGATGGATTCTTCCAGGATCATGATGGCCGCGCACTCGCCGCTCTGCAGCTTGGCGATGGCGGTGGAGCCGGACTCGATCATGACTTCGTTGGCAGCCAGGCCCTTGAGGAAATCCTGGCCATAGTGGTTATCCTGGATCAGGGACGCCACGGCGGCGTAAGTGGTGCCGCTGGAGAGCGGGTTGCCCATGGAGATGTAGCCCTTCAGCGCGGTATCAAACGCGAAGTCCTTGAAGGTCTTGGGGATGTTCACGCCCTTGGCATTCCAGTCAGCTTCCATCTCGGGGTTGTAGGCCAGCACCATGTTGCACACGCGCACGGGATACCAGTAGCCTTCTTCGTCATAGGGGAAGCGCAGCAGCTCGCCGGGATTGTCGATCTCGATGGGCTGCAGGTAGCCCGCATCTTTCAGTTCCAGGGAGAAGGCGGGTTCGGCCACCAGCATCATGTCGCAGCCCAGGGTGCCAGTTTCCATTTCGCCGTAGATCTTGGTGATCAGCGAGCTGGTGCCGCCATAGAAGAAGAAGCTGCCGTCATTGCCGGGAACCAGGTTCGGGAACTCAGCCTTGATCGCGGCATCCATCATGTCGATGACGAACGGATACATGGAAGAGTAGATGACCAGTTCGCCTTCCACGTCCTCGTTCACGGCCAGGGCGCTGCCCATCAGGCCGCCCACCATCATCAGCGCGAGAACCAGTGCCAGGATTTTCTTCATAGCAAATTACCTCCGTTTTTTAGTTGTAACGTTTTTGCCGGCCATGCCGACTTTTCGGTCTTATTTTATCATATTCTATCCATGATTGCAAGATATTTTTCATTGCCGCACGGTTTTCAGCCATGAAAACGTCACCATCCAAGTATCGAAGTCAGTTACAGAATGGAACGCTGGGGCTGCGGAGGCCGCAGCGGTCCCTTTGTTGGATGATTTATAGCTGAATGATAACATGAAAAAGCACTCCGCCGCGGCGGGATGCCCTGATATTTACTGTTGTTTTACGGCTTCACTGCGCCGATCATGCGGGCAAAGTTGTAAAAGCCCAGATACCATACGCTGAAATCGTGGCCGCCCGGTACGTACTGCAGGATAAAGTTTTCTTCGTTCAGCCCGTCGGTCAGGGGATCCAGGTTGTCCACGGCGGCTTTGGTGCTGGCGAGGGCGATGTTGTCCTCGGTGCCGCAGATGCTGTAGAACACGCGCACGGGCAGGTCGGGATACGCGTTGATCACCGCGGCGGTAATAGGCGCGGTGTTGGTAGTGGGACAGGCGGAAAACGCGCCGAACGCGCTGAATACGTCCAGGCACCGGCCAAGTCCCAGGTTGATCGTCTGCATCCCGCCCATGGACAGCCCGGCGATGGCACAGCGATCGCGGTCGTGAATGTCCACGGCGTATTTATCCGCCAGCGCGGGCAGCAGGTCGGTTCTCAGTTCCTCGTCGAAGCGGTAGAAAGCTTCATAATCGTTGGTCTTGCCAGCGCGGCCGTTCGGCGTGACCACGATGAACGGGTGTATTTCCCCATTGTCGATCAGGTTGTCCATGATCTTTTTTACCCGGGAATCGTTGCCCGTCATGCCCCACTCCACCTCACTGCCGCCGATGCCGTGGCAGAGGATGAGCAGGTCGTAGGTCTGGGAGGCGTCGTAGCCATAGGGCAGGTAGACAAACGCTGTTTTTTCATACAGCGCGCCGTCGTTAAACAGGTCGTGGGCCTGGTAAGTGAATTTTTCGATGGTTCCGCCGTTGGCGCATGCCCTGGTATACTGGACGGGAACGCTGTCCTCATACGCCTCGGAGCGCTCGGCGCGTTTGGCCGCTTCAATATCGGCGGTGGAAGTGAACACCTGCCAGGAAACGAATTCGCCGCTTCCTTCAAAGGTAAAATACAGGTCGTGTACACCGCTGAGATCGATGCTGCACCGGGCTTCCTTTGTGAAAGAATGGATCACCGCGGTGGCAATAGGCTTGCTCTCCATGCTGTCCGCGTAGGCGCGGATAATCAGCTTGCTGTCCGTCGTGGCCTTGAAGCGCATCATGGACGCGCCTTCGGAAAAATCAAGGCCGCTGAAAGAAATCCACTGATCAGGCTGTGCAGGATCAGCCGTCATCAGCGCGGGCACCTCCAGATACGGATTGATCGCCTCCGCTTCCGCGAAAGAAAACATAAGCGTCAGCAAAAGCAGGGCTGTGAGCCACTTTTTCATTAAAATCATCTTCCTCCTCATTGCGAATTTGGCTTAACGATTATATCAGAATACACCCGGACAGACAAGGGAAAATTCTGAGCGGGAGTTACGATTCAGTTATTCTTGGGGGAACCGCTCTTTGGTGCCCAAAGAGCGGTTCCCCCAGACCCCTTCCGAGAAAGGCTGTAGAAAGGGAATGGGGTTTTACTGAAAGATCTAACCTACTGTATTTGTTTCCCTTTATGGTTTTCTTGGAAAGGGGTCTAGGGGGAAACCATTCTTTGGCCTTCAAAGAATGGTTTCCCCCAGATATGTGAATGGTAACGAGCTGGAAAAACCGGCAGAACGATGGCCACCGCACCCATGCAAAAACCGGGAAGAAATCAGTTCTCGTTTTCTTCCCGGAATTTGAACAGCTTGCGCTTCACCCGCTGCAGGGCGTTGTCGATGGATTTCACGTGGCGGCCCAGCAGCTCGGCGATTTCCTGATAGCTTTTGCCGTCCATGAATGCGTCCAGCACCTGGCGCTCCAGGTCGGAGAGCACTTCGGAAATCTGGGTCTGGATGCGGGCCAAATCCTCCTGGCTGATATACAAATCTTCGGGGTTGGTCACGCGGCCCTCGATCACGTCCAGCAACGTGCGGTCGGACTCCTCGTCATAGAGCGGCTTGTTGAGTGACACATAGCTGTTGAGCGGCACGTGCTTCTGCCGGGTCGCGGCCTTGATGGCGGTGATGATCTGACGCTTCACGCACAGCTCCGCGAACGAACGGAACGTGGAAAGCCGGGAGGGCTGAAAATCGCGGATGGCCTTGTACAGGCCGATCATGCCCTCCTGCACGATGTCCTCGTGATCCGCGCCGATGAGGAAATAGCTGCGGGCCTTGGAGCGGACAAAGTTCTTGTATTTATCCAGCAAATAAGCCAGGGCCTGGCCGTCGCCCTCCTGAGCCAGTACGACCACATCCTCGTCCGTTTTGTCCAGGTACTGTTCAAACTCGTTCTGTTCGTCCGGGGAAGGAAAATCAGTCATGAGAATCCTCCGGTATTAGGGATTAGGGACCAGGAAATAGGGATTAGGCAGTAGGCAATAGGCACGAGGGAGAAGGCAATCGTCCTCGGTTTCCTAATCCCTATTCCCTAATCCCTTCAACTCACGCTCTCCCGTTCATTGCCGCGTACATCAGGATGCCCGCGGCGACGGAAGCGTTCAGGGAACCGACGCCGCCCCGCATGGGCAGGGACACGCGGTAATCGCTGGCTTCCAGCACCAGGCGGCTCACGCCCTCGCCCTCCGCGCCGATGATCAGCGCCATGGGGCCGGCAAAGTTCACCTTGCGGTAATCCTCGCCGTCCATATCGGCGGCGTAGAGCCAGATGCTCTGCTTTTTCAGCATCTCCAGGGTACGGGTCAAGTTTGTGACCCGGGCTACTTTCACGGTCTCGATGGCCCCGGCGGAGGCTTTCACCGCGGAGGGCGTCAGGCCTACAGCCCGGCGTTCCGGCACGATCACGCCGTGCGCGCCCACACACGCGGCGGTGCGGATGATGGCGCCCAGGTTCATGGGGTCGGTCACGCCGTCCAGCACCACTAAGAAGGGTTCCTCGCCCTTTTCCTTGGCTTCCGCCAGCATGTCCTCCACATCGTAATAGCGGTACGCGGAGGCATAGGCCAGCATCCCCTGATGATGGGGCGTAATCTCGTCCAGGCGCGAGCGCTCCACCATCTGCACGGGGATGTGGCGCTCCTTGGCCATGGCGATGATTTCCTTGGCGGTGCCGCTCAGGTCGCCCTTGGCTACCAGCAGCTTTTCAATGTCCCGCCCGCTCTTGATGGCTTCACGAATGGGATTGCGGCCGGAGAGCAGGTTTTCCGGGGGCAGCAAGCGTTCTTCCGGCTCGGTGCGGTATTCGGGTTTCGGCGCGGGCTTGAGAGCCGGACGGTCAAAGCGCTCGGGACGCTCGGGGCGCGGACCTGGCTTTTTGAAATCATTTTTCCGGGGGCCGTCAAAGGACCTGTCCTTTTTAAAGTCCCGGCCCTTGGGCGCGTCAAATCGATTGCCCGGCTTGCCGCCGCGCTTCAGGTCAAAACCGTCTTTGCCGTTTTCCCGGCGCTGCTTGTCCTGCTGGGCAGTGGACTTGCGGTAGCGGGTGCCCTCTTCTTCCCACTTTCCCTCGGAGCGCAGGTGGTCGGCCCGGGTCATTTTCTTCTTGGTGAAATCCTTGTAAAAAGCCATGGTCATTCTCCTATCGAAAGAAAATTATAAAGTTGCAAACTTGTTCCGAACTTCTGCTGCCTGTCCGCAACTCTTGGCCCCTTCCGGGCACGCGCCGCGGACGCAGCCTGGGCCGGCGGACTCGAAGATCACCGGGGCCACCTGCTTGCACTGGCGCAGCATTTCCGTCGCTAAATCTCTGATCTCCCACTGGGCTCTGTTGCAGCACCGAAGGGAGAAAAAGTGCAGCAGCTCCCGGGCGTTCATGGTCAGGGTGATGTGGGTTTCGCAGGCGTTGGGCAGCACGAACCGGGCGTCCTCGTTGGCGTTCTCTCCCAGTTTTTCCTGCCAGCCCTGATACCATGCCTGCATCTGTGCCATCTGGCTTTCAAATTCCCGTACCGCGTCCTCGCCCAATTCTTTAATACGGGGCGGGATGATGTAGCCAAAGCCCTTTTCCAGGCTCACGTACCGCTGGCTCTGCACCGAAAAGCTGGCGATGCGGTGGCGGGTGATCTGGGCCAGCAGCGCCCGGCTGACGCCGGAAACGCCGAAGGTAAAGGAAGCGTGCTCCAAAACGGACAAATGCCCCGACGCCACGATGCGCCGCAGGAACGCCGCCTGGTCTTTTTCATCCACCAGCGCTTTCAGCTGGTCGTACTCCATGGCGGAATAGCACGTCCGTGCCGCCAAAGCGCAGGTCTTTTCCGGGTCGGGGGTATAAGCAAGCAGTTCAACATGCAGTTGTTTTTCCGGCAAGGTATTCTCTCCCTACTTGTCTCTAAAATATGATTTAGAGTACAGAGTGCAGAGTACAGGGTTCAGATTATTTACAAAATTATAAATCCAGAGATCAAATACAACTGTGAAAAGCGTATTTGGGAAATCATTATAAATCTGTACTCTGTACTCTGTACTCTGCACTCTCGTTATTCACCAGAAACGGCGTCAACTCCTGAATCCTCCCGTTCTGTCCCGTCAGATACAGATATCCAAGCAACGCTTCCAATCCCGTTGCCCCGGCGTAATCGGCGGTGGAGGCGGACTTGGGGGCGCTGTGGCGGGGGTGGGCGTTGCGGCCGCGGCGCACGATGTCGGCTTCCTCGTCCGTCAGTAGCGGCAGGAGGCGGGTAAGCTCCTTCGCCTGGCTCACAGCGCTGACGGCCTCGTTGGACGCCCGGTGCATGTCCTTGACCAGCAGGTTCTTTTGAAGCAATCCCGTGCGCACGATCAGCGCGTGAACGCTGTCGCCGACATACGCCAATTGCAGCGGCGACAGCATCCGGGCCTGTTCGGGGGAAAGGGTCGGCGAAAAGTCGGTCATCATTATTTCAGGGCGGTCTTGCTGTAGGCGGAGGGGCTCATGCCCACGATGTTCTTGAAGGTCTTACTGAAGTGGTAGGGATCGTTCATGCCCACTTCAATGCCCGCCTGGCGCACGGTGTAGCCCTCTTTGAGCAGCACCTTGGCCCGCTCCATCTTGCAGAAGAGCTGGTAGCTCTGCGGCGGCATGCCAACTTCAGAAACGAAGCGCTTGCGGAACGTTTCCACCGGCATGCGGGACAGGGCAGCCATGTCGCTGAGGGAAAAGCTGTCGCGGTACTGGTTCTTGCGCATCGCGTCCACGACCTTGGCGATCTCATGGCTGAGCACGGCGTCCATCGCCACAGGCTGGCCGGAATGGGAGGCCAGCATGGCCCAGAGCAGCTGCTGCAATTGCGCGCTGGAAGCATCCTCCGCCGCCGCCACGCGGACGGTGGCCTGCACGATGTGTTTGGCCAGGTTCAGCTGGCTGGGCAGCGCGCCCTGCTTCATGATGCGGTGCGGAAGCGCGCCCATGCGCTGCAGGAACGCGCCGCTGAGCGTGCCGCCCACCATGATCCACAGCACGCGAGCCTCCTGGTGCACGTCCAGGCTCACGCCCCGGCTGCCCGGCGGCAGCATACAGCAGTCGCCCTGGCGCAGGGACAGGGTGGTTTCTTCGTTCACAAGCTCCAGGTTCCCGCTCTCCACGGCCAGCCAAAGCCAGTGCTCCATGGTGCGCAGGTTCTGGACGCCGTTCTGCAGCATGGCGGAACCGGACGCGGCGATATACACGCCGCTGGCCCCGGCCAGCGCGTCCGGCACGTGGGTGCCCTCCACCAGCACGGCAGGCATGTCCACATCCGGTTTATTCTGGAATAATAAAGAGTCTGCCATGGTCAACCCTCCAAATCATTATTACATTCCAATTATACATCCCAAATGATACATTGTCAATGGAGGTCACCAAAATTAACAACAAGTGATGAAGAAACACCCTGGAAAATGTTCAATATGTCAATAAATTTTCCAATTTCCCCGGAAAGATTCTTCGTGCGCGTCACGTCATATTGGTGTATAATGGGAGGAAGGAGGTTATCACGCTATGCCAAAGATTGTCCACCCGATCACCGACGCGGAAGCGGGACGCACGGTGAAATCCGTCGCGCTGAAGGAAATGTGGCTTTCCCGCGGCAGGTTCAGCAGCCTGAAATTCAGCGGTGGGATTCTGCTGAACGGTGAACCGGTTCACGCGGACAGGCGGGTGCAGGCAGGGCAGACGCTGACAGTTCAATGGGCAGATGAACCGACTTCCGCTCTGACGCCCTGCGAAGCGCCGCTGGGCGTTCCTTGGCAGGACGAACACTATCTCGTGATTGACAAGCCTGCGCCGCTGCCGACCCTGCGCTCCGCGCGGCAGGAAGGGCCGACGCTGGAAAGCGCCTTGTTCGCTTATCTGGGCTGCCCGGACAATTATCTGTTCCGCCCGGTGAACCGCCTGGATAAAGGCACCAGCGGCCTGCTTGCCGTCGCCCGGGACGCGCATAGCCAGCAGCTTTTGCAGCGGCAATTGCACTCGGACGCCTTTATCCGGGAATATCTGGCGGTCTGCGAAGGACATCTTCCCTGTTCCGAAGGGGTGATCGACCTGCCGATCGGCAAAGTGGGGGAGGGCGTGAAGCGCGAAATCCGGCCTGACGGCAAGCCCGCTGTGACCCATTACAAAGTGGAAATGGAAACGGAAAAATGTTCCATCGTCCGCCTGCGGCTGGAAACAGGCCGGACGCACCAGATCAGGGTTCATCTTGCCGCGCTCGGCTGTCCCGTTATGGGGGATTATCTGTACGGCACGCCGCATCCGGCCCTGCCCGGGCGCTTCGCCCTCCACGCCTGCTTCCTGCAGTTCATTCACCCCTTTACCGGGGAAAAGGTCAGCGTGTCATCGCCGCTGCCGGAAGCGCTTTTATTATAAATTATTGTCAGCTTTCTTTCGCTTCCTTTTCTATATAGTGTTTGACAGAAATTACAATATCCTATATAATGTGTTACGAAATTATGCTGAAGGAGGCTTCCCGTGAAAAAGTATCTGACGATGGGAGCGCTGCTGTGCCTGTTTCTGCTTCTGCTGGTTCCCGCCCGGGCGGAGATCCAGGGTTATTCAAAAGGGCAGGGGTACAATTACGTTTATTTTGGGCAATACCCCTACGAAAAGGACGGGACGGTGCAGCCCGTGCTGTGGCGCGTGCTGAGCGTGCAGGACGGCCGGGCCCTGATGCTGACGGAGTATATCATCGATACCGACCAGGTGATTTTCGTGACAGATAAAAAGACGATCGAAGATCATTCCTATCGCCGTATCGAAACCTTTGAGGAAAGCGACCTGTTCCCCAAGCTGAACACCGAATACCTGGACAGGCTGCTGGGCAGCGACCCCATCCGGAACGCCCTGGTGCCTCGGCCGAACGGAGCCACGCTCTTCCTGCTTACCGACGAGGAATATGTAAACACAGACTACGGCTTTGAAAAATCCCGCTGGGCGGAATGGCCCGCCCGCATCAAGTCCCACGAAGCCCAGGGCACGCCCTACGCCATCAAGCAGCGCGGCCTGTACGTGGCTTACCAGAACGATATGTCGCCCTACTGGGTGGCGGCGGTCAAGAGCCCGACGGACTATAAGCTGCAGATCGTGGGCTTCAACGGCCATCTGAGCTATGGCGCGTACACCCGCGTGAACATCGGCCTGCGCCTGGCCGTACAGCTTGACCTGACGCAGATCGAAATCACCGGCGGCCAGGGCACCAAGCAGTCGCCCTATCAAGTGAAGTACAGCGGTTCCGCCGCGACGGTCGGAGAACTGGTGCCGAACCCGGTCGAGGAAGAGCTTCCGCCTTCTTCGACGGAACAGCCGGTTTCTTATTGGTCCGATACGCAGCCTGTCTACAGCCAGCCCACGGCTGCCCCCGCGCCGGTGAATCAGTCCGGGTCCGCGCTGCTCTATACCCTGGCTCCCGCCCAGGCGACGCAGGCACCTCTTCCGACCGCCGCGCCGACCGCGGAACCAACCGCTGAACCTACCGCTGAACCCGCGCCCGCTGCCGGGAACACCGTAACGCTGTCCTTCGTGGGCGACTGCTCCATCGGCGATTCCGCGCAGTTTACCACCGCCAAGTCTTCCTATCACGTGTGCCTTAAAAACAACGGCTTTGCCTGGCCCTTCTCGCTGGTGAAGGACTATCTGGCGAACGACGACCTGACGGTGGCGAACTTGGAGGTGGTGTTCACCACCCGCACAAAGCACCAGGATAAAATGTACTATCTGAAAGGCGACCCCAACTTCGTGCAGGTGCTCAACGAAGGCAGCATCGAAATCGTGAACACGGTCAACAACCACTGCATGGACTTCATGGACGGCGGCTATACCGATTCCCTCGCCGTGCTGGACGGCGCGGGGATCAAGCACTTCGGCACCATCAATCCGGGCCTCGCCAATCCGCATGACGATCTTGGACTGGTGGATGTGAACGGTATCCTGTTCGGCTTCGTCGGCTGGTCCTACCCGCAGGAATACGACCTCAAAAATATCTCCAACCGCATCCTGATGCTCAGGAGCCAGGGGGCAGAGATCGTCGTCGTGAGCCTGCATTGGGGCCGCGAAACCTATATGACCCCCGAGTCCTGGCAGTACACCTTTGCCAAGAACGTGCTGGACGCGGGCGCGGACATGATCTGGGGCCACCATCCCCACGTGATCCAGCCCATCGGCATCTACCAGGGCAAGCCCATTCTGTTCTCAACCGGCAACTTCACCTTCGGCACCATGAGCGACGTGAACCCCGAGACCGGTATCTTCCAGGTGACCTACGAAAAGACCGCGAACGGACCAAAGCTCAAAGAGCTGCGGGTGATCCCCTGCACCACGCAGAAGAGCCCCGATTTCAGGCCCAAGGAGCTGACCGAGCAGAAGGCCCGCCAGCAGGTGTTCAAGGACCTGACCTTCAAAAAAGCGCCGTACATGATTGATAATCCCCCCGCGTCCTTCCTGGAAACCGGCATCATCCAGTTTGAAAACGGGAAGATGGTGGAATAAACAGGAGTGTACAGAGTACAGATAGCATGGCGCGTAAGCCGCACTGTCTGTATAATTGAACGACTATATCAATCTGCACTCTGTACTCTGAACTCTATAGATTTTTGTATATTTTAAGGAGAAAGCCAATGAAAAACGTTTTCCGCGCCGCTCTGCTGATCCTGATGCTGCTGTCGCTGCTGGTACTGGTGCCCTCCGGGGCCATCGTGGCCGAAGCCGAAGTGACTGAACTGCCTCTGGACATGAAAGAGGGTATCAGAAGCGCCATCGCGCCCTGGCCGCAGTATTACCTGTCCGACTGGGAATACCAGGATCCCTCGCTCCATATCAGCATCGAACAGGGCCGCGTCTATGATACCAATTATCTGGTGGCGCACGTGACCATCGCCAGCGCCAGCCAGATGCGCTCCATGTTCATGGGCAGCTACGGCAGCCCCTCCGAGGAATGGGGTACCACGCTGGCCAAGAACGCCAAGGCCGTGCTCGCCATCAGCGGCGATTCCTTCCATAAGCACAGCAATATCGGCCTGGTCGCCAAGCAGGGCAAGGTGTACCGCAACAAATGCGACCGGCTGGAGGACAAGTCCGGCCTGCGCTACGACGTTCTCATCATCGATGAAAACGGCGATCTGCATATTCTGCC
Organism: Clostridia bacterium; assembly: GCA_017509065.1. The sequence goes on from JAFWQM010000009.1 coordinate 32,926, forward strand.
CCAGGCGACCAGCGCTGAAGTGGACGCTTTCCCCGGCACCATCGTCAACGGCTTCACCTTCGGCCCCGGCCTGGTGATCGACGGCGTGAAGCAGAGCGGCTTCAAAAACATGAACAACGCCTCTGACAAGCCTGCTCAGCGCATGTGCATCGCCCAGACCGGCCCGCTCGAATACCTGTGCATTTACACCGAGGGCCCCGAGGATACGGGCTCCGTGGGTCTGACGCTGGAACAGTTCGCCGAATTCGTTTCTTCCTTTGAGAATGTGCAGAACGCCTACAACCTGGACGGCGGCGTGACCACCTGGATGGTCTTCAAGCAAGGCACCAACAGCTATGCCAAGATCAACGGTACCAACCCCAAAAAGCGCCCCATCGCCGACATCCTCTATTTCGCTACCGCGTGGCAGGAGTAATACTCCACTCTTCCCAACATAAAGAAGGAACCCTCCTATGGAATCAATCATCACTGTTTTTGGCCTTCCCGTCACGCCCTATGCCCTGTGCCTGGTGATTTCGCTGGGAATAGGGCTGTTATGCTTTTTCCGGGACGGAAAGAAGCGGGGCATCAGCGCGGACGCCCTGTGGCGGACTTCGCTGCTGGCGCTTCCACTTGGGCTGATCGGGGCGCGCCTGTTCCACTTTACGGGGAATTTCTTTTACTATGAGGAAATGGGCTTTGACGCCCTGCTTCGGCTCTGGGACGGCGGCTTCGCCCTGTGGGGCGCTGTGGCTGGCGTGGCGCTGGCTGCGCTGATCGCGGGGAAAACGAGCCGCATTTCTGTTGCCTCCCTGTTGGACGCGCTGGCGGCTCCCGCCGCCTTGAGCATCGGCCTTGCCCGGTTCGCGGAATGTTTCAGCGGCGAGGGCATCGGCCCTTATGTGGAAAACGAACTGTTTGCCCGCTTTCCCTTCGCGGTCTACCGCCCGGATTACGAGGTGTGGAACTGGGCGGTGTTTATGCTGGAAGGCATTGCCGCTCTGCTCATCGCCTTCGTTTTAAAGCGGAAAAATCGTCCCGCCGGCGACAGTGCGCGGCTGTTCCTGCTTTTGTATTCCGCCTGCCAGATCACGCTGGAAAGCCTGAGACGCGACCATTGCCTGCGCTGGCTGTTCGTGCGCGTGAGCCAGCTGACCTGCCTGTTCGTGATCCTGGGCCTTATGCTGGCTGCCGTTATCCGTTTGCTTCGGAGCGGGCGGAAAGTAAAGCCCGTTCAGGTCTGGCTGCCCTGGCTGGCCGTCGCGATGCTTTCAGGCGTCGTTGTCGCCATTGAGTTTTCCTTTGACGGCAAGATCCTGCGCGACCTGCCCGTCTGGGCCGGGTATCTCATCATGGCCTGCTGTTCGTTCGGCATCGGCCGGGCGGCGTATGGCCTGGTATTTCGGAAACAGGCGGATGCAGCGCTGGAAGGGGGCACGCAATGACTGAACCGCTGCCCATCCGGGACAGGCTGGCGGAGCTGAAAGCGTGCCGCAGCCAGCGTCCTGATTTGCGGACGGAGGAAATCATCGCGTTTCTTTTTCGGGGAACGCCCGGCCTGCCGGATAACTGGGAAGAACGTATGCTCGTGACCCTCGACGGCCCCTGCGCTTCGGGTAAAACGACCCTGGCGGAAGCGCTCGCCGAAGCGCTGGATGCCGCCATTATCCACACTGACGACTTTGTGGTGCCCCACGCGCAAAAGACTGCCGAACGCCTGGCGATCCCGGGCGGAAACTGCGATTGGGAGCGCCTGTGCCGGGAAGTCATCATTCCCTGGAAGGCGGGGCTTTTCCCACGTTACCGGCGCTATGACTGCCGACGAGCCTGTCTTCTGCCCCTGGAGAGCGTCGGCGCGGGCCGGATCCTGATACTGGAAGGCAGCTACTGCAATCTGCCCGCCATCCGGCAGTACGCTGACCTGCGGCTTTTCATGGTTACTCCTTTGGAGGAACGCATGGAACGCCTGCGCCGCCGCGAATCTCCGGAGTCCCTCCGGCAGTTCCGGGAAAGATGGATACCGCTCGAAGACGCGTATTTTGACGCCTTCGGCCTGCCGGACAGCGGATGCGTTCCGGTCAGATAACAGGTTACCATTCACATATCTGGGGGAACCGCTCTTTGGGCTCCAAAGAGCGGTTCCCCCAGGAATATGAATCGTAATGATAACAGCCGCAGGGCTTGCCTTCGCAAACAGGATTTCGGTTGATATTTCCGGGCTGATGTAGTATAATGAATACAGGACCGTGGCTTTGTATGATCCCGCCGCGGCGTCGTCAGAACAAAGAATACAGGCGCTGCGCCTGAGGAAGTAAGGAAGGGAGAATGGGACATGAAATTAATCATCGCGATCGTTCAGGATGAAGACGCCTCCCGGCTGATTGGGCACCTGATGAACGACGGGTTCAGCGTGACCAAGCTGGCCACCACCGGCGGTTTTCTGAAATCTGGCAACACCACCATTTTGGCCGGCGTGGAAGACGGCCGCGTGCAGGACTGTCTGGGCATTATTGAAAAGGTATGCAAGAGCCGCAAGCAGATCGCCACGTCGCCGGTTACCATGGGCGGGTCTTCCGGCATGTACGCGTCCTATCCCATCGAAGTCACCGTGGGCGGCGCGACAGTATTCATTTTAGCGGTGGATCAGTTTGTCAAGTACTGATGCCGCAAGCGGGCTGACGCTTCGGGAATGCGCGGCGGGGAGTGAACCGCTCCTCGCCCTTTGGCGTGACTTTTTAAACGGGCGCATGGCCTCCGCCGTGCTGCTGATCGGAGAGAGCGGCGTGGGCAAGCGCACGTTCGCGCGGTTGCTTGCCCAGGCAATGCTGTGCGGCGGCACGGATAATGCGGAAAAAAAGCCCTGCGGAGCGTGCAGTGGGTGCAGGCGATTCGCCGCGCGGACGCATCCGGACGCCCTGTTCCCCGCGCCGCTGCCCAGGGAAAAGACCATCAAGATCGACGCCCTGCGCGGGATGATCGACACCCTCAGCCGCCACAGCCTGGAGGGAGGGCAGCGCGTGGTGCTGATCGAAAACGCCGAGCTGATGACGCCGCAGGCACAGAACTGCCTGCTGAAAACCCTGGAGGACGGGGCGGCGGATACGAATTTCCTGCTTACCTGCGACGTGGAATCCGCCCTGTTGCCCACTATCCGCTCGCGCTGCCGGTGCGTGCGGGTGCAGCCGTGGGAAGCGGACAGGATCGAAAAAGCGCTGCTCAGGCGCGGGGTCCCGGCCGATCGGGCCAGGGCACTGTCCGTTTACTGCGAGGGCAGTCTGGGCCGCGCTTTGCAGATGCAGGGCGACGATTCGTACTGGCAGGCGCGGGATACTGTGAAGCGCAGCTTTTTATCGGTGCGCGGCACAGCGTCGCTTCCCGCCGCGGCGCAAGCGCTGAAAGACCAGAAGGACAACGGGGACAGGCTGCTGGACATTCTGGAACAGGAGATACGCGCCCTGCTCCACGCCGAAACCCTCGGCAATTCCGACCGGCTGGATGATTTTCCCTCCGCCTGGCAGAGCGCGCCGCCCGCCTCGCTGCGAAGAATACTGGAGGCGGTTTTGACCGCCCGCCGCTGGAAAAACGCCAATGTGGGCTGGGCGGCCTTATCAGAAGGACTTATGCAGACCATTTCGGAGGAAACGAAAACATGGCAAGTGTGATCGGCGTTCGATTCAAGAACGCGGGCAAGCTTTATTATTTTGATCCCGGCGTTTTCTGGCCTACCGCCGGGGACGCGGTGATCGTGGAAACGGTGCGCGGCATCGAATACGGCGAAGTGGTGACGGGGGTGAAGGAGGTCAGCGACGAGCTGATCACTCCGCCGCTCAAAAAGGTGATCCGCATTGCCACCGCCGATGATGCCCAGCACGACGCGGAAAACCGCGTCCGGGAAAAGGACGCGCTGGCCCTGTGCCAGAAAAAGGTGCAGGAGCATAAGCTGCAAATGAAGTTGGTGGGCTGCGAATACACATTCGACAACAGCAAGATCCTGTTCTATTTCACGTCCGACAAGCGGGTGGACTTCCGCGCGCTGGTAAAGGACCTTGCCGCCGCATTCCATACCCGCATCGAGCTGCGTCAGATCGGCGTGCGTGACGAAGCCAAAATGATGGGCGGCCTGGGCATGTGCGGCAGGCCGGTTTGCTGCGCCCAGTTCCTGGGCGATTTCCAGCCCGTGTCCATCAAGATGGCCAAGGAACAGAACCTGTCCCTGAACCCCACGAAGATTTCCGGCATCTGCGGGCGGCTGATGTGCTGCCTGAAATACGAGGAAGACCACTACGAAGCGACCCGCAGGCGCATGCCCCGCGTGGGCCGCGAGGTGGTTACGCCCGACGGGACCGGCACGGTGGTCGATCTCAACATCCTGAAGGAAACCGTGCGCGTGCGCATCCCTAAGGGCGACGGCGCAGAGCAGAAGGATTATCCGCTGGAACAGGTGCAGCGCGCGCAGTCCGCCCGTCCCGCCAAGCGGCAGCAGACCGAGGAAACGGACGAAGAAATGAATCTGGCTGACGAAGAATCCGTGGAGGAATTCGCGGGCGAAGAAGGCCTGACGCGCGATGAAGCGCTGGCTGAACTTGAGGAATTCGCCGAAAAGGATGTCGCGGAGGAAGAACTGACCGACGCGGAGCTGGATTCCGAAGAAGAGGAAGAAACGGAAAACAATGAAAACTGATCGATGGCTTTCGTGGATCGTTCCCTGTCTGGCGGCGCTGGCGCTTGCCGCGCTGCTGCCCCTGAGCGCGGCGCTGGCGGATGAAATGCCGGTGCCCCGTTCTTTTGATACCCTGTGCTCGCCCGCGAAGGGCGAACGCTCCGCGCCGGTTTACAGCCAGCCCAAAACCTCCTCCGACAAGCTGATGACGCTTTCCGAGGGAGAAACGCTGACTGTCATCGGATACAACGGCAAGTATTATCTCGTGGACGCGGACGGGACAACCGGCTATGTGCCGCAGGGAAAGGTGAAGCTTTCCGGCGCGCCGAGCGCCGATGAAATCCCCGAAGCCATCGACCCCGACCTTGCGCTTTCTGATCCCGTGCCTTTCCGGAAGGAAACGCATCTGGAGCTCACGGGCTCCATCCACGCGGACAGGAAGCTGGACACCGTGTATCTGTACCTGTGGAACGAGCGCACGTTCGAGGTGGAATACTGCTTTATCGCTTCGCTGGATAAGCCCGCGGATACGGTCAGCCCATCCAAGCTGAAAGCCGCGCTGAACCTGACAAAATGGACGGGCGGCAGAAAGACCCTGACCATCCAGGGCAGCGCGAATGGCGAACGGGTGGTGCTGTTCCGTTCGCCCGCGTATATCTGCGGGGAAAACAGCGAGCCCAAAAACGTGACCGCCATGTGCTCCCTGCCGGACAATCTGCGGGACACGAAACTGAGCACGGTGGTCCGCGGAGGCGTGACGGTGGATATTCCCGCCGCCGCGCAAGCCGTGCTGCTGACGATGGAATGGAACGTGCGCCCCGACTCCTTTACGGCGGAGCTCTTCAACGCGGCCGGCCAGCTGATTTCCTCGGAAACCCATACGACCGTGTATTATAATGACTGGATCGCCCTGACGCCTGACGCCTGCCGCGCCGTGATTACGCCGATGGGAAGCGATGTGAGCCTCTCTACCGTGCGGGTTTACGCCGACGACTATTCCCGCCACGCGGTGCAGACGTGGCAGGAGACCCAGGAAAAGCTGGATCTGCTTCTGGTCAGCACGCATCAGGACGACGAACTGCTGTTCCTCGGCGGCACGTTGGCGGATTACCTCGCGCGGGGAGCGCGGGCGAATGTGCTCTATGTGGCGGAAGGGGAGCGCATGCGGATGCGCGAAGCCCTGAACGGGCTGTGGACGGAGGGCCTGCGGAACTATCCCATCGTGCTGGGCCTGCCGGACGAGCAGAGCATGAGCCTGACTCAGGCGGAATCCAGATGGGCCAAGTATGACCCGCAGAAGCTGCTCGTGCGGGCATTCAGGCAGTATAAGCCCGAAGTGATCGTCACCCAGGATTTTAACGGAGAATACGGCCACGGCCAGCACAAGGCCGCCGTGAAAATGACGGCGGAGGGCATAGCGCTGGCGGCAGACCCCAATTACGATCCCGAGTCCGTGCAGATGTACGGGACCTGGCAGGTAAAAAAGCTGTATGTCCACTGCTACAAGGAAAATCAGGTCGTGATGGACTGGAACAGGCCGCTGGACGAAACAGGCGTGATCACCCCCCTGTTCCTGACGAAAGAAGCCTATGATAAGCACCGTACCCAGCAGGCGTACTTCAGCATCCAGAAATCCGACAAGGAATACGACAACTCCCGCTTCGGCCTGTACTTTACCGCTGTCGGCCCGGATGAAAACAAAAACGATTTTCTGGAGCACATTGACTGGCAAAGCGGCGGGGACTGACACGCAGGCGCTGTGAAAACAAGATTAGAAGGACAATCAAGAACATGAAAAGAAAACGGATGGCAATGATCTGCCTGGTCTGCGCGCTGCTGCTCGCCGCGCCCGCGCCGGCGGAGCAGGCGGATACCTGGCAGTGCCTGAACTGCTGGACGGAAAACGAGGGAAATTACTGCGGTGAGTGCGGGTTCATCCGCGGTGGCTGGCAGTGCCACGGCTGCGGCAATCTGAACGAAACAAAGTACTGCACCAACTGCGGCAAGCCCCGGCTGGTATCCGTGTACGAATCGGGTATGGACTGCTTTGACGGGGCGCAGTACGCGGAAGCGCTGCCCGCCATCCGATACGCGGCGGAGCAGGGCCACGGCGGCGCGCTGTTTGTTTTGGGCGAATACTATGCGAAGGGCCTTGGCGGGGAACAGATAAACCTTGACCGCGCAGCGGATTGTTACCTGCAATCCGCCGAGAACGGCAACGCCTCCGCCTGCTGGATGATCGCGCATTACTATGAGAACGGCGTGTCGGTTGCGCGGGACGACGAAAAAGCGCTGCTTTACTACGAGAAAGCGGCGGAAGCGGGTTATGCCTGGGCTTATGCCGGCGCGGCGCGGTATTACGCTAAGAGTGACGCAAAGAAAGCGCTGGACTGCTATCAGAAAGCGGCGCAGGCGGATTGTCCGGACGCGCTGTATCAGCTGGGCCTGGCGTATGAGCAGGGAGAGCTGGTGGAGCAGAGCGACGCAGAAGCGCTTTCATATTATGAACGGGCGGCCGCCCTGGGTCATGGCGAGGCATGTGCTAAGGCGGGATATTATTACGGAACCGGCAAAGGCGTTTCGCGGGACGATGAAAAAGCCCTGAGCTATTATCGCAGGGCCGCGGAAAAAGCCGTGGACACTGCATATTATAATATCGGCCTGTTCTATGAAACCGGCCGGAGCGTGAAACAGAACAGTGAAGAAGCCCTCAAGCATTACCGCGTCGCGGCCCGCCTGGGAAACGCGGAAGCCGTGGCGAAGATCGGCGTCGCTTATGCGGAGTGCTGGGGCGGTTTGCAGGACAGCCAGGCCGCGTTCACCTGCTATGAACAGGCCGCAGACGCCGGTGTCGCCTGGGCCGCTTACAACCTGGCCGTCTGCTATGAAGAAGGCCGGGGAACGTCCCCAAGCTTTATCGACGCCCTGGGCCGCTACCGTCAGGCGGCGGAGGGCGGCGTGGCCGAAGCGTATTACCGACTGGGCCAGCTCGACGCGCAGGGCAAGGGCGTAAGGCAGGATGACCGCAACGCGCTGGAGAACTATTGCCAGGCCGCAAAGCTGGGCCACGCGCAGGCGAGCCTGATAGCGGGCTACGGTTATGAAAACGGCATCGGCGACAGCGTAGACCTGAAAGCCGCGATCACATATTATACGCAAGCCGCGGAGGCCGGTATCGCGGAGGCATACACCGGCCTTGGGCGGGTATATCTTGCACAGTGCGAATACGAAAGCGCAGCGGAAGCGTTTCAAAAAGCCGCGGACGCGGGCAGCATGGAGGCGCATGAGCGCCTGGGTATGCTGCTGCTCCATCAGGATTTCGGCTTCCAGGATGTAGACGCGGCGGAAAAGCACTTGCAGATCGCCGCGGGCATGGGCGATATGGACGCTGTGGCCGCGCTGGGCGAAATGTACCTGAACGCCTCCTACGGGAAAAAGGACGATGAGCGCGCGCGTGATTTCCTGACCGTCGCCCTGCATCAGGGCAAAACTGCCGCTGCGGTCCTCCTGGGTGACCTGTATAACGACACGGACAACGCCTTGTATGACGTTCGCAAAGCCGCGCAGTATTACGAATTGGCGGCGGAGAACAGCGACGACCTGAAAGCCCTGCGCCGCTTGGGTGAACTGTACAGCGACGCGGACGCGGGCATGCTGAATCCGAAAAAAGCCGTTGGTTACTATGAGCGCGCCGCGGCGAAGAATGACCTGGAATCCATCAAAAGCCTCGCCGACCTGTACTGGACCTGTTCCGCCATCCGCGATACGGAGGCGGCCGTTGCCTGGTACCGGAGAGCGGCGGAGATGGGCGATGCGGAATCCTGGCTAAAGCTCGGCGTGCTGTATCAGTACGGCGACAATGTGGAGCAGGACGCCGCCGAAGCGCTGCATTGTTTCCAGGAAGCTGCGGACCTCGGCAATGCAGACGCCGCCAAGCGCGCGGGCGACCTGTGCAGTTATGATCATTATGGGATGGTGGATTTGCAGCAGGCCATCGCGTATTACGAGCAGGCCGCGGGCAAAGGCCAGGTGAACGCGATCCAGCGCCTGGGCGACCTGTACAGCTATGAAGGATACGGAAAGCTGGATCTGAAAAAAGCCGTTTCCTATTATGAGCAAGCGGCTGCGCTCCGGGACGTGGAATCCATGAAGCGTCTCGGCGCGCTGTTCGATTACTTTGACGAGCTCCGCGACCCGGCGCTGTCCGTCGCCTGGTACGAAAAAGCGGCAGAATCGGGCCATGTTCCTTCCATGCTCCTGGTAGGCGACGCCTACCGCGACGGCATCGGCGTGAATCCCGATCCGGCAAAGGCGGCCGCATGGTATCACAAAGCCGTGAACGCGGGCAGCGCTGAAGCGCAGAGCCGCCTGGACGAGCTCAGCATGCAATGGAAATAAATCAAGGTTTACCGGAGGATAAAGCCCTCCGGTTTTTTATTCCGTAAAAATGATAAAATCTTATGCGAACGGCGTTTCTGCTATTGACGGCGGCATGGACTGAATATATAATAGGAAAGAAATTGGGGCCTGGCATGCAGAACATGACAATACCCTGCAATTATCATCATTTTCAGAATGGGAGGTTGTCCCCTATGTCCTTGGTATGGTACATACTTGTACTGTGCGTGGTGGCCGCGGCCATCGCCTACGTTGTGTACAACTATCAGCGCATCCGCAGGATGCCGGAAGGCACGCAGGAAATGGTCGAGATGGCTGGCATCATCCGCTCCGGCGCGAACACCTTCATGAAAACAGAATACCGCACCATCGTGATCGTGGTGATCCTGCTTGCGGCGGTGTTCAGCCTGTTCGTTGAAAAGACGAGCGGCATCACGTTCCTGTTCGGCGCGCTGATGAGCTCCTGCGCGTGCGTTGTGGGTATGCGGTCTGCCACCTACGCCAACGTGCGCACAGCCAACCGGGCCCGTGAAAGCCTGTCCATCGGCGAAACGGTGAAGGTCGCGCTCTGCGGCGGATCCATTTCCGGCCTGTGCGTGCAGGGTCTTGGCCTGCTTGGCCTGGTGGCCGTGCTGATGATCTTCGGCAGCGTGCGCCACGACGTGACGGGCGGCGGCTACATCACCTCCCTGGCGGGCGTCAACCCCACCATCATGCGCATTTCCACCTATTCCCTGGGTTGCTCCCTGGTCGCCATGTTCAACCGCGTGGCGGGCGGCAACTATACCAAGGCGGCGGACATCTCCGCCGACATCCTGGCGAAAGTCCGCAACGACCTGCCCGAGGACGACTCCCGCGTGCCCAACGTGATCGCGGACTTTATCGGCGACAACGTGAACGACATCGCGGGCAACTGCTCCGACCTGCTGGAATCCTTCGTCGCCACCATCTCCGCTTCCCTGATGATCGCCGTCATCCTGTTCCAGCAGTATGAAGGCAAGTTCACCGAAGCGAAGGAAGTGCTGGAGAAGGTGTTCAGCGGCACCATCACCTATCCCGTCCTGCTGGCGGGCGTGGGCCTGCTCAGCTGCCTGCTGGGCCTGTTCTACGCCGACCGCAAGAAGATGAGCGACAATCCTTCCCGGGAACTCAACCTGGCCACCTGGATCTCCGCGGGCCTGACCGTGGTGCTGGGCTTCATCGTCACCGCTATCTGCTTCGCCGGTGTGGACGGCGCGGTGCTGAGCAACGAATACGGCTGGACCGCGGGCTGGGTATCTCCCTGGATCTGCACCGTGCTGGGCATTGGCAGCGGCGTGGCCATCGGCTCTATCACCGAGTATTACACCTCCACCGAATACAAGCCCACCCGCACCCTGGCCGAAATGGCCCCCGAAGGGGAAGCCTTCGTGGTCACCAAGGGCGACGCTGTGGGTTCCCGCAGCGTGCTGCTGCCCGTGCTGATGATCGGCATCGCGCTGTTCGTGTCCGGCAAGCTGGCGGGCATCTATGGCGTGGCTGTCGCCGCCCTGGGCATGCTGGCCTTTGTCGGCGCGACCGTATCCATCGACGCCTTCGGCCCCATCGCCGACAACGCGGGCGGCCTGGCGGAAAGCTGCCACCTGGACGCCAACGTGCGCGTGATTACCGATAAGCTGGACGCCGTGGGCAACACCACCGCCGCCGTGGGCAAGGGCTTTGCCATCGGCTCCGCCGCCTTCGCCACCGTGTCCCTGATCGTGTCTTACGTGGGCAACTACTCCGCCGAAATGAGCCTGAACATCGCCTCCTTCGTGGTGGTGTCCGGTGCGATCATCGGCGGCGCGCTGGTGGAATACTTCTCTGCCATGCTCACCGACAACACCATCGAATCGGCCAAGCTGATGGCGGACGAGGGCGACAAGCAGCTGACGCCCGAAGTGCTGGCCGGGGAAAAGACCCCGGACTACAACCGCATGATCGAGCTGGCCGCCAAGCAGGCCCTGAAAAAGATGCTGGTGCCCTCCATCCTGGCGATGGTCATTCCCGTGATCGGCGGCTTCCTGTTTGGCGTGGACTTTGTCGGCGGCCTCCTGATCGGCGCGACCATCGTGGCCATTCCCCGCGCTATCTTTATGGGCAACTCCGGCGGCGCGTTCGACAACGCCAAGAAGTACATCGAATCCGGTGCGCTGGCAGGCCACGGCAAAGGCACTGCCGCGCATAAAGCCGCCGTCACCGGCGACACCGTGGGCGACACCCGCAAGGACGTCGTGGGCGTGGCGCTGGATATCTTTATCAAGACCATGTCCACCGTCGCCAACACCCTGGTCAGCGTGTTCCGCAACATCACCCTGATCCGGTAATTCTTTCTCCCGGAATAAACGTTTCCCCCGGACAGAGAGCGTTTCTCTTTCCGGGGGATTTGTTTATCCTGTTTTGCTGAGGATCATCCGGTTATTTTTTCTTCACTGGATAGCATATCTCGGTCACGAACTCATCCGGGTTCTGCGTTTCATGTGGGCTGACATGGTAGATATTGAACATCGGCCCAGCGGATTCATACCCGTTCGCTTCCATCCACGCCACCACTGCGGCGTAAACATCCGTGATCTGGGTGTAGCTTCCCTGATAGATGCAGCTTGCCGCCGTTACCTCGGGCAGCGTTTGAAACTTCACGTGCTCGGTGTCGGGATAGCTGCCCTTCACAGTCTTCCACGCCATCATTTCCACGTTTTCTTCCTTGTATTCTCCGTCAAGGTATGTTACCGCACAGAGGCAGGGATCGGCTTCCGCGACGTGCATCCGGCAGGTTTCTTCCACCAGCACGCTCCAGATTCGTCCCTCTTCTTCATAGCGGGGAAGGGTCATCCGCACGGTGGCGGCGTAGCGTTCGGGAATGGTTTTGATGGTCACATCATAGCTCATGTTTTCTTCCTTTCTCAGCCTTTTTCTGGCCGCGTCCAGAAGCATCAGCTTGCGCGCCGTGTCACGGGACAGGGCTTCCAGTTCTCCCTGTCGCGAGGAAAAAAACCGCTCCATCTGTTCCCGGTCGTCGTACACCGCGAGGATCTTCACGATATCGGCCAGAGAAAAACCCATATCCTTCAGCGCCGTGATTCGGCATACCGTCGGAAGCTGATCTTCTCTGTAATACCTGTAATCCGTGAAGCAGTCGGTTTCCGCGGGCTTTAGCAGACCGATCTCGTCATAGTGGCGCAGCATTCTGACGCTGACCCTGGACAGCTTTGAAAATTCTCCGATTTTCAGCATGGCGGTACCTCCTTATGCTGATTCCTTTTGAGCTCAGATAGATCATAATGCCTGCCACAGTGGGAGAGTCAAGGGTATATTCTGAAAAAAATATAGGGAAAAACCGCGTCCCTTCCCAGAAAGAACGCGGTTTCTTCATCTGTTCATGACCCATTGCTGAAACGGTCCGGCGATTACTTCCCGCGGGGAGCGCTCCAGTCGTAGTTCTTCAGGTTGATGCAAAGGTGGCGGGGGAGACCTTCGACCATCATGGGGGTGTAATGGCCCTGAATCAGAGGACGCACATAGTCCAGGAATTCTTCGGTCACATAGTTGCCTTCCTTGTTGATCCACTTGCGCGGAACGACCTTTTCGCCGTTGGCGATGCGGTGCACGTCATAGACGCCGGTCGCGCTCTGGTAAGGATCGTCGGACACGCGGTCAATCACGACCATCACGCCGGAGGAGCCTTCGTCAGCGGCCTTCACGGTAGCGCCGCCCACGTTGAACGCTTCGTCCACGTCGATCTTGCTGGCCAGGTGCGCCGCGGCGCGCTGGAGGGTGGAGAGTTCGATGGCGCGGGTCTTGCAGCCCAGTTCATTCTTGACCACTTGGGCCAGGTAGGCGGCGGTGCCGCTCATCTGGATGTGGCCGAAAGCGTCGAGGGAATCAGCGCCGGCGTACTCGCAGACGTACTTGCCTTCAGAGGTCTTGATGCCTTCGGAAACGACGGCGACGATGACATCCTTCTTTTCCAGCAACTTCCGGACTTCGTCCACAAAGCCCTGAATATCGAAGGGCAGCTCAGGCAGATAAATCAGGTCGGGGCCTTCGCAGTCTTCGCTCTTGGACAGCGCGGCGGCACCGGTCAGCCAGCCCGCGTTGCGGCCCATGATCTCCACGATGTTCACGTTCTTCTTCTTGTAGGAGAAGCCCATAGCGTCGCAGATGATTTCCTTGGTGGAGGTGGCGATGTACTTGGCGGCGCTGCCGAAGCCGGGGGTATGGTCGGTGATGGCCAGGTCGTTGTCGATGGTCTTGGGGCAGCCGACGAACTTCTGCTTCGCGCCGGTCAGCAGGGAGTAGTCAAACAGCTTGCGGATGGTGTCCATGGAGTCGTTACCGCCGATATAGATGAACACTTCGATGTCCAGTTTGTCCAGCAGCTCAAAGATGCGCTCGTAGACGGCTTTGTCCTCGTGGATTTCCGGCAGCTTGTAGCGGCAGGTTCCCAGGAAAGCGGAAGGCGTGCGCTTGAGCAGTTCCAGATCCAGCTCGTTCTTGATATGGTCGGACAGGTCGACATACTGTTCATCCAGGAAACCCTGAATGCCGTAGCGCATGCCGTACACTTTGCTGTAGCCGCGCTCCATCGCAGTTTTGAACACGCCCGCAAGGCTGGCGTTGATGACGGCAGTGGGGCCGCCGGACTGACCTACGAGAACATTACCTTTCATGCGTTTTTCCTCATTTCTTTTTTCTTATAAAGCTATCGATCACCGGAGGATGACCAATGCAAGGGCAGCGGAACGAATGACGCGCCTGCGTTCCCCCTTCGGATTACGATCACGCGGGAAGGCGGGGAAAGGGGAAACACCGCTTCAGACCTGTCCGGACCAGCGAAATATCTCCCACAAAACCCGAACATCCGTCAGAAAAATCCAACGGTGCATATTATACTACCGTTGCTTTGGTTTGTCAAACAGAATGTAGATTTAATATTGAAGGAAAACACTGAAAGTTTATTGTCGATATGCTCTGTATATACTGGACAAGACCCCGTACAGCCTGTATAATAAGAGCAGGTGAAACAGCCGGTTTTTCATACTGATTTCTGACAGGGAGGAAAAACCATGAACAGGCGTATTGCAATATTTGGCATTCTGCTCGGTATCATCTTCACGTTCATCGCCCCCCTTGCTCTGGCGGACGGTTATCCGCCTTACGAAATGTCGCTGACCTATATCCCAAAATGGGGGAAAGGAAACTTCATCGCGGGCGAAGTATACACCGAGGGCTGGAAAGTCGGGTATAACGGCCTGTGCGTGAAGGCTTTTCTCCAGGTGGAGGGCAGCGGCGAATGGTGGCCGAAGCCGACGGCTGAAATGCCGTACGTGCCTGTGCGGGATGGGAAGTTCGGCATTACCTTCAATACCGGCGGGGACGATATCCACGCCACGCGGATCGCGCTGATGCTGGTTCGCGCAAGGGATGCCAGGCTGCTGGATTACGAATTGGCCAACGCGGCGGCTCTGTGCGTGGTCACCATTGACCGGGAACCGACGGGAGAAATCACGATCAATCATTCTTACCGGGCGGAGTATGTCGACACATCGACTTACGGCTTCCGCGACGGTATCAACATCGGCTTCTACACCCAGCCCGGCACGGCGCCCGGCGATCCGCTTTCGGAAGCGCACATCGAAGCGGTGCTGCGCTGCGCTGCCGCCTTTACCTGTGAGGTGCGGTTCTATTCCACCACCGGCGAAATCGCCAAGGCGTATCCGATTGCCAGAGCGATGGGTCTGAGGGTCGCGGCCACCGCCTGGCTGGATGGCGGCGAGAATGACCAGGCCGAGCTGGACGCGCTGATCTCCCTGTGCAACCTGGGCTTTGCCGGCACGGCCATCGTGGGCAATGAAACGCAGTATGCCAAGCGCATTTCCGAAGAGACGCTGCTCGAGGACATTGCATACGTACGCGCCGGGATCCTCGATAAAAACATCCCTGTGACCACTGCGGACAATCTGGACGCTTTCCTGAACAGCCCCCGTCTCCGGGACGCGTGCGACGTGCTGTCTGTGAATGTTTATCCCTATTGGAGCGGCATGAGCGCTGAGGACGACCTGGAAGCGGCGCTGGCCGGGGCACTGAACCAGCTGGCCGCGTGCGTGGACGAAAAACCGATCATTCTGACGGAAACCGGCTGGCCCTCCGACGGTTCCTACCGGGCGGGTATCGAAGGACAGCGGAGAAACCTGAACGCCGCCTGGAACATGTCCTGGGCGAGCGACGCGAAGGTCGTGCGGGAATACTGGTTCTCCCTCGCGGACGAGCCCTGGAAGGAAGCGGATGAAACCGGCGTCGGCGCGTACTGGGGGCTGCTCGACAAAGACCTGAACATCAAGCCCATCATGTATGAAACGGTCTGGCAAAACTACAACGGGGACGATTACGTGACCGATCTGGATATAGAGGACGTGCTGATTTACGCTCCTTTCAATTACAGACAGCCAAATGATTATGATGTGCAGTAGACAATGCTGTTTTCCTCTTGCTCTTTCCTGCGTTATCTGGTAAAATGGAAGCAGATAGAAACAAATGCGTTTTCTGAAAACACAAACGGAGGATGTTCGTATGAAACTGAGAGTGGGCGTTGACCTGGGCGGTATGTCGGCCAAACTGGGCGTGGTGAACGAGCAAAACGAAATTGTGGAGCACAAGGTCATTCCGACGGAAAAAGGCATCACCTTTGAGGAAACCATCGCCAGGCTGGCGGACGGTATCCTGAGCATGGGCGACGTGGGCGTCGTGGGATTCGGCGTGCCCAGCAGCCTGATGCCGGGCACCGATATTGTGATCTATGCCAACAATCTTGGCTGGAAGAACAAGGATATCAAGGGAGAGCTGGCAAAGCACCTGGGGGATATTCCCGTTTATGTCGCCAATGACGCGGACTCCGCCACCGTGGGCGAATATTTCCAGGGCGCTGGCCGGGGTTACCAGAGTGTGCTGATGCTCACCCTGGGCACCGGCGTTGGCGGCGGCTTTGTCTATAACGGCCATCTGTTCCGCGGCGGCAACGGCTGCGGCTTTGAGCCCGGCCACATGACCATCCGCGTGGACGGCATCCCTTGCACTTGCGGCAAGAAAGGATGCTTCGAGAGCTACGCCTCCGCGTCTGCGATTATCCGGGAGATGAACAACAGCGAAGCGCCTTCCCTGAAAGCTTTCATTGCCGAAAACGGCGGCAAGCCCACCGCGCGCATGCTCTTTGACGCGGTGCGCCAGGGCAATACCGCCGCGCAGGATATTCTGGACAATTATGTGAAGTATCTGGCTGTTGGCATCGGCAACCTTGTCACCGTCCTGCGGCCGCAAATCGTGCTGATCGGCGGCGGCGTCAGCGCGGCAGGCGATCTGCTGTACCGTCCCCTGCGCGCCATGATGAAGGACACTGTGTTCGGCTACGACGTGATCGGCTGCCCCGAAATCGTGCCCGCCACCCTGGGCAATGACGCGGGCATCATCGGCGCGGCGATGCTGGATCAGGTGCTGATCTGACAATTGAACAGGGAATATGTGGTTTTCAGTCATTGAGTCGGGACAAACGCGGCGCTTTGTGCCATAATAATTCCGTGGTCAGGAAAACGACGAAATCGCCTGACGCAGGTTTCTGAGAGGAGGAACAGTCAATGGATCAGATTACCAACGAACTCAAAAAAATGGTCAAAGCCGGTATGGGCGCTGTGGCTGCCGGCATGGAAAAAACGCAGGAGGCCATTGATACCTTCGCCAAGAAAGGCGAGCCGATCTATCAGCAGGCCAAATCTGCGGTATCCGACGCCGCCGACAAAGTAAAGCAGGCTGTGAATGAAGGCATCCAGAGCATGAACTGCAAGCCCAAGGCGGAGGAAATTATCGGCAAGGTGAAGGATTTGACCCAGGAAGAATGGGAGCAGATTCGCGGCGCGGTGGATGATTTCTTTGCCAAGGCGAAAGAAGCCGCCGAAAAGGCAAAGGAAGAAGCCGAGGCGGCCCCCGACGGAGCGGCGGACGCGGAAGCGGCCGAAGCGTCTGCGGAGGAAAAGGAAGCCGACGATCCGGCGGAAACCGTGGACCCCATGGATATCGCGGAATCCATGCAGACCGGCGATACCTCCGATGATCACCCGGAAGAATAACCTGGGTAAAAAAACAATCATTTGAACGGTACAGTCAGACATTTGGCTGTACCGTTGTTTATGAAAAAACGGCGTGACCGAAGTCACGCCTTAAAAACATGGAAAGAATTATTATTTCCTTCGTGCAAGTTGCTTTTCCGGATTATTCAGCCTTGGGAGCGAAGAAGCTGATCGGGGTCGCGCCGGTCATGGCGTCGGCGGCGAGCAGGGTGATCGGCACGTCTTCGATGCTCAGGGTGGTGAATTCACCGACGCGGCCGCTCTCGGTCACATACTTGAAGGTGAGGGCATGATGGCCGTCCGCATCGCCGGGGATGTTCCTGGTAATATACACCACTTCGTCGGGGGCAAGGCCATTTTCGATCCAGTTCGGGCCGTCATCGCCTTCCGCGTTGTAGGCGACGTAGAGTTCCTTCACGGTTTCGCCGGTCTTGTTGTACACGGTGTAGTGGCCGGTCTGGATGTTGGCAGCCACGTCAGCGGCGGCAATGATGCCCTTGAGGTAGCCCAGGGTGTCGGCCAGGGTCGCGCCGGAAATCACATCCACGCCGGCGGCGTCGGCCTTGTCAAAGGCATACTCTTCCAGTTCGTAGATGGTCTTGCCGGCCACGAAAGCTTCGATGGCCTGCCAGCTCACCAGCAGCTCCTGGGTCGCGCCGCCGCGGGAAGCCATGTTGCCGCTGTAGAAGGCGTTGTTCACGCGCTTGGAGCCGAGCACTTTGCCATCTTCATTGCCGACAATGTTCGCGCCGAAAGCTGCGTCGCTGTTGGGCACGCCCACGACGCCTTCGCCGCTCATCACCTGGTATTCGTCGATCCAGGCGGCGAGAACGGTTTCATTCTGCACGGCGACGGTGATCACGGCGAACGCCTGCTGACCGTGCGCGGCGTACTGCACCTGACCCAGCTTCACAGGGGCTTCTTCAGCCACGGCGGCGAACGAACACAGAATCATCAGACAGGCCAGGGTCAGCGCAAGGATTTTTTTCATCGGAATATCCTCCTTTATTTTTTGAGCTTTTCGCTCTCTTGTGTTCATTATACAGTATCCACGGCGGTATTTCAATTGCTAAATAGTGGAAACTGTATATTTCATATTCTATTCACAGACGGTAAAGAGAGGCTAATAAGATTAAGAAATACTTACTTCTGCTGATAAAGCAGAACGGACGCTTCGGGAAGGAGCGCTGAGTGCTTTTCAGGGAAGAAGAAACTGTTTTTTACCATAAAGCATAAATAAACCGCCGCGGAATCAATGCCGCGGCGGCTTGTTTATCGTGAAAAATACATCATGGCGCGGTCTCTTCCGCGTTAGATCGTGTTGGGACTATCCGCGGTTTCAGTTTCCAGCGTTTCCGTATAGATCCTTCCCTCCGCATGGATGAAGCCCCACACGCGTTTCCCTGGTGCGACGCGAAGAAAGTTCCGCCCGATGTCGGTCAGGTTTTCGATGTCCATGAGCAGCAGCAGGTTGCTGCCTCCGGCAGCCGGATTGCGGCGGTTGATGTTGTCCTCCGTCACGCCCATCAGGTAAACGCCCTCGCGTATTTTCACGTATACAGCGGGTTCCTCGTAAATCGGGTCGTCGATCAGCGGCGAATCATCTCCGTCGGGACGGCGCAAAGCCTGGGCGCGGCAGAAGTGATCCAGATAGATGTGGGCGTTCACGAAGCCGTTGTAGTATGTCCAGGCGATCTTTTTCCCCGTCAGGTCGCAGGTGAAGCAGTGCCGCCGCCAGGGCAGCTCCTGTCCGTCCCGCTTGACGGCGCCGAAGGTATAGTCCGTTTTCGCCAGGTTGGGCCGGGCGGGAAACCCGCCGAAAACCGTGCGCGCGCGAGTGACCAGACCGTTGTCTTCGTCTATTACCAGCGTGACGCAGCAATAACCCAGCGGGTCCGGCTCCTCGTACGCGATCAGGCGCAGGGTGTTCCGCATGGTCAGGCTGCCGTAGTGCAGCCAGTCGGGCGTTTTTCCCTTCTTCATGCGGATCAGGTCTTCACCGGTTGAAAAGCTGTACAGCTCTTCCTCGCCGCTGTCGTATACAATGTGCATTGCGGTTCCAGCCAGACGGTAATCCAGCGTGCGGATAAATCGCTCGTCTCCCGCGAAATGAATGCCGTTCGCGGTGGGCATGCCGATCTCCCCTTTCAGCGAAGAAGGTATTCTTTCCCGGCCTGCGCCTGGAATTTAAAGCCGTACTCCGTTGTTTCCATTTGCACAGGCTGGCCGGAAAGAAGGATTTCGCTCACGCTGTCCGCACGGATCTCGATCGTTCCGTCCAGTTGAGGCCGTAGGATCGCTTCGGTCAGCTTTCCGTCCTCCCAGCTTATATCCGCTTTCACCGCGCCGCGCGCGGCAAGGCCCGTCACGCTGCCGCTCTGCCAGGCGGGCGGCAGGGCGGGGAGCAGATGAATGATACCGGTATGGCTCTGAATCAGGGCTTCGGCGATACCCGCCACCGCGCCAAGGTTGCCGTCAATTTGGAAAATACGCCGTCCGTTGAAGAAGCTGTCCGCCGCCTTGCCTACCATCTTGTCAATGGCCTTTCCAGTGGTTTCACCGTCCAACTGCCGCGCGTACTGGCAGATGCGCCAGGCCAGGGGCCACGCGCCACCGTCGGCTCCGTGATCCACACGCAGGTCGATGGACTTCCGCACGGCGCGCATCAGCTCGGGGGTGTCCTTCCAGTTCATCTGAGCGCTGGGATAGGCGGCGTAGAGGTGGGAAATATGGCCCATGCCCGGGGTTTTCTCCGGCACCTCCGTGCGCCATTCCAGCAGCTGCCCCTTGGAGCCGATCTGATCTTCGGGCAGCAGCGCGGCGGCGCGGCGGAATTCCTCCGTCCATTCGTCCTGAGCATCCAATAATGTATCCGCCTCGATACATGCGCCGAACAGATCCCGCAAAATCTGATTGTCCATGGCCGGGCCGGCGCAGATGGGGGAGTCGTAGCCGTCGGGCAGGAGATAGCGGTTTTCGGGCGACAGGGAGGGGCAGGTGACCAGGTGGCCCGTGCCGTCGTCGGTAAGGAAGTCCACGAAGAAGATGGCGAATTCCCGCATGACGGGCTGCCACTCCCGCAGGAAGTCCAGGTCGCGGGTGAAGAGGAAATGCTCCCACAGGTGCATCGCCATCCACGCGCCGCCCGCCGTCCAGGAGGTGGAGGCCATATACTGATCCTGCGGCGCGGTGTCGCCGTAGTAGTCCGTGTTATGGTGGCAGACGGAGCCTCGCGCACCGTACATCACGCGGGCGGTCTTTTTGCCGCGCTCGCAGACGGTCTTGATGAGGGAGAACATGGACTCGTGGGTCTCGCTGAGATTGCAGACCTCGGCGGGCCAGTAGTTCATCTGAATGTTGATGTTGGTGGTGTATTTGCTGTCCCACATGGGCGCGAAATCCTTGCACCAGATGCCCTGCAGGTTCAGCGCGGCGGAATCTTCCCTGCCACCGGAGAGCATCAGATACCGTCCGAAAGCGAAATACAGCGCGGCCAGGCCGGGGTCGGACTGCCCTTCTTTCACGGCGGCAATGCGTTCGTTTACAGGCGCGTCGGAAGCATTGGGCAGGGTCAGCACGCAGCGCCGCATGAGCATCTCGAAATCGTCGGTGTGGCGTCTGAGCAATGCGTCAAACCCCTTTTTCCGCGCGGCGTTTACGGTATCCAGCGCCCAGGAAAGCGGGTCTTGCTCCCGGTTGTCCGTGGCGGAAGCCAGGTAAAGACAGACGCAGGAAGCATTTTCCGTATACAGCTGCGTATAACTGTCGGATACGTCGCCGTCGGAATCCATGGCCAGCGCCAGGCCGAACACGGTGCCGCCCGCGTTGCCGGATGCGGTGAGTGTGCTTTCGTCCACTGTGTGGTTGGTGTCCAGGAACATGCTGCCCCAACCGCCCGCGCGAATCATCTTGCCGGGGCGGCGCGGGTCAGGCACCATGCCCTCAAAGATATAGCCGCGGTCATAGCGGACATTCAGCAGCAGCGTGCCGGGCCGGTCGGCGGTGAAGCGGATGCACATCACCTGATCGGGGTGGGAGATAAAGCATTCGCGGGCAAAATGCACGCCATTCTCTGTCCACGTCACACGATGAATGCCGCGCATCAAGTCCAGTTCCCGCCTGTAATCCTCCGCGCCTTGGCTGTTGGGGGCCCAGCCCGCCGAGAAGGGGGAGAGGCAGTTGACGCCAATGTCCAGCTCGCCCAGGGATTCGTAATGCCGCATGGAGTACGGCGCGCCCAGCATGTACCGCTGGATCAGGTCTTCCGCCTCGCGAATCTCCCCGGCGAACACGCGCCTGCGGATTTCCGGCAGCGCGTCCTTCAGGCGCGGATTGTCCCGCTCCATGGCCTTGCCGTACCACAGGCTGTCTTCATTCAACTGAATCCGTTCCACTTTGGTGTGTCCGTACACCATCGCGCCCAGCCGTCCGTTGCCCAGCGGCAGCGCGTCGCACCAGGCGTCCGCGGGTTTCCCATACCACATTTTCATTTCCGTCATGATTTGCCTCCTTTGCTCAGTTCGTGATGTATTCGTCATAGGCTTGCTGCAAAAGCGATTGATAATCCCGCATCCCCAGCACGTCCAGCATGGACAGGTAAGCGTTCCAGTCGCTGTCCAGGTTCATGTAATCTGTAATGAAGTAAATGGTGCTCTGGCGCACGTACTGCCCGATGGCGGACTGATAATTCACCAGCTTCTTGGATGCTTCCTCGGACGAAACGATGTTGGGATACACGCTGTCCTTTCCGGGGCTGTACTGTTCATATAATTCAGCGCATTTCCACAGCTCGTTTTCCCCGTTGAAGGTGCCCTCACCTACCAGCGCGCCTTTGCGGAAGCTGTCGAAGTTGGAGCAGATCTGCACGTCGGCGGGCCAATACTGCTGTTTGTCGCGGGGGATGCCCTGGTTTTCCCAGAGGAAGCGGTAGATGGCGGGGGAATCGTCGATGCCCATTCCGTCGTCCGCCTCGCACCACACCCAGTCAATTCCCTCCTGGCCGAAGTTCTGCACCAGCGTGCCTTCGGAGCTCGCCAGCAGGTCAAACAGCTGGATAGCGATATCTGGATAACGGCAGTCACGGGTCAGGAGGCCGTTGCAGTTGTAGAAGTAATCATAGCCGCTCTGGTAGCTCATGCGCGTGCCGTCCGGGCCGGCCAGCGGCGGCAGGCAAACCCATTCGCTGTAGGTACCGTTGTCGAGGACGTGGTCTTCCACCTTGGGAAAGTAGCCGCTCGCCACCGCTCCGACGAGATGCGGTTCGGCTTCCAGGCGGGCGCTGAGCTGCCGCCCGTTCTGGGTGAACGCCTGGCTGTGCAGCAGACCTTCCCGGCATAGATCGCGCAGGTAGCGCAGCGCTTCGCGGTAACCCTCCTCCGCCCAGGTACACTTGACCTGGCCATCGTCCACATAGCAGCCGGGGGCCACGGTCTGGTTGGTGGAGCCGAAAATTGTGTTGTTGTGCACGAAGGAATTGCTCAGGAACGTGATCGGGTCGGTGGCCCAGCCTTCCGCGATCTGGCCGGTGAGGGGGATTTCATCCTTCAAGCCGTTGCCGTTGGGATCGCTTTCCAATACTTTCCGCAGATAATCGCGGAATTCCTCCGTCGTTTCCGGCAGCTTACCGCCGCAAAGCGCATCAATCCAGGGCTGGTATACCCACATTCGGGCCTGGTGGGTGAGGTGGAAACATTCGTTCACCGAGCCGAAGCAGTAGATATGGCCGTCCGGCATGGTCAAATCTTCCCGCCGCCCCGGGCCGCAGATGTCGTTCAACCTGTTCCAGTTTTCGCAGCCCTTTAAGTATTCGTCCAGCGGCAGCACCACGCCCTCGATCCCGTACAAAGCGCATTCGGCCTTTGACCAGCGGGTGCAGAGCAGGATGTCGGGAAGCTCCGCTTCCGTTTCCACGCACAGGTTCAACT
The DNA here is from genome assembly GCA_017509065.1 of Clostridia bacterium. The sequence goes on from JAFWQM010000009.1 coordinate 56,022, forward strand.
GCCGCTTGGCATCGCTGCCGCTGAATTCCCGCGTGATTTCCAGGCGCACGTTGGCTTTTTCCTCGATCCAGTCCAGCACATAATTATCGGAAACGCTCACGCTGTCCACGGCGTTGACCACCCAAGCCGTCAGCGTGACGGGGCTTTCCAGCGGGAAGAAGCTGCCGCTTCCCAGGATCGCCGCCGGGGCGGACTGTTCCCCGGACGCTGCGTATGCGATCAGCGTCGCCAGCACAAGCAGCAGGCACAGCCATCTTTTTTTCATGGGGAATCCACCACCTTTTCCGATACGCTCACCGCCGAACCGGATGGATATCTTCGATGCCTCCATTATACACGATTCGCTTTGGAAAAGATATATGCATCATTTTTCATGATATATGCATTCCTTGTTTTCCTGATAAAAAATATTCAATCCTTTCGATTTGTCAAAATTTATGCAAATTTCTCCCACACAGCCCATGATTTGTGCTATGATGCAGACGAATGAGAACCGAAACGTTTCGGACATACGATAAGGAGGCCCACGAAATGCCTGGCCCTGAAATCCGTTTTCCCAATCCTTTCCTGCCCGAAGCGCCCTGGAACGGGCTTGAGCAGTTCCGCGAGCCGCTGTGCTACGACCTGAAAGGCCATGCGTTTCAGCTGGTGATGGACAACGGCTGCCGCTACGCCCTGCATTTTCTGTCCGAGGAAATGATCGCCTGGGGAGAGCAGGGAAAGGCGCTGCGCTGGGACACCTATGAATGCCTAAAGCTGGATGATGTGACCTACTTCGTCAACTGGGAAGTGTTCGGCATGGAGCTTCGCACCTGCATCACCCTGGTGCTCGACCTGAAAGCGAATCTGGTCACGGCGGTGCACGCGAAGATCGGCGCGGTGAAAACGGCCCCGTATCTGGTGACGAACGAGATCATCTTCGGCGCGATCAAGATGCCGGGTCAGCCGCTGAATCCCATGCGCCACGCCTTCACGCCGGACCTGACCGGAAAGAACATTTTCTGGCGCTATTCCTCCAACTTCGGTATCACCCACGCTTTCATCACTGAGCATTTCCTCCGCGTGCCCATCGGTCAGCCGAGGGAACTGCCGCCGGACGCCACGCCGGAGCAGGTCGCGGAGCGGGACAAGGAATACGAGCGCCGCAAAAACCACCTGTTTGAAATCCCCGCTTTCTACATCAAGATTCGCGAGGACGTGTATTTCTTCGGGTTCATCGAGGAAACCGAGTGTCGCCAGAATCCCACCCTCTGCGGCAATAGCCTGATCATGGTGATGGACACCAACAAAATCCACGACATCGGCCGCTGCTTCGCCAGCGATTATGAGAACCACTATGCCCCGCAGAACTTTGTTTTCTCCGCTTTCGGCGCGTTCCACAACACGCCCGACCTGATCGACGGCATGCCCAGCCCGTACCGGATTTTCTGAGGAGGGGACAGCGATGAGCCACAAAGAACATGTTATAGGAAAAGAAATCTATAATCCTGTTTCTCCCCGCCCCTCTGTGGGCGGCATGAAGCAGTACAAGGTCGCCTCCACCCTGGAGCTTTCGGGCAGGACACTGATTGCCCATCTGGACGGGCTTGAGCCGGTGTGCGTGCAATTCCTGGACGGAGAAAACCTGCTGTGGGGCCATCCGGGAGAAGCCATGCGCTGGGAAAACTACGAAGCTGCCAAGGGAGACGAGCGGCTGTATCTGATCAAATTCGTGCTGTCCGGGTCAAAGCCGATCACGCATATCACGCTCATCTGGGACGAGGACACGCGGCTCGTCACCTGTGTCAGGGCCGTGCTCGGCGCGGACGCGGAGCAGCCTCGGCTGGTGGACAGCCAGGTGTATTTCGGCGCACAGAAAATCCCCCACGAGCCGCTGACGGAAAAGCGGCACGGATACACGGAAGATTTGCTGGGCAAGCGCATCGTGTGGCGCTATAACCCCAACGACGAGATCATGCACTGTTACTGCGGCACGGATTATTTCCGGCTCGGCCTGTCCAGAAAAATACTGGTGGAGAACGCTTCGGAGGAAGCGAAAGCGCATTATCAGCGCTTCATTGAGCGGCAGGGCATTTATCCGGTGTACGAGGAACCGGCTTATTACATCAAACTGCGCGAGGGATTCTATCTGTATTCCGTGACGGAAAAGAACGTCAACCGCCTGCTTCCGAAGCAGGGCGGCAACCAGCTGCTGATTCTGCTGAACGCGCTTCGCGTGCGCTACATCGGCCGGGTGTTCGGGTATCACGAGGACGGCACGTTGGAAAACGACTTCATCGGCGCGATCGGAAAGTTCTGGCCGGAGCCCGACGAGGTGGAAGCATTGCCTTATCCTGTTTATCAGGCGGAATAAAAAACATAACGTTTCGTGCAATTAACGTTTTTTTAGATATGGGAAAAGAATTGCACAGTCATTTCTGACCTTCATCCTGAAAAATGGGTGATATGGCGTAATTTTTTCCAAAAATAAAATTTTGTATATTTACTTTTGGGCAAAAAAGGTGTATAAAAGAAGTATCAGAAAAACCAATTTGTCAGTTAAGCATCCCCGGGAAGGATCGGGATGGAACTTATTTGCAGCAGAAAGGCGAAACGTTATGCCAAAGAAAATCGTTTTCATCGGTGCGGGCAGCTTCATCTTTACCCGCAATCTGTGCCGCGACATCCTGACCTTTGACGCCCTCCGGGACGCGGAACTGTGGCTGGTGGATATCAACGCGGAACACCTCGAAATGGCCCGCCGCATGGTGCAGCGCTACGTGGACGCAGGAAACTATCCCGCCACCGTGCATTGCACCCTGGACCGCAGGGAAGCGCTGCCGGGCGCCGACGGCATCCTGTGCACCATCCAGGTGGGCGGCTGGGAAGCGCTGAAGGACGAGCTTGGCATTCCCTCTCAGTACGGCATCGAGGCCGCCATCGGCGACACCCGCGGCGTGTGGGGCATCTTCTGCTACCTGCGCACGGTGCAGGCCATCGTGGACATTGCCAAAGACGCCATGGAACTGTGCCCGGACGCGGTGTTCCTCAACTACACCAATCCCATGGCCATGCTCTGCCGCACGGTGCAGACCCTGTTCCCCAAGCTGAACTATATCGGCCTGTGCCACAGCGTGCAAGAAACGATCATGCTGCTGGCCAAATGGCTGGGCGTCACGCCGAAGGACATGACCTACACCTGCGCGGGCCTGAACCACACCGCCTTTTACCTCACCCTGAAATGCAAGGGCGAGGACGCTTACCCCATGCTGCGCAAGATCGTGGACGATCCGGAAATCTACAAGACCGAGCGCGTGCGCATCGAAATGTTCAAGCACCTGGGCTACTTCGTCACGGAAAGCTCCTATCACAACAGCGAATATAACGGCTGGTTCCGCAAGCGGGATGATCTGATGATGAAATACTGCCCGCCGGTGAGTTTCAGGGGCGAGCCCGCCGAGCATATGAGCAAACGTATCCAGAACGGCGGCTTCTTCCGTGGACGTTCCCGGATGGACATGCTGGAAAAGTGGTTCGGCGAGGAAATCACCCTGAACCGCGGCCATGAGTTTGCCAGCTACATCTTCAATGCCGTTTTCGGCGACGGCACGCCCTTTGAATTCAACGGCAACGTGCGCAACTTCCACCTGATCGACAACCTGCCCTACGGCGCGTGCGTGGAGGTGCCCATCCTGACCGATCCCAATGGCTTAAAGCCCACCCGCATCGGCATGATGCCTCCTGAACTGGCCGCGCTGAACACCATCGAGAGCCAGGTGGAGGAGATGGCTGTGGAGGCATATCTGAACCGGGACAAGTCTATGATCTATAAGGCGGTCTATTACGATCCTTACACAGCGGCCAAGCTGAGCCTGGATGAAATGGACGAAATGACCGGGAAGATGCTGGACGCCTGCGGGAAGTATCACAGCTTCTGGTGAACATAATAAGGTGGGATTTGAATGACAAAGGAAGAAATGCTGAAAAACCAGGCGCTGAATCAGCACGCGCTGTTCTTTGACCCGCTGGACAAAAAGCCGATCTTCGGCACGGTCAACGGCGTGCCAAGCCTCCATTATGTGGAAGAAAAGCGGGGCGTGAAGGTGCTGGACTTCGGCAAGGCAGAGTTCAACTTCTTCGCGCCGGACGCCAAATCCGTCCGCGTGGTGGGCTGGGGCGGCTCCATGCCGGGCGGCTTCGACCTCAAGTCCCTGGGCGACGGTTACTGGCAGGCCGTCGTTGAAAACATCGCCCCCGGCTTCCATTACTGCGATTTTGAAGTGGACGGCGTGCGCACCATCAATCCCTTGGCTCCCATGGGCTACGGCGGGTTCCGGCCGGTGAACTATTTTGAAATGCCGGGCGACGACGCGGCTTTCTGGCTGCTGCGGGACGTGCCCCACGGCACAGTCCACATGGAGCTGTTCAAATGCGGCATGACGGGCCGCACCCGCTGCTGCTACGTCTACACCCCGCCGCGCTACGACGAAGAACCGGAAAAGCGCTATCCTACGCTGTACATCCAGCACGGCGGCGGCGAAGACGAAACGGGCTGGCTGTGGCAGGGCAAGATCAACTATATCTGCGACAACCTGATCTTCGATGGCCGCATGAAAGAAATGATCGTGGTGATGAATGACGGCTACGCCTTCCGGCCCGACGGCCTGGGCGACCCCGCCGGCGGCGATATCGACGACGTACTGGCGGATGAATGCGTGCCCTTCATCGAGAAAAAATACCGCGCCCTGTCCGGCGCGCGGAACCGTGCCATGGCGGGCCTGTCCATGGGCGGGATGCAGACCAACGCGGGCATTTTCAAGCATCCTGACGTATTCGCGAATGCGGGCATATTCAGCGGCGGGTTCCGGGAGAAGGGTTTCAACTTCGACGGCGGGCCGCTGCTGAAAGACCCGCCGACCTTCAAAGAGCATTTTGAATTCATCTTTGTGGCCGTCGGCGAACAGGAACAGCCCTCCTGCGACCGGCTGAAGGAGAGCATCGCCCAGTACAACGCGCGGGGTATCCCGATCCAATTGTACACCTGCCCCGGCTACCATGAATGGGATGTATGGCGGCATGCCGCCTTAGCGTTTATGACCCAGTTATTTCAAGGAGGAAAAGCGGAATGAAAAAGACAGCGGAATTCCTGCGGAGCTGCGGCACGTTCTACATCGCCACCGTGGAGGGCGACCAGCCCCGCGTTCGCCCCTTTGGCGCGCTGGACGAGTTTGAAGGCAAGCTCTACCTGATCACCAGCAACAAAAAGCCGGTATTCGCCCAACTGACCGCGAACCCCAAAATCGAAATCTGCGCCATGGATAAGGAAATGCGCTGGATCCGTATCGCCGCCACCGCGGTAGTGGATCCCCGAAAGGAAGCCAAGGCGCATATGCTGGAAACCAATCCCGGCCTGGGCCGCATGTACAGCGTGGACGACGGGATCATGGAGGTGTTTTATCTCAAGGACGCTACCTCTACTCTCAGTTCCTTTGCCGCCCCTCCCGAAGTATGGACCTTCTGATCACAAAGGCCAAAGAAACATGAAAGGGAGGTGATGGGAATTATGTCCAACCAGGTCATCATTCCTAAGAAAACATTCCAACAGCGCTTGAGGAGAGACCTGAAACGGTACAAGATCGTCTATTTTTTGGGCTTCCTGTGCCTGGCCTACTATATCATCTTCCACTATCTGCCCATGGGCGGCATCATCATCGCGTTCAAAGATTTCCGCGCGGCGCGCGGCATCTTCGGAAGCAAGTGGGCCAATCCCTGGTATAAGCATTTCGAGCAATTCTTCACCGGCTACTACTTCGGCCGTCTGCTGAGGAACACGCTGCTGATCAACGTCATGGACCTGATCTTCGGCTTCCCCGCGCCTATCATCCTGGCGCTGCTGCTCAACGAGCTAAAGTCTTCCGCCTACAAACGCACCGTGCAGACGGTGACCTACCTGCCCCACTTCATTTCACAGGTGGTCGTGTGCGGCATCGTGCTGGACTTCTTCTCCTCCAGCGGTATCGTCAATCAGCTCATCCAGTCATTGGGCGGCACAAAGGTACAGTTCATGCTGGAACCCGGCTGGTTCCGCCCCATCTACGTGGGGTCCGGCATCTGGCAGGGCGTGGGCTACGGCTCTATCATCTACCTGTCCGCCCTGGGCGGCGTGGACGCCGACCTGTATGATGCCGCCACCATCGACGGCTGCAACCGCTTCGGCCGCGTGCTCCATGTGACGATCCCGGGCATCCTGCCCACGATCATCATCATGCTGATCCTGCGCGTGGGCAGCATGCTCAGCGTGGGCTTTGAAAAAATCATCCTGCTCTACAATGAAACCATCTACGAAACCGCCGACGTGATTTCGTCCTACGTGTACCGCACAGGTCTGGTGAAAGGAAGCTACAGCTTCGCCACCGCCGTGGGTCTCTTCAACTCCCTGTTCAACTTCCTGCTGCTGATTATGGTCAACGCCATCAGCCGCAAGGTCAGTGAAGTATCGCTGTGGTAAAGGGGGGTAGCAAGCAATGAATCAAAGCATTTCTTCGGGCAAAGTCAAAAACCCGCATGACCACAGCCACAGGAACTGGAACTACGGCTTGCCCTCCGTCGGCAGCAGGATATTCGACGCCGTCAACGTCACCATCATGTTCCTGCTGATGCTGGTCACGGTGTATCCCTTCCTGTACGTGCTCTTCGCATCCATGAGCGATCCCCTGAAGCTGTATTCCCATACCGGATTGCTGCTGGCCCCCAAGGGCTTCTCCCTGCGCGGCTACCAGTACGTGCTGAATTACCGCTCCATCTGGAACGGCTACCTGGTCACCCTGTTCCTGTCCACCGTTGGCACCGCCTGTACGCTGGTTTCCTCCCTGCTGTTCGCCTACGTGCTCAGCAAGAAGGACAGTATGCTCCACAGCTTCTTCACCTTCACCGCCATCTTCACCATGTATTTTAATGGCGGTATGATCCCCACCTACCTGATCGTGAAGGAAGTGGGCCTGCTCAATTCTCTGTGGGCTCTGATCATCCCCGGCCTGATCAGCACGTACTACGTCATTATCCTGCGCACGGCCATCATGGGTGTGCCCAAGGAAATGACGGAATCGGCCGAGCTGGACGGCGCCAATGAGTTCATCGTGCTTGTGCGCATCCTGCTCCCGCTGATCGTTCCCACCATCGCCGCCATCGGCCTGTTCATCGTGGTGGGCTACTGGAACAGCTGGACCAGCGCCCTGCTCTACATTCAGGACACCAAGAAGATGCCCCTGCAGATGGTGCTGCGCCAGATCCTTGTGAACAACGATATGTCTGCCGCTGCCGGCACCGGCGCCAGCAACCGCTCCGGTGAAGACTCGGCCACCCGCCTGCTGCTCAAATATGCCACCATCATTGTGTCCACCGTTCCCATCATCTGCGTCTATCCCTTCCTGCAGAAGCACTTCACCAAGGGCATCATGATCGGCGCCCTGAAGGGCTGACGCCCCGTTTCACCCGTATGCTGCATGGCTGAAAGTCATGAGCAAATATAAAAGGAGGTTCATCCCATGAAAAAACTCATCGCTCTGGTGTGCGCACTGGCTTTGCTGGTGACCGCCATCCCCTTCGCTCTTGCGGAAGATCCCATTGAGATCACCTGGTTCCGTCAGGAGCTGAATCGCAATGCCGTCGCTTATTACAGCGATACCGCCTGGTTCCAGGAACTGCAGAACCGCCTGGGCATCAAGATCACCATCCAGGGCCCCGGCGTCTCCTCTGACGACTACAATACGGCCGTGAACGCCATGCTGGTTTCCGGTGAATATCCGGACATCCTCAGCTACAACTTCGACGACTATTCCGGCGGCTGGCTGGCTGGCGTGGAAGACGGCATCATTGTGCCCATCAGCGAGATCCCTGAATACAAGGAAAAGGTTCCCAACTGGTTCAACGTGATCGAGTCTAATCCCGCTGTGCGCCGCGGCGTCACGCTGGAAGACGGTTCCGTGGTCACTTTCGCCCACTGGGAGCCCGATGTCCGCCGCTCCGCTTACTGGGGCTATGCAGTCCGCAAGGACTGGCTGGATCGTCTTGGCCTGGAAGTTCCCACCTCCATCGATGAGCTCTACACCGTGCTGAAAGCCTTCAAAGAGAACGACGCCAACGGCAACGGCGACCCCAACGACGAAATTCCCTTCTCCTGCTGCAACTGGTGGGGCACCGCGCATCCCGGCATGGACTCCCTGGCAGCCGCCTTCACCCTGAAGGTCAACCAGATGTTCCGCGATCCCGCCACCGGCGAAATGACCTACTGGACCGAAGTCAACGGCGGCGAAAACTTCAAGGCGTATGTGTCCACCCTGGCCAAGTGGTATGCTGAAGGCCTGATCGACGAAGAAGTCGTGGACCAGAAGTATGATCCCTGGGCTGCCAAGATCACCGGCGACCGCGCTGGCGTGTTCTTCTGCTTCCCCGACAACGTGGCCGGTTTCGAAGATGCCATCAAAGTGACCATGCAGGAAAAGGGCTACGGCAATCCTGACGACGTGTGCATCTATGGTCTGGTTCCCCTCACGGGCATCGATGGCGTTCCCTACACCTATGACGGCGACAACGCCATGATGGGTGGCGCTGGCAACAGCCAGGCCTGCGTCATCACCACTGCCGCCATCAAGAACGGCCACATCGAAAAGTGCCTGGAACTGCTGAACTACATGTATTCCGAAGAGGGCAGCGAACTGAACAACTGGGGCGTCGAGGGCGTATCCTACACCAAGGATGCCGACGGCAACCACATCTGGACCGAAGCTGTCACCAACGATCCCGACTACAACATGGCTGACGCTGTGTTCAAGTATGCTCTGCCCACCTACGGCAGCTGGCCGAAGGCCATGAGCTACGAAGCCTGGGGCTCCATGAACCTGCGTGTGGAGGATCAGATCCTGACGCACCAGAACTATGCCAAGGGCGATACCAGCCTGGACCGTCCCGGCCTGTCCCTGACCTTCGATGAGCAGGAAGCCTATTCCAGCGTCATCACCGACATCAACACCGCTGTATCTGAAACCTACCTGGCTGTGATTATCGGCCGCAAGTCTGTGGACGAACTGGACGCTCTGATCCAGCAGGTCAGGAACATGGGCATTCAGCAGGCCATCGACGCCTATCAGTCCGCTTATGCCCGTTATCTGAGCCACTAATTCATAGTCCGGTATCAACTAATCCAATGTGGGGCGCCTCCGGGCGCCCCACAATTATAAAGAGTGAGGATATAACACATGATCGATTTTGCAAATCTCAAATACCCTCTCCCGTATATCCCCGGTGAAAAACGCTACGGCCTGCTGCCGGAGCACAGCATCTGCTCCATTGCTCCCGCTGGCGAACCTTCCGACGATTTCATCACCGGCAACGGCAGCCTGCGGATTCAGGTTTCAGGCCGTCCGTACAGCGATGAAATGGCCTACACCCAGGAAACGCTGTACGAGCCGCTGTGGGAAAAAACGCCGCTGCCGCCCGACCTGCGGCCTTACCTGCCGCGCATCCGCGAACTGCTGCTTCAGGGCAAGCCCGAAGAAACGGACGCCCTGATCGACGAAGCGCAGAAAAAAGCCGGGTTCGAGAAGTACATGAATTTCAACAACAAAATTCTGTACCCGACCGGCTCCCCGCGTCTGCACACCGCGTTCTGGCTCACCTTCAAACAGCCCGAGCAGCCTGACACCCGGGACTACCTGCGCTGGCTGGACATGCAAAACGGCATGATTACCTCCATTTGGACGAACGCGCGCGGCGCTTTCCGCACGGACAGCTTTGCCGCTTATGACGGCCAGGTGATCGTGAACCGCTTCTCCGCGCCGAAAGGACAGATCGATCTGGACGTGACCATCGAAGTGCCCGGACGGCCCTTCCGCCACGGTAATATGGTGTTCAGGCAGCCCTTCACCGGCAGCACCCATGAACTGACCGTCGAAGACGATCTCATCACCCTGGCCTGGGCCTATAATCCCGATTTCGGCCACAAGGGCTTTGTGGCGTCCATCCGCTTTATTCCCGTGGGCGGGAAACTCGAAAAAGCCGAAAAGGGCGTGCGTCTCACCGGAGCGGACGGACTGACGGTGGTGAGCAAAATCGTCAAGTTTGAAGGCGATTTCAGCTTCGCCTGCGCTGAAAAGGTCAAGGAAGAACTGCTGAGCATGCCGGTGGACTTTGACAGGATGCTTGCGGAAAACGAAAAGATCATCGGCGGGAAGATGGACCGCTCCCGCATCCATCTGGGCAAAAAGGAAGACTACGTCCTCTCCGGTGAAGAACTGCTGCGCCGCACCCACAGCGACAATGAGATCGATCCCACGCTGATGGAAAAGCTGTACGACATGGGCCGTTTCTTCCAGATTTATGAAACCGGCGCGCTGCCACCCATGATGGGCCAGCACAACATCAACACCAACCTGCAGGTCTGCGCGGGCAACAATACCGGCCTGTTCGACGAGATGGACGTGTATTTCCGGTATTATGAAACCAAGTTTGACGACTTCCGCACCAACGCCAAGCTGCTCTTCGGCGCGCGCGGCCTGCTGGCCAGCGTCCATTGCGACCCGGATTCCGGCCTGTATTACCACTTCTCCCGCACCTATCCGCACTACTGCTGGACGGGCTGCCTGGGCTGGATCTACAATGAACTCTGGGGCTACTACCTGGTCACCGGCGACAAGGAATTCCTGCGGAACCGCCTGATCCCCGCCTACAAGGAAATGGCGCTGTTCTTCGAGGACTATGCCTGCGACCGCGGCCCGGACGGCAAGGTGATCTTCTATCCCTCCTTCTCGCCCGAAGACCCAACCCCGAACCCCGGCTATGAAACCGTCACCTGCCGCAGCATCAACCCCACCCGTATCAATTCCGTGATGGACATCGCCATCTGCCGCGAGATCCTCACCAACCTGATCGACGGCTGCAAAACGCTGGGCATCGAAACGGAAAACATCCCCCACTGGGAGGAGCAACTCGCCTCCCTGCCCACCTACCTGCTCGACCAGGAAGGCGGCCTCAAGGAATGGGCCTGGCCGACCATCGAGGAAAACTACAACCACCGCCACGTGTCCCACCATTACGACGTGTGGCCGGGCCGCGCCATCACGCCAGAAACGGAACCCGAGCTGACCGAAGCCATCATCATTTCCAACCGCAAGCGCGGCCAGCAGGACGACTCCGCCCACGGCATCATCCACCGCGCGTTCACTGCTATTCGCCTTAAGGACATGGAGGAAGCCGAACAGAACCTGAGCCAGCTCTTTGGTCACGGTTTTGTACGCCGCACCCTGCAGACCAGCCACTTCCCCTACCGCGGTGTGTTCCCCGACCTGCAAGGCGCTGTGCCCGCGTTCCTTGTGGAGATGTGCGTGTTCAGCATGCCGGGCGTCGTGGAATTCCTGCCGCTCATGCCGGAAAGTATGGCTGTAGGCGCCATCGACGGCGTATGGCTCTACACCTTCGCCAAGCTGAACCACATGGATTGGGACGAAAAGGGCCTGCGGGCCTCCCTCACTTCCAACGAAGCGCAGACGCTCACTCTCCGCTGCCGCAAGCCCGGCTGCCGCATCCTGGTCAATGGCAAGGAACTGGCGAAGGACGGCGATCACGCTGCCCATTCCTTTGCTCAAGGAGAAACCGTGCAGATCGAAGTGATATTCTGATAATGATCGGGCGACGAAGAAAAAACTTCGCCGCCCGATTGATACAGTTCCTGTTCACTCAGTATGGATACAGCAGGCAAAAGCAAACGCGATTGCCTGCTGTTTTTTCCCTGGCGCATAAAACAGACTGATGCTGTTCTCTGATTTGAGAATAATATCAGTTTTTGTTTTCCTTTTCTTCCCCATCCGCGCTGTTGCGGTAGCTGGACGCGCTGTCACCGGTGCTGCGCTTGAAGGCGCGGCAGAAGGAATTGGCGGAAGCGTAGCCCACGCGCTCGGCGATCTCGCTGATTTTCAGGTTGGTCTGCCGCAGGAGCACCTTGGCCTGGGAAATGCGCAGGCCCTCCACAAAGCTGAAAAAGTTGGTGCCCTTCTGGGCCTTGAAGCTGAAGGAAAGATAGGATTCCGAAACGTGGAACTGGTCGGCCACGCCTGTGAGCGAAAGATCGGGTTCCATGTAATGCTCCTGGATGTAAGCGGAGATTTCATCGATCACCTGCTGCTTCCCACCCTCGTTCTTCATCTGGAACACGGTGGCGCACAGGGAGCTGTACAGCGTGTGCACCATGTCCAGCTGTGAATTGGTGGGCAGCGTCATCACCGATTTCACGCCGCTGATCACGCTGTCCGAGCGCTCCTTGGACAGTCCCGCCATGGAGTTGATCTTGAGCAGCGTGTTCAGCAGCCCGTCGATCAGCAGCTGAGCCAGATAAGGCGGTATCATCCCGCCCTGGGTGTTCTGTTGCTTGAGCTCTTTTAATATTTGCTGCGTGGAAGAATCGTCCGCGTTCATGACGCTGTTGATCAGACGGCGCTCGATATCCTGGGGATAGAACAGGTCGCTTCGGCTGATTTCGTTCACTTTGTAATACTGTACGGACACCTCGGTGGGGGAGGGCTGGATGTAAATCATGGAAGAAGCGTTCTCCCAGCTTCTCACCACGTCCGTCAGTTTTTCCACCGCGTTGCCGACATACACATACAAAAATTCATTGATGCTGCCCGGGAGGTTTTCGCGGATGAGCCGCACCAGGCGCTCGATCCGCTGCTCCGTCTCCTCCCCGCACAGCAGCAGCACATAGTCGCTTTCCGATCTGCTCATGCGCAGAATGTCCGGCTCTAAGGATTCCACAGCAAGGCGGATGACCTGCTTGCAGTTGACGGACAACTGCAAATCCATGGTATCGCCCGAAAACGCGCTGTCGCCCGAGAAATGCAGCAGCACCACCCGCATCGGGCTTTTCGGCTTGAAAGACGGAATGTTCCGGGCGATGGCCAGAGCGTTTTCCTCGTTGGAAAAATCGCCGTTGAGCAGCTGCGTCAGGTAGGATTTTTGCAGGTAGGGCTGCTGGCTTGCGAGGGCGCGCTCCATGGTGGAATTGGCGATGCGGATATCCTCAAAGCTTTTTCTCAGGCTCTGGAACGCTTTGCCGTAGCTCATGCCCCGAAGCTGCGGGCTCAGCCTGGCGATGAAAGCGCTGTTCCGCAGGGAAAACAGGAAGCTGAACAGCATCCCCAGCAGAACCGCAATCAGCAGCGAACCGGCGATGATCCAGCGCACCTTGTAGAGACGGGCGTAAGCCCGGTCCGCTGAACGGGCAATCGCAATGCCGACCCCCGTTTCCGCGGAGCGGTAGCGGGAGATGAGCATACGATTGCCCGTCACCTTGGCGCGGATCAAATCCACATTCTGGCTCTGTCCGTCAAGAAAGCCCTGCAGCTCCGCCGCCCGGTCGTCCGCGCCGAACGACGCCAGCACCTGCTTTTCCGCGCTTTCGATGTAAGCGATGTCGCCGTTTTCCAGGCGGAAGGAGGCCAGGATATCGGTGAACTTCTGCTGATCAACGTACAGCACGATTTGTCCGTCCCGGCTGTTGAAAGGCAGGAAAGAGAACGTAAACTCGATCAGCCGCATTTCCCGGTTGGAATCGCCGTTCAGGTAAATGATCTGTCTCACGCTGCAGGTGTTGCTGGAAAGCGGCACCGAAGCGACCTCCTGCTTCCATTCTTCCAGCGTTTGGCCGGGCGAGTGCATGTAGAGCGAATAAAAATCGTTGTACGAATAGGCGAACCGGTCATTCAGCGCCAGCTCGCCGCGGTTGAAAAACAGGAAATAATCAAACAGGAAACTGCTCAGCGTGGCCTGGGCGGGCAAAGCGCTCTGCATCCTGAAATAGTATTGGATGTTGGGATATTCCAGCGGACTGTCCACATAGCGCAGGCTGGTGAGCGTCGGGTTGCTCACCATCTGCGCGCCGAAATCATTCAGCTCCCGCAGCTGCATATCCAAAATATCCGCCGCTTGGCGAATCAGCGCGCGGTTTTCATTTTCAATATCGGTCTGAATGGTCCGGGAGGATTCGGTATAACAAATCAAAGCGGCGATCAACGGAATCAGCAGCACGGCGAAATATGTGAGAAAATAGCTGGCGGACAGCTTCGTGCCCCTGGGTTCTGAATGCGTCATGCATTGCGTCCTTTCTGTGTGCCTGTTCAAGACGTAACGTTTCGTTTTTGCCCGGAAAGCGCGAGCGGCGCGATTCTTTTCAGAATCAATACTTCCCGCTTTCCTTTATCTATTCATATATCCGGCGTCTTTTTTGGACACCGTGTTAAGATTGCTTTTTCATTATACTATACTCCGTCTGCTTTTTCAATATCATGGCGCGTAAAAAACAGGACAGCGGCCGCTGTCCTGTTGATCGGAACATATAAAGGGGAACCTTCCCCGCTTATGCCTTTGTGATATTCTGCCCCTGAGGCGTATCCTTTACGAGATAGCCTGCGGCAGCGAGAGCGTTGCGAAGCTCGTCGCTGCGCTTCCAGTTCTTGTCCTTCCTGGCCTGGGCGCGTTCGTCGGCCATCTGCTGGATCTCAGCGGGAAGCCCTTCCTCCGCCGCCTTCATGAACAGGCCAAGCACCTGGGTCAGGTCCAGCAGCGCGTTCAGCACGCCTTCCACGGCGGCCTTGCCGCTCTGTTCATTGAGGCTCACATTGGCGTCCTTCACGATCTCAAAGATCGCTCCGATGGCGTCGGCGGTGTTCAGGTCGTCATCCATGGCGGCGTCGAAGCGGGCGGCGTATTCCTTGACGCGGGCAAGCAGCGCTTTTTCGTCATCTGTCAGTTCCTTGTCCGGGGCGTTCTTTTTGAGGAACAGCAGGTTTTCACGGGCGGTGTACAGGCGCTGCAGGGAAGCGTGAGCCTGGGCCACCATGTCCCGGCTGAAATTCACGGGAGAGCGGTAGTGAGCGGAGAGCATGAACATGCGGACGTCCTCGGGGTCGTATTCCTTCAGGATTTCGCGCACGGTGAAGAAGTTGCCCAGGGACTTGCTCATCTTTTCGTTGTCGATGTTGATGAACCCGTTGTGCATCCAGTACCGGGCGAAGGGCTTGCCAGTGGCGCACTCGCTCTGGGCCACCTCGTTTTCGTGGTGGGGGAACAGCAGGTCCTTGCCGCCGCAGTGGATGTCGAAGGTTTCGCCCAGATACTTCATGCTCATGGCGGAGCATTCGATGTGCCAGCCGGGACGGCCCATGCCCCAGGGAGAAGGCCAGGCAGGTTCACCAGGTTTCTGGGCTTTCCAGAGCGCGAAGTCTGCGGGGTTCTTTTTCACCTCGTCCACGTCGATGCGCGCGCCGGCTTCCAGATCGTCCAGGTTCTGGCCGGACAGCTTGCCGTAGCCCATGTCTTTCTTGGTATCGAAGTACACGTCGCCGTTCACTTCGTAGGCATAGCCCTTATCCTCCAGAGTCTTTACCAGATGGATGATCTCGCCGATGTGCTCGGTGGCCCGGGGATGCACCGTGGCGGGGCGGATGCCCAGGGCTTTGGCGTCCTGGTAGTATTCCTTAATGAACCGGTCGCCCAGTTCCTTCACGGTGATGTTTTCCTTGTTGGCCCGCTTGATCATCTTGTCGTCGATGTCGGTGAAATTCTGCACGAAGGTTACTTCATAGCCCCGGTGCTCAAAATACCGCCGCAGCACGTCGAACGTGATGAAGGGCCGGGCGTTGCCGATGTGGAAATAATCGTACACCGTCGGCCCGCAGGCGTAAATGCCGACCTTTCCTTCATGCAGCGGGATAAATTCTTCCTTCTTCCGGGTGGCGCTGTTGTAAATCTGCACTTTGTTTTCCTCCATTCTGTCAATGCGTAATTCATAATGCGTAATTCATAATGCATAATTCGTAATTCTATCTGGATGAACAAAACGAATCGTTACGCATTACGAATTAAGAATTACGAATTCTGTTTTTCCCTTCCCGGGCAGTCCTGCAAGGTACAGTGCTCGCAGTCATGCTGCCCTTCGGTTTCCAGTTCCAGCTGTTCCAGCTTGCCTTCGATGGCGCGGACTTTGTCCAGCATGGGGTCGGGCAGGTCGCCGTGGTTGAGGTCGATTTCGTTCTTTGTGGCGGGGCCTCGGACGATACGGCCGGGGTTGCCCACCACGGTACAGTGGGCGGGCACGTCCTTGAGCACAATCGCCCCCGCGCCGATTTTCACATAGTCCCCGATGGTGATGGGGCCCAAGACCTTCGCGCCCGCGCCCACGGTGACGCCCTTGCCGATGGTGGGATGGCGCTTGCCGGTGTCCTTGCCGGTGCCGCCCAGGGTCGCGCCCTGGTAGATGGTCACGTCGTCGCCCACCTCGGCGGTCTCGCCGATCACCACGCCGGTGCCATGGTCGATGAACACGCCGCTGCCGATGGTGGCGCCGGGGTGGATGTCGATGCCGGTGCGCCTGTAGGAATGAAAGTTGATGAGCCGGGCCAGGAAAAAGTGGCCCTTCAAATAGGCGCGGTGCGCCCGGCGGTGGCTGCGCAGGGCCTTGAATCCCGGATAACAGAAGAATACCTCGGCTTTGGAATGCACCGCCGGGTCGCGCTTGATCACAGCGTCAATATCGCGCTTTAAGGTTTCAAACAATGATTTTTCCCCCTGACAAAAAACACACCGTTCCCATCAGAGAACGGCGCGCCGCAAAATCCACTCTTATGTCATGGCTTCGCCTTAACGCGGCGTGTACGGCGGGGAATACTCTTGTTCTTGTTCCTCCCCGCGGCTCCCGGGCGCACTGTCCGCTTCGGACGCGGGCGCGCTTCCAGCCGATGACGCGCCTTCTCTTTCCGTCCTGCTCCGCGAACGTTTTTCCCGTTCTTCGCTCTCTGCTATTATATGCGTCCTGCTGGAAAAAGTCAATCCCCAAGTAACGAATCAGCTATTTCATATATTGCAGATATTTCTCCGCTTTTCTTCCCACCACGGCGTAAGCTTTGGGACCGGTGAGGATGCGCTGGGCGGCTTGCGCCACGTCGTCCATGGTGACGGCTTCGATGGCGGCGATGGTTTCTTCCGGCGGAATGACCTTGTTCAAAAGAATCTGATTGTGACCCAGGGCGCTCATGCGGTTGTATGCGCTTTCCAGGCCCAGGATGAAGCTGCCCTTAAGCTGCGCCTTGCTCATGGTGAATTCTTTCTCCGACGCGCCGCTTTCCAGCAGTTTCCTGATTTCGATGTCGATCTGTTCCAGCACGGTTTTGGCGTGCTTGGGGCTGGTGGCGGCGTAGATGGTGAACTCCCCGCAGTGGGGATAACTGGACGGGCCGGAATAGACGGTGTAGGCCATGCCTAAATCTTCGCGGATGCGCTGGAACAGGCGGGAACTCATGCCGCCGCCCAGGATATTGTTCAGCACGGCGGTGGGGTACACGTCGGAGCTGCCCATTTCATGGCTGCGAAAGGAGACGCACAGATGCACCTGCTCCGTATCCTTTTCCCTCGCCAGCTTCCGGGGCTGGTCGATGGCTATGGCTTCAGGAAACTCTTCCCCTTCCGCGCCATCCCATCCGCCGAACTTTTCTTCGATCAGGTCTTTCGCCTGCTGAATCTCAACGTTTCCGGCCAACGCGACAACGGCGTTTTTCGGGCCGTAATGCCGCTGACGGAAGGCACGCAGGTCGTCGGGCGTGTACGCGGCCAGTTTTTCCGCCGGGCCCAAAATGGTCTGGCCCAGGGACTGGCTGCCGAACACCGCCTCCGCCAGCACGTCGTATACCACGTCCTCCGGGGTATCCTCCACCATGGCGATTTCCTCCAGCACCACGCCCCGCTCCTTGTCTGTTTCCACGGGATCAAGCGCCGGATTGCGCACGATGTCGGCCAGGATATCCGCTGCCACGGGCAGGTCCTCGTCGATCACCTTGGCGTAATAGTTGGTGCACAGCTTGCTGGTCGCGGCGTTCAGGTGCCCGCCGATGGCGTCCATTTCCTCGGCGATCTGGCGGGCGCTGCGTGTGATCGTGCCCTTGAACGCCATATGTTCCATGAAATGGCTCAGGCCGTTTTCTGCCGGGGCTTCGAGCATGCTGCCCGCCTTTACCCACGCGCCGATGCTCACCGAGCGCAGATACGGCATGGGCTCCACCAGTACGGTCAGACCGTTGTTCAACACAAATCTTTCCACAGGAGAACTCCTTGATGAAAATAAGGGGGAAACTGTATTAGCTTCCCCCTTTGATTGATCAGTTATGTTTGGAAATAGTTCTGACACCCATCTTCGTTGATCGCTTTCCTGGAAGGGGGTGACGGGGAATCTTCCTTGTCCGGCGGAAACCCGATCTGTCCTATGCAGCGTCAGTCTTCGTCTTCCCTGAACAGGAAATCTCTGATAGCGGCGGAATTGGCTTCCTTATCCACGAGATGCCCCTTCGCTCCCGCGATGATATCATATTCATTTTTCGCTTCGAGCGGCAGGATCATATATTCCAGGGAATCAAAGATGTTCACTCCCTGGCGGGAAGCCTGGAACGCCCCCCGCGCCAGGGCTGTGGCGATGGAACGGATCGCGTCTTCCGGCATGTTATTGAAAGATTTCTGGAAAATCGGGGCGATCTGCTGACGGATAAACTCATAATCGCTGTCCGTCATATCGTCCAGATTGATCGCCCGGCGGCCGCTCAGTTCATCTGGGCAGGCGATATCATTCGTATAGAACGCAACCTTCTTTGCGATGACCGTACCGCAGCTGTTAAAGAAATTGGAAATTACTTTCGCTTCCCGTTCGCAGCAGTTGTAAACCGAATCATACTGAAGCCAGCCGAAGCCTACGGCCTGGAGCCCGTTCAGATGCGTGCCCGGGCCAAAGTCAGTGAGGTAATAATCCTGCGCCAGCGAATCCACAATCGCCTGGGTCAGGAAACCGGCGTCAATCTTTGCCAGCAGCTGATTCTTTTTGGAAGCCACCATGCCATTGAGCGCGTTGCGTTCCGCGCGGGAAATATCTATATCGACGCCGCCGTAATCGTCGATCAGTTCAGCCAGGTTCAGGTAATTCAGGGACAGATAGTATTCGATGTTGGTGCCAAAGTTCTGGTTGAACACCTTCATCGATTCTTCCGGTCCGTTATTGCGGTAAGGCATATCCAGCTTTTGAGGGACATCGTACCCCTCGTAATCCACGAAGGTATCCCAAGTGAACATCAGCAGCCGGATCTTGCCTTCCTCCGGATTCATGGAAACCACCATCAGGGTGTTGCCCGCGTTGCCCTTGTCGTTATTCATGCCTTCGTTGCAGATCAGCAGGAAGTCCACCCAGCCCCTGGGAGTCTGGGCGGTTCCCGCCGCGGCAGACGCAGGCAGGAGGCAAAGAACAAGCGCCAAAGCAGTCAGTGCAGTCAGGAAACGCCTGGAAAGCGTTTTTTGCCGGATCAATTCTTTCATGCTCGCGTTCTCCTTTACTGATTGTCCGTCGTCACAGGCTGGCGGTTCATGTCGTATCGGCTGTTGATGACCAGTTCGCCGTCCGTCGTGTAATAGCCGTTCCAGCCAGCCACACCGTCGATGTTGTTGGTCAGCTTGTTTAAGCGATCCAGATACCTTTCGGAGATCAGCCTCCCATCGCTGTCAAAGCCGCGTTCCACGCTGGCATAACCCGCCGCGCAATTCACCGGGACATGGTAACTGTCGTAGTAAGCTTCCCAGGTCAGGTTTCCGTTTTCATCCTGTTCGTATTCCAGAATGGCATAACCGTCCGACGTAGTCAGCGGATCTCCGTTTTCGTTGAGGAAGGTTACTTCGTGGATCCTGGTAACGGGATAGTAAATGGTGCTGATGCCCCACGCTCCGTTTTTAGCGCTGCAGAAATCGCCGTTCTGACCCAAATAGTAGCAGAAGTACTTTTCAACCTTGCTGGAATTGCTCAGATCGTAATCGTACAGCTTGGCCGCGTAACCGTCCTCGGTTATCACCGGATTTCCGTTTTCATCCAGCCAGGTTTCTTTCTCCAGCATGGCAAAGGCCGAATAATCCTTGCGCACGCCGTACACGCCGTCCACAGCGACGGGTTTTCCGTCCGCGTCGCAGTACAGTTCCAGCGAAACCTGGCCGCGGCTGGTGTATTCCCTGATCACCGTGCTGCATCCTTCGGGGCCGATGGCCGCGTTGTCCTGTTCGTCAAAGTAACGGATGACAATGGGATGGTTGTAGCGGTCGAATGTCTGGAGGGAGTAAATGCGGGCGTCCTCCGGCAGCGTTTCGTCAATGATCCGCATCACGCAGGTTTGGTCGTCCTCGTTTTCAGAAACCAGGATTCGCCTGCTGAAACTGCCCACAGCCATGGGTTCACGGTTGCTGTCAAGATAATACTCCTCAGCCACAAGTCCGTTTTCCGCATAGGAAATGTAGTGGGCGGCAAAGCCTTCACGGCTGGGAGCGAAGTGGTCAAATTCGTCGTAGTATTCTTCACTCACGAGACGGCCTTGGTCATCATAATCCATCAGCGCGAAAGCGTACAGCGATCCTTCCGGCACCACGCCAAGGGCGTCGGCGCTAAGGTATCTTTCCGAGGTGAGATTGCCAAGGCTGTCATACGTATACTCTGCCATGGCGTAGTTCATGGTCGTGTCTGTCAGGTTGTCATCGGTATCGTAGTACGCTTCCTCCGTCACATTGCCAAGATCGTTGTAAGCGGTGGTTTTCTTGGCGTACCTGAGGCGGTTCGCGGTGAGATTGCCGGCGCGGTCATAATAGCTGACGGACGTTTCCCGCCCAGCCAGATCATAGGTGTAGCGGATCTCCGCGTAGTCGCTGGCGTAGGCTGCGGGATTGCCGGCCGTGTCAAAATACTTGACGGAGAGGACGCGGCCATCCGGATCCACGGTTCGCGTCAGGAACGAATAACGGCCGGAAGTGTGGATCGCAGGCTGTCCCTGGGCGTTCAGCAGCCTTTCCTCGATGCAGTTGTTCCGCGCGTCATACTTGTAAAGGATCTCGCAGTAACCGTATTGGCACCAGGTGAGCCCGCCCTTTGTATTGTAGTAGGATTGACGGATTTTATTGTCGCTGTTGTCATAGACATAGCCGATGGCGCTGTAGCCGCTGCTCAAGGTTATAGGCTGACCTTCCGTATCCAGATACTGCCGTTTTACCAGGCGCTGGCGCTCATCCCAAGTGTTGCGGATCGAAGCGTAACCGCCGGCGCAGTTCACTGGAGAATCCTCGCTGTCCAGGTAGGTTTCCGTCAGGACATCGCCGTGCTTGTCCACAGTGCGCAGGATAGCGGAATACCCGGCGCTGATATAGGTGCGTTCATACTTTTCGTCCAGATAGACGATGCTCTTCAGATACTGGTTTTCGTCGTACAGGTACTGTACGGCGGCGTAACCATCCTTGAACAGCGTGGGCTGCCCGAACGTATCCACGTAGGTTGTGCGCCACACCTTGCCCTGGTCGCTGTATTCGTAGCGGATTCCGGAATAGCCGGAGGAGATCATGACATTCAGGCCGCTGGCGCTCAGGTAATCTTCGCTGATCTTGCGGTCCTGCGCGTCATAGGCGTAAGTGATGGTAGCGTAACCGAACTGCGTTTCCACCGCCTGCATGCCAGCATCCAGGTTTTCCACCCTGGTCAGGTTGCCGCGGGCGTCGTAGTGCCGGCGGAAAGCCACTGCACGATTCGTCAGCGACGCGATGCGCTCATTTTCGTCCAGATACTGTTCCAGGATCACGTGGTTATACTGATCGTATTCGCGCTGCCATACGCTGAAGCCTTCCGGCAGGCGGACCAGGTTGTCCTTTTCGTCCAGATAGCGGATCTGCAGGGTGTTCCCGGCATTGTCATATACCCGGACGATGGCGGAATAGCCATGGCGCACCATGACGCGCGCCATTTGTTCATCCAGGTAGCTTTCCTTCGTCAGGCGTCCCCGTGCGTCGTATTCGTATCTGGCGGCGGCGTAACCGTCTTCGGTCATTACGATATCTTCATTGAAATACCAGACGGAACGGACGCAGTTGCCCGCGGCGTCGTATTCGTGAGTGATGCGGTTATAGCCTTCCGGCATGATGGTGGGCTCGCCTTCAAAGAAGTACCAGGCTTCCTCCGTGCACAGGCCGTTGGCGTCGCGCTCGTAAGCCTTAAAGCTGTACCGGCCGGACTGCAGGATATACTTGCCGTCTTCTCCGAAATAGGCCTCGCTGATCAGGAAGCCCGCGGGGCTCCATGTCTGCACTTTGCGGGCGTAGCCCGAGGACTGTACGATCAGATTTCCCTTGCCGTCCGAATACTCTTCGGTGAGCAGATGGCCGGCGTCGTCGTAGGTGCAGGTTTTGAGAGCATAGCCCTTGGAAGAAACCGTCGGCTTTCCGTCCAGACCGAAATACGCTTCTTTCAGGATATCGCCGCGGCCGTCATAAACGTATTCCACAGCGGCGTAATCTCCCAGGAGCATATAAGGCGCGCCGGTTTCATCGAAATACCGCTCGCTGATCAGCCGGTCTTCAATGTCATATTCACGCTTGATTTCCGCGGCGCCGACGTTGATATTGGTGATCTGGCCATCCTTTCCGTAATGAACCTCGCGGATCAGATTGCCACGGGCGTCATATTCGCGGATGAAAGAAGCATACCCATCCGGGCATTCCGCCGGTTCACCGTTCTCATCCCGGTAGGATTCGGATAGCATGCGCCCTTCGTCGTTCCAGGTAAAGACAGCCTGATGATAGCCGTCCGGGATTGCGACCGGCTGCCCGTCCGCGCCGAAATAGCTTTCGCTCAGAACGTTGCCGGCATGGTCGTAAACCGTTTCCTTGCTGGCGAAACCGAAAGCGGTGTCCGCAGGCTGACGGTCCGCGCCCAGGTAAGTCAGGGTTTCTTTCCAGTTTTCGTCGTCATAAGCCGTACTGATCACCGCGTATTTATCGCGGTTTTCGATCAGGCTGCCGTCCGCGGCGTAATACGCTTCCTCCAGCACTCTGCCGTGGGCGTCGATCTTCCTTTCAAACCAGGCATAGCCGGCGGACGGCGGAGCGACGGGCTTTCCGGCGTCGTCGTAATACGCGCGCCGCAGCAGGTTTCCGGTTTCGTCGTATTGCAGTTCATAGGAAGCATAGCCGGACGAAAGCAGCACCGGGGTACCATCGGTATCCAGGTATTCCACTTTGGTAGCGACACCCAGCAGCGGGTCGTATGTGAAGCGTCTGGCGGAATATCCTCCGCTGACCAGAACCGGGTTCAGGTCGGTGCCGAAATTTGCTTCGTAAAGGACATGGTGCTGCTGGTCATATTCCCGAATGATCCTGGCCTTGCCCGACACAAGAGCAGGCGCGTCTTCCGCGTTGAAATAATTCGTGACAGTGATATTGCCGTGTTCGTCGTATTCATAAGTGACGGAGGCGTAACCCGCTGCCTGCGTCAGCGCGGAGCCATCGGCGCCATAGTACTTTTCACCCGTGTGATGGCTGGAATAGTCATAGGTATGCACCTGAACCGCGCCCTGGCCGCCCGTGGCGATCAGCTGGCCATCGGTGCCGAAGGTGGCCTGCCAGAGCAGACTGCCGTCCCGGTTGTACTCGCGCAGCAAGGTCGCGACGCCCTGGCGGTCTCCGGAGGGATTGCCGTCTTTGCCGAAGTAACGAATGGACGTTTGCAGCAAATCCCCGTTGTAGCTGTAAACCACCCGATGGACGCCCTGGATCACGTTGGTGTCTTTCTCACCGTCGGCGTTAAGGAAGGCTTCTTCGAGCAGCAGGTTCTGCTTCGGGCCGCCGTATACCATGCTCCGCGCGTAGGCGCCGTTGGTGGACTCGCAGGGATTGCCGTTCTTGTCGAAATAAGCCTCGTAAACGGCGGGTTCTTTGGGGTTGGAGCCCTTATACTGATAAGTAATGGAAGCAAGCTGCGTTTCGTCGTTCCGCACCGGCGTCCATTGATCGTCCATGTAGACTGTACGGATCACCTGATTATATGCGTTGTATTCATTTACCCGGCCCGCGTAACCAGCCTTGATGCAGATAAGTTCCATATCCGTGCCGAAAAACCGTTCCCGCTCTACCGCCGTCGGGTCAATGATCCACTGAGCGTAAGCGCTCTTATCGGTGCCCCGGCCGGGGCGGAACAAATAGTCATGGCGTGCAAACCCGCCGTTGCACATGGTATATTCGTCAAGGATATCGTAATACGTGATGCGATAATCGAAATCCTTGCCGTCGTATTCCATTTCTTCCATTGAATAACCGTTGGTGATCATGGTACGGTTTCCGTCTGCGCCGAAATAGCGGATAAAATGAATCCTGTCTGTGGCTTCATAGTACGCATAGGTTATTTTGGCGTACCCGTTGATCATCTTGATCAGCTGGCCTTCTTTGCCCAGATAATCAGTTTCCACCACGCGGTTCAGGTCATCATAAATATGTACCAGAGAAGCATAACCCTTGTCCGAGATGATCGGCTCGTTTTCCGTGCCGAAATAATCAACCCGCGTCAGGTTATTCCGCTCGTCATAGGTGTTGACCATGTAATGCCAATGACCCGCGCCCAAAGACTTTGCGCCGTCCAGAGCGAACACTTCCTCAGACACAAGGAGCCAGTTCTTAGCGGCTCCATTCCCCTGCGCTGAGGAACCCGCCTTTGAATCCTTGGCATTCTTTTCAGCCCCTGCGTTCGACAGTTTTCCGGTGTCTGCCTTATAAACATAAACGACTGTGGCTCCGCCTTCCGTGCCAAGGAGGGGAGAGCCATCTGCATCCAGATACCGTTGGGTGACGGTTTTTATGCCCGCTTCAAGGTTCACGGCAACGTCGTACAGGATCTGGGCATATCCGCCGGTAGGCCGTGTCAGCGCGCCGGACGCGTCAAAATATTCGCTGGAAAGGATCTGGTCATCCTGCCATGCGTCCCGGCGATAGCTGTAGCTTCCGGGGATCTGCGCTCTGCTGCCGTCCGGAGCGTAGCGGTCTTCCGTCAGCAGATGGCTTTTCCCGCCGGTATGC
The DNA here is from genome assembly GCA_017509065.1 of Clostridia bacterium. The sequence continues at coordinate 80,943 of JAFWQM010000009.1, forward strand.
CGTCCGTAAGTATACTCCGCCCGGGCGTATCCGCCGTCCGCGGCGACAGGCTCGCCGTTCAGGCCGAAATACGCTTCGGAAAGCAGGTTGCCGTACTGATCCCAGGTATACCTGGCTTTAGCAAACCCCCGGCTGTTCAGGGCAGGCTCACCGTTCAGGCTGTGAGCAGTCTCGCTGACCAGGTTGCCCTGCGCATCCCAAACGCAGTCTGTCTCCGTGAATTCGGGGATAGACAGCTCCTGTTTGCTTTGGGCGCTCGCGGCGTTGGTTGCGATTGCCAGAATGAAGACGATGAGCAACCCCATGAAAATGATCTTCTGCTTCACGGTTCAATTCTCCTTTTCCGTCGTTTCCTGTTTCACATGACGTACGTCTTTGCTTTCTGTTCTGTTCCGTGTGTCATATCTGTTCCGCGTGTCGTATTTGGAATAATAACTGTTATAGTGCTTTCTGTATCCGTATCTGTCCGTATCCAACTTTTCTCCGTAGAACACGAAGCCGAGCAGATTCAATCCACTTGTTTCCGCCTGGGCCAGCGCCTTACGGATCTCCCTGTGATCCGAATACCGCTGCCGGACGATATATAAACCGCCGGCGATGACAGAGGAAAACGCGAAAGCGTCGCTTACAATATTCAGAGGCGGGGCGTCGATCAACACCAGATCGTAACTGGCCTCCAGCTTTGGCAGAAGTTCGCGCATTGCGGAGGAATCCAGCAATTCCGACGGATTCGGCGGGAGGGAACCCGCGGGCAGCACATCCAAATTATTCTGATCGTTTTTGATCACTGCGTTTTCCCATGAACAGGTCCCGAGGATAACATCGGAAAGGCCCGGGAGATTTTCGCTGTACTTCAGGATATTGCATTGGGTTGCGCGCCGCATATCTGCGTCCACCAGCAGGACACGCCGCCCGCTCATGGTGACTGAAACGGCCAGATTGGCGGCAATCGTTGATTTTCCTTCGCCGGATATGGCGCTGGTGATGAGGACGCTGTGCTTTTCTTTTCCAACCAGGGTGTACATCAGATTCATCCGCAGCTTGGCATACGATTCCAGCTGCTCCATGGTGCTGTTCTCATTCAGGAGAAAAGTGCCGGGATCCGGGCTGTCTTTCTTGTCGCGCTGGATGGAGGTAAGGATGGGAAGCGTATACTGCGAGGTCAGTTCGTTTGTATCGCGAACCTTGCGGTACAGCAGGTAAAGCAGTGTCAGCAGCCCGGCGGCTCCCACAGCGCCGGCCATTGCGCCCATCATCGAGTTTTTCATGGGCGATCTGCTGTCCGGCCTGACGGGAACGGTGGCATAGTCGATGATCTGAATGTCCCCCGCGCTGACCACGCGTTTGATCTCAGGAGGAGCGACGTCCATCACGGCATTGCAGATGTCCGCGGATATTTGCGGATCGGTGGTGGTGCATTTGACGCTCACCACGCCGGTTTCTGCGACGGAACCCATAGACAGCGTCGAAGCAATATACTTCGGGGTAATGAAGGGATAATCCTGGGCAAGCCGCTCCGACACAACGTCCAGCACCTTGTTGCTTTTTACGACCACCATATAAGTGTCCAGAAGCTTTACGGCGCTCATCAGGTCGGAACTGTTGGTGTAGCCGTAATTGATCACATTCGGATTGCCGTTGTAGATATACATCGTGCCCGTAGCCGTGTATGTTGTGACTGCGTTCTTCGTGCTCCGCCAAAACATGAATCCAAACCCGATCGCGGCGCACAGCAAAATTACCCAGCAGTATTTTAAGTAGAATTTGAGTAATGTAAACAGATCAATTTCAAACGTTTTTTTACCCATGGTCGGCGTTCAACCTCCCTGTTATCCGCTTGCTTTCTCCGGGATTATTTGGAAAGCTGTTCGGTTCGCAGTACTGTGCCGGCTTCGTTATGTGGCAGGGCCTGCGGGAAGGCACACAACCTCCCTGGTAATTATATGAAATAATGGATAAAATGTCAAAGACTTTTTTATCTGAACAAAGTCTTTTTTCCGTATTTTATATTAAAATTCTTACAAGGGGTAGCATAGGCAAAAAAAATGTGGTAGAATGAAAATGCATTTTTCTGGGTTTTGAAATAACACCGTTCCATGAGATCCTTATTTTCGGTAAATATTGAAGTATTCAGTAACAAATGAGAGGAGCGCTTTGGTATGTCTGAAGAAAAACCGAAAACAAAACTGTTCCGGGAAAAAAGCCTGGAAGCCGTGGAATCGCCTGAGTCGCTGAATGATTATCTCCGCGTCACTTCCCCTGGGATCTGGCTGGTGATGGCGACAGTCATCGCGCTGCTGGTTGGCGGCATCTTATGGGGGATTTTCGGACACATCCGAACCACCGCCGTATTTGCCGTTTCCGTAAGTCCGGAAAAAAGCGTATGCTATGTGAACTATAACGATATCGAAAAGGTGCAGGCCAGAGGGGTCATCCGTGTGGAAGGCGCCGACTATCCCCTGAAGACAAACGCGGATTTCAGCGTGACCATCGTTTCGGAAGAAACCCCGCCCCGTGTGCTGCTGAGCGGAAAGCTGAACATGGGCGATCCGGTGGTGGAGGTGCCGGTGATCATCGATCTGCCGGAAGGATACTATACCGGCGAAGTGGTCATGGAGGATCTGAAGCCTATCTCGCTTCTGCTTCAGTGAGGAGGTGGGCGCGTGTTCAATCAGGTTAAAGTACCAAAACCGGTGACCAAGGGCGCCGTTCGCGTTCCGGTGGTCATGCAGATGGAAGCGCTGGAGTGCGGCGCCGCGTCGCTGACCATGATCATGAACTACTACCGCAAGTGGATCCCGCTGGAACAGGCCCGCGTGGACTGCGGCGTTTCCATGAACGGCGCCAACGCGAAGAACATTATGCTGGCAGCCCGGAGCTACGGCATGAAGGCCAACGCCTGGCGGATCGAGCCGGAAACACTGATGGAGGAAGGCCCTTTTCCCTGCATTATCCATTGGGGGTTCAACCATTTTGTGGTGCTCTGCGGCTTTAAAGGCAAGCGCGCCGTGCTCAACGATCCCGCCCGCGGACGGGTGACCGTGGAATGGGAAGAATTCGACCGGGAATTCACAGGCATCTGCATTTGCTTTGAACCCGGAGAATCCTTCACGCCCTCCGGCAAGCCCAAGTCCGTTTTCTCCTATGCCAAAGAACGGCTGAAGGGGACCGGCTCCGCGGCTGCGTTTGTCGTGCTCACCACCACCATCGCTTCTCTGATCGGCCTCATTCAGCCGGCGTTTTCCCGCACGTTCCTGGACCGTCTGCTGACCGGCGAAAATCCCGAATGGCTCACGCCCTTCCTGATCCTGTTCTCGCTTCTGATTATCATCAGCGTGGTGGTCAGCTGGATTTCCGCTGTTTACTCCCTGCGTATTGAGGGAAAAATGTCCTCTTATGGAAGCGCTTCCTATTTATGGAAAGTGCTCAGGCTGCCGATGCAGTTTTTCAACCAGCGCCTGTCGGGGGATATCGCGGATCGTCAGGCAACCAACGCTTCCATTTCCTCGACGCTGGTAAAGACCTTCGCGCCGCTTGCGATTCAGGCGATGATGATGGTGTTTTATCTCGCCGTGATGATCCATTACAGCCCGCTGCTTTCGCTGATCGGCATCGGGGCGATCCTGCTGAACCTTGGCGTATCCTCTATCGTTACGGCCAAACGGGTGAATATTACCCGCGTCCAGCAGCGTGACGCCGCCAAGCTCTCCTCCGCCACAATGTCGGGGATCAGCATGATTGAAACCATCAAATCCAGCGGCGCGGAAAACGGCTTCTTCGGCCGCTGGGCCGGCTATCAGGCCAGCGTGAACACGCAGGCCGTCAAATATACCCGGCTGAACCTGTTCCTCGGTTCGCTGCCCATGGCCATTACTGCCATAGCGAATCTCTTGGTGATGGGGCTTGGCGTCATGCTGGTGATAGAGGGGAAGTTTACCATCGGTATGGTCATGGCTTTCCAGGGCTTCCTGACCGCCTTTATGCAGCCTGCCACCAACCTGATCAACGCCGGCCAGTCCATGCAGGAAATGATTACCCAGATGGAGCGCGTGGACGACGTTATGAGCTATCGGGAAGACTCTTCTTTCTCCCCGCGGGAGAAAAAAGAGGAATACCAGAAGCTTTCCGGCGCGATCGAGCTGAAAAATATCACCTTCGGCTACTCCAGGCTGGGAAAGCCTCTGATTTCCGATTTTTCCATGACGGTGAAGCCCGGCCAGAAAATCGCTTTCGTAGGCCGGACGGGGTGCGGGAAATCCACCCTCGCCAAACTGATTTCCGGACTCAACCATCCCTGGAGCGGCTCGATCACCTTTGACGGTATTCCATTGGAAGAAATAGACCGCAACGTGTTTACGGGTTCCGTCAGCGTCGTCGACCAGGACATCACGCTGTTTGAGGACACGATCTCCCAGAATATCAAAATGTGGGACGATTCCATCGAAGATTTTGAAGTGACGCTGGCTGCGCGCGACGCGGGAATATATGATGATATTGTCACCCGCGACGGCGGCTTCTCCCATAAGCTCCTGGACGGCGGGCGCGACCTGTCCGGCGGCCAGCGGCAGCGGCTGGAGATCGCCCGCGCACTGTCCCAGGATCCCACCATCTGCATCATGGACGAAGCCACCTCCGCCCTGGACGCCAGAACGGAGCATGAGGTGATCCGTTCCATCAACGACCGCGGCATCACCTGCATCATCATCGCCCATCGCCTGTCCACCATCCGCAACTGCGATGAGATCATCGTGATGGACAAAGGCAAGATCATCGAACGCGGCACGCACGAAGAACTGTATGCCAAAGGCGGCGCATACGCGGAACTGGTCACCAGCGAATGACGGTCAGAACGTCAATGAGAAGAGGTAAGAACTATGGGTTGGTTTGACGAGCAAATAGAATTCCGAAAAAAACACGAGCGCGAACTGCTGAGCGACTCTTTTGAAAGCATTGCCCGTTCCATTACCGGCCGGAAGATCCGCAGCAGCCTGCAGGATCAGGAGGACGTAAGCGACGCCGTTTCCGGGCTTTTGAAATACTTCGGGCTCAAGGAACGGGAGGTTCCCGCCAATATCCGGGGTCTGCGGGATCGGCTGGATTACCTGCTTTCGCCCACCGGCATCCTGTACCGGGAGGTCATTCTGAACAAGGGCTGGCATACCGACGCCATGGGCCCGATGATCACCTCCCTCCGGGAAGAAGGAACGGTCATTACGCTCCTGCCATCCGAAATGGGCGGTTATGAATATGTGGATCCCCGAACTGGCGTCCGGGTACGGATCAACGCCAAAGAGGAAAAGAAAATCAGCAATGAAGCGCTGTGCTTCTACCGTCCTTTGCCGATGCGGGAACTGAAGCTGAAAGACCTGCTCCGCTATATGATGAGCTGCCTGACCATGCGCGACCTGGTCAGCTTTGGCGTGGCGTCTCTTGCCATCACGCTGGTCGGCATGCTGATGCCAAAGCTGAACCAGGTGCTGATGGGCACGGTGGTGCAAAACAGCAGCATGCAGCTGCTGTACGCGGTCATGTCCTTCCTGCTGTTTGCCACTGTGGGCAGGACCCTTCTGATGATCATCCGCACGATGCTCCTTTCCAGGATCAGGGAAAAACTGAATGTCAATGTCAGCGCGGCCACCATGATGCGCATCCTGTCCATGCCGGCGTCCTTCTTCAAGGATTATTCAGCTGGCGAGCTGAATCAGTACATTAATTATATGGATACACTATGCTCCACCATCGTGGATTCGCTGTTCTCCACCGCGATCACGGGCGTGTTTTCGCTGGTGTATCTGACGCAGATTTTCGCTTTCGCTCCGAGCCTGGTCTGGCCCAGCCTGATCATCACCCTGCTGACGCTGGGGGTCAGCCTGCTGTCCGCCACGGTGCAGATGCGCATCGACGCCGAAAAAATGGTGCTGACCGCAAAAGAGCGCGGCCTCGTGTATTCTCTGATCACGGGCATCCAGAAAATCCGCCTGAGCGGATCGGAAAACCGCGCGTTCGCCAAATGGTCCCAGGCTTACTCCAAAAGCGCTGAGCTTACCTTCAATCCCCCGGCAATCATCGTTCTGTCCGAGGTGATCGCCTCCGCCATTACCCTGATCGGCACAGCCATCATGTATTTCATCGCGGTGAAGAGCAAAGTGAGCGTCGCGGATTACTATGCTTTCAACACGGCATACGCTTACATTTCCTCCGCGTTCGCGGCCCTGACCTCGGTAGCGCTGTCCGCCGCTTCCATCAAGCCCGTCATCAACCTGATCAAGCCCCTTCTTTCCTCCACGCCGGAATCCTCAACCGCCAAGGAAACCATTACCCGGCTTTCCGGCAGCATCGAAATATCCCACATGACCTTCGGCTACGATCCCGAAAGCAAGCCGCTGTTCAGCGATTTCAGCCTTACCATTCCTCCGCGGCAATACGTGGCCATCGTGGGGAAGAGCGGCTGCGGAAAATCCACGCTGGTCAGGCTGCTGCTGGGGTTTGAGAAACCCTCCCGCGGCGTGATCAATTATGATAAGAAGGATCTGCAGCAGTTGGACGTGCGTTCGCTCCGCCGGCAGATCGGCGTCGTCACGCAGGACGGGCATCTGTTCTCGGGCAGCATCTTTGACAACATCGTGATTTCCGCGCCTACCCTGAAGCTCCAGGACGCCTGGGACGCGGCGGAAATCGCGGGAATCGCCGAGGATATCCGGGATATGCCCATGGGTATGAACACGCTGCTGCAGGAGGGCGGCGGCACGATTTCCGGCGGCCAGCGGCAGCGCCTGATGATCGCCCGCGCCATCGCCCCCAAGCCCAGGATCCTGATTTTCGACGAGGCCACCTCTGCCCTGGACAACATTACCCAGAAGAAGGTTTCCGACGCCCTGGACAAAATGAAATGCACCCGCATCGTCATCGCCCACCGCCTGTCCACCATCCGGCACTGCGACCGCATCCTGGTGATAGACGGCGGCAAAATCGCCGAGGACGGCACCTATGAAGAACTGATCGCCCGCAACGGCATCTTCGCCGAATTGGTGGAACGCCAACGATTGGGGAATGAAACGCCTAAGCCCAAGACCGAGTGATCCCAGTCCGGTGAATTCTGTTCCCGTGGCGTATTTTTCCCAAATTTGCTATTGCAATCTGACTGTATATGGTATATAATGACAACGTAGCTTTATAATCATGGTGAATCATGAGAAGGAGCGCGATGCCTGCCAGGAAAAATGACGGGTACCCGGATACAAGTTGCTCGCAAAGAAGGAATGCTATGATAACAATCAAGGAACCGAGAAAAAACATTGCCCTGCTGTGGCGGCGGCCAAAGCCTAAGGAGGCGGTCTACCGGCCCATGAAGTACCTGCTCAAGGCGCAGGTGGAGGACGGGTTGCTGCTGTACAGCGTGGTCACATCCGAAATGGTGCTGCTGGAAGGGTCGGAACAGGCGATGTTTGAAAGCCTGCCCGCTCCCCACAGCGAAGCGATGGATGAGCTGATCGCCCGGCATTTCCTGGTACCGGAGGACTTTGACGAGAGCAAGTCCGTTGAACAGCTTCGGGCCTTGATCAAGAAGCTGGAGCCTTCCAAGCGCGTGAGCGGATTCACTATCTTGCCCACCACGGAATGCAATGCCCGTTGCTATTACTGTTTTCAAAGCGACCATCCGCACTGTACCATGACGGAAAAAATCGCGGATGATACAGTCAGTTACATCGCAAAAATGTGTAAGGGCGAACCCATTGAAATCACTTGGTTTGGTGGAGAACCCTTGGTGGGAGCCAGGCAAATTTCTCAAATCTGCGCGGGCCTGCGGGAGAAGGAAATCAAGTACAAATCATCTATTGTTACCAATGCGTATCTGTTTGACGAAAATCTGATTCGGATGGCGAAAGACGAATGGCATCTGACAATGGCACAGATCACTTTGGACGGCACCGAAAATGTGTACAACGAGACCAAAGCATACGTTATGCCCAAGGAAAATCCTTATCAGAGGGTTTTACGGAATATTGATGCCCTGCTTGAACAGGGGATTGCCGTAAACATTCGTCTGAACGTAACAGTAAAGAACGCGGCGGTTTTAAGCGATCTGATTGATGAGTTGGCCGAGCGGTTCGGTGGAAAGAATGGCTTCAACGCCTACTCCCACGCAGTGTACGAAGACGTGGGGTACGATCCTCTTTCCTACGACGTCGGTACGCGGGAATGGGTCGATATACAGACCAGCGCACTGGACGCCAAACTGCGTGAAAAAATGTTGCTGGGCAGTTTGGCGAAGTTACCGGAACTGCAACCGATTCAATGTATGGCAGACAACGGTTCATGTCGGCTCATTTATCCGGACAGCACTGTAGGCAAATGTGAAGATATGTCATCTCAGGAAGGCATCGGCGATATATACCGGGACATCACCGATGAAGCAAAGAATGCACGGTATAAAGCTACGAAACAGGTTCCGGGCTGTGCCGATTGTCCCTTTTTTCCAACCTGTGTCAACTTGGCTGTCTGCCCGGAAACGGGAATCTGTTCCAAAGCAAAGGTAGACTGGAAATTGGATCGGTATATCGGACTTATGAAAGATCAGTATCAAAAGCACCTGCAAGATGTTTTAGAAACGTCCTCTGAAAAAGATGCTCAACCAGCTTGTGGATCATAACGGAGTAAAGGAGAGGATAAACATGAGAAAATTTGAAGTTCCCCAAATGACATTGGTTCACTTTGAAAGCGATAGTATCTTTACAAGTAGTTGTGGTTCCCAATACTGTTATGATTATGATTGTCCAAATTGCGATTGTAATGGATACACAGATTGCATGATTTTAAAATGTAGTCAATATAAATGTAACTCGTATCTTTGTACGACTTATAATATTTGAGGGGAGACGACAAAATGAAGAAATTTCAAGTTCCCATGATGGATATTCAAAGATTCGATGCAGAAGAAGCCATTTTCACATCAACAACTTGTCAGCAGTCATTTGCGTGTGAAGATTGTTATTGTACTTCGGTTGGTTGCGCGTGGCCTTACGACTGTAATAGTCTAAAGTGTGGTACGTTAGCAAGTTATTTTAATGAGGGTTGCCCTTCGCAGTGGTAACCTTCTATCGCATTTTATGATTCGTTATTCTATTCTTTTCCAAACACACATGTGTTTTATCCTCTTTTTTTGAGCAGAAATGAGATACTGGTAATCCATTCGTTTGTTGGATAAGATGTTTAACTTCTGTGTGTAATATGTCAATCGCATCACTGGTATTTCAGGTAAGGCTGTGTACTATTGGTTTTCCCATTTACATAAGGTCTTTAATATATTTAAAAAGTTTTCGGGAAGAACTGCCACCTATTTCGTGTCTTCGTATAAATAAGTGAAAGGGCTCGGAAAGCACAAGAACAGCAAGCCAACCGACAAAGGAAAGGAGGGCTATCGTTCTCAGGCAGAAGCTGCTCCTTTCCCCCTACAGCCTAAAAACAATCAATCGACAAGGAGGAATCATCATGGAACGGGAAAAAATCGAAGATCAGATTACTGAAGAAGTGGTTGGTGGTTCTATCGTATTCAGTCCTGATCACAAGACCTGCGGGCTCAACTGCAACAATCAATGCAAGGTAAATAACTATGGCGGAGCGTTAAACTATATCTCCGAACACTATCAAACGATGAGCGAACAAGATATGATGAGAAACATGTGCGCCCAAGGCCTGATTACAAGGCTGTAAAAAAGCGAGAAGAAAAAAGGAGGACAAAAAAATGGCACGGGAAATGATTAATGAACAGGATATTGAAAATGTGGTAGGCGGTTCCATCGTGTTCAGCCCGGATCACAAGACTTGCGGACTCAACTGCAACAACCAATGCAAGGTAAATAACTATGGCGGAGCGTTAAACTATATCTCCGAACACTATCAAACGATGAGCGAACAAGAAATGATGAGAAACATGTGCGCTCAAGGCCTCATTACAAGACTGTAAGAGAAACAAGAATCAATTTGAACGTATCGGGTAGAGCGTTGCATCTACCCGATTCTTTCAGTAGAGGAGAAAACAACAGTGAAAACCAAGTACACCTTAGAAAAAATGGAATTGGACGGGGAAATTGTCGCTGTGCCCGTTGGAGAAGGGGCCTCAGATTTACACGCAGTTCTCAATCTGAATGAAGAAGCCATGCGTATTCTTGAACTACTCCGGGAGGACACCACCGAAGAACGCATCGTTGCCAAGTTGCTGACGGAATACGCGGGTACGGCGGAGGAAATTCAGCCCCTTGTTCACGCTTTTATCGACCAGCTTCGCCAGGAAGGGCTGCTGGAGGAATAAGCGATTTACAGCATGAGTGGTTTTCTTCATGCTGTTTTATCATGTTGGGGTACTATAAAAGGATTCCCCTTGAGGTCAATGTCGTCAACTTAAGAGAAAACAGCAAAGAAGTCGGAAGAGATACAATCAATCAGCACGCCCACTATGTCATCCCGACCGCAGTGGAGTGCCAGCGGAACGGAGTGGAGGGACCTGAAAGTTGGGTATTATGTTGCTTGATTGATGACGATACTTTCAGGTCCCTCGACTTCGGCTCGCGTTCCGCTCGCCTCCGCTCGGGATGACAATATTTTCTTTCATGTTTTAAAGCAACTTGGCGGAACAGTTACAAAATAAGAAGTAGTGTGATAATATGGATTTTACCATTCGCATTGCCAATACAACCATCCTGATTCACAGCGTCTATCCGGGGCTTTATGTTACCTACAAGAATTTTCTGGTTGAGGATATCGGCATCCCTGATTTGGAAATTCGCGTGGACGAGGATATGATCGCCGCCGAATATGAGCGGTTTGAGCAGGCGGGGGAACAGGTTCCCACTTTAAAGATGGCGGAAAGCTATCTCGTTCAGCGGCGCATCGCGGAGGAACTGCTCAGCCGGGATACTATTCTGATGCACGGCGCTGTGGTAGCAGCGGACAAAGCTTGCTATATGTTTACAGCCCCGAGCGGAACCGGCAAAACCACCCACGTTCAGAAATGGCTGGTAAAGCATAACAATTCCTTTATCGTGAACGGAGATAAGCCGCTGATCAGGCTTACGGAAACCCAGGCAATCGCCTGCGGTACGCCCTGGTGCGGCAAGGAAAACCAGGGGGAAAACGCCATGGTGCCGCTGAAAGCCATCGTGCTGATGGAGCGGGGCGAGGGAAACAAGATGGAGGAAGTGACTTTCGGTCGGGCATTTCCCTTCCTGCTCCAGCAGACCTATCGCCCCAGCGACCCCGTAAAAATGAAAAAATCGCTCACCCTTCTGTCCAAGCTGAACGGCAGGGTTCGGTTTTACAGGTTTGTTTTCAATAATATGAAGGATGACGCTTTTTCCGTTTCTTATCAGGCGCTTACGGGGAATAACAAATGAAAAATTTCGTTACGCCAACAGTTCAGCGTGTAACATTCGAAGATATTCTTGAAAGAGACGGCGTGCTTGTCTATACCACCCGGGGCGTCAGTATGCGCCCGCTGCTTCGGCAGGGGCGGGACGTGGTGATGATCGAAAAGCCAAAAGAGCACTGGAAAAAATATGACGCAGTGCTTTTTTTGCGTAAAAACGGCCAGTATGTGCTGCACAGGATATTGAAGGTGTACCCGGACAGATGCTGGATCGTGGGCGACAACTGCATTTCCGGGGAGATGGTGCCAAATGACCGCATCATCGGGGTCATGACATCGGTGAAGCGCAACGGACGCGTGATCCGCCCCACAGATTGGCTTTATCGCGTGTATGTCCGTTTGTGGTGCGCTCCTTACCCAGTTCGGTTTTTCCTGCTGCGGGCTAAATGGCTGGCCTTTCGCGGACTGAGATTTGTAAAGAGGAAGCTGTTCGGATGAACGGTTCCCCAGGTCATTAACTGCAGTACGTGCTGGCGTATCATTCGTTCACCGGGGAGAAAACAGACTGCTGAACCGGGCTTTTCGCAAGCCCGGCTCTTTTTGCTTGTGCAAAAAAGGCTTTACAAAAAAAATTTCGTATGTATAATATAGATGGATGTTTATGTGCTGGCTGTCCAATTATCTGCCGATTGTGCCCGGATGGGCGAAGAATCGCGTAGGTTTAAAACGTGCTGTCCGCGTACCGAAACAGGAAGGAGGAACAAACGTGATCCAGAGAGAGGGAGATAAATGCACCGTCATTCCGGTTGGCCGCATTGACACCAATTCCGCAGCGCAGTTTGCGGAAGAAATGGACCAAGCGCTGCCCGGGACCCGGGAATTGGTGCTGGATTGTTCCCGGCTCGAATACATTTCCAGCTCAGGCTTGAAGGTGGTGCTCAAGGGGATCAAAGCCATGTATGAGCAAGGGGAAATGCGCATCATCAATGTAAGCGACGCGATCTATGAAGTCCTGAAAATCACCGGATTCCTCGGTGTCTGCGACGTGGAAACACGGGCCTAAAACCAACTGCTTGCCATTATATCTTACAGAAAAGGAGCTTATACTATGAACATCGTAAAGAATCAAAAAGACACCACTCTGACCATCAACCTGGAAGGCCGCCTGGATACCTCCACTTCTCCGCAGCTGGAAAACGAACTGCGCTCCTCTTTGAATGGAATCACCAATCTGGTTTTTGATTTGGTAAAGCTGGATTACATTTCTTCCGCCGGGCTGCGCGTGCTGCTCTCCGCGCAGAAAACCATGAATAAGCAGGGGGAAATGGAAATCTGCAACGTGAAGCCCGAAATCATGGAGATTTTTGAAGTGACGGGGTTCGTGGATATTCTGACGATCCGGGAATAAGCGCAGAACCCACCGGTATTTCGTGTGGGAGAAATAGGATTTATGATAGCGACAGAAAAGATCACGTTCGCGCAAAAGCACCGGATCGACAGCATTCGCGCGGCGTTCAGCCATCCTTCAGAATCCCACTCCTTCGCGTCTCTGTTTCTGTGGCAGCAGGATATGGGCCTGACAATCCGGCTGGAGGAGGAAGAGCCGCTTTGTTTGATTTATGCCCGGGACGAGGATGTTGATATGTTATGCAGGAGGAGAGAAGAAGACCATGAATGAGTTGACCTTGGACGCGAAAGTGGAAAATTTGGACAAGGTACTTGAGTTTGTGGATAAGTTCCTTGAAGAAATGGACTGCCCTCCGAAAACGCAGATGCAGATCGACATCGCGGTGGAAGAGCTGTTTGTGAACATCGCCCACTACGCCTATACCCCGGAAGTGGGCGAGGCGACGATTCGGATCGAAACCGAAGAGGCTCCCGCGTCCGTGTCCATCACCTTTATTGACCGCGGTATCCCTTACGATCCGCTGGCCAAGGCTGATCCGGATATTACGCTATCCGTCCAGGAAAGGCAAATCGGCGGTCTGGGCATCTACATGGTGAAAAAGAGCATGAGCGATATGAGATATGAATATAAGGATGGGCAGAATATCCTGACGATTCAAAAAAACATCTGACGGGGCAGATATTAAAAACGCTTGAAGGGTTTATCTGCACTCTCTGAATGACAATGCCGCTGGTAAGATCGGGAAGATCAAACCAGCGGCATTGTTTTGACAGATTATTGAGAGTGGAAGAATTTTTACCGGATATAGTTGACCTTTGTTTCCATATCCGCACGGACGGAAGCGCTTGTCGTGGCATCCGCGTCCGCGTGCCCGATCAGCAGCACCGCCACGGCAGTATAATCAGTGCTTACGCCCAGTTTTTCACAGATTTCATCGTGGCGCTCACCGTTCAGCGTCATCGTCGGCGCGGACACGATCTTGGTGGCATACCCCAGGGCGTTGGCCGCGATCACCATGTTTTCACAGGCCAAACCGCAGTCAAAGTCGGGATTGGGAGATTTGCTGTCGTTCACTTTATAGAGAATGATGGCGGCGGGAGAGGCGCCCAGGGAAGCTCGCTGTCCGCCTTTGCTTCCGCCGATATCCAGCATAACGTCTTTGTTTGTGATGATGGCAAAATACCAGGGCTGCTGGTTGATGGCGCTGGCAGCGGCAAGGCCCGAGCGGACGATGGATTCCAAATCCGCATCTTCTACGGGTTCATTGGAAAAAACCTGCGTCGTGGCAACGCTGCTAATCAGGGTATCCGTATCTTCCGCCAGCACGGAAGAGCAGACGGACAGGCACATCAACAGCGCCAGAAGCAGGGCAAGCAGTTTTGATTTCATAGGCATGAGGGACGCTTCCTTTCCATTTTATCGTTTTTTTGTCAACCGTGATTCACCGCTCACGGAAAAGCGGATGCGCCGGTTTTCCTCCGGTACATCCAAAGGATAAACCCCGTACCTTATGACAGTCTTAAGCGTATGTGAAAAACCGTGAAGAATCTGTAAACGTCAGGACGCGGACAGCGGCAGATGCACCGCCACCTGAAACATACTGCTGCCCAGATAGGAAACTGCAATGCCGCCATTGCACATATCCGCCACGCTTTTCGCGGTGGAAAGGCCGATGCCCGTGCCGCCGGTTTTCCGGGAGCGCGCCGTATCGCCGCGGGTAAAGCGGTCCAGCAGCCTTTCGGGAGCGATCTGCGGCAGCGAATCCACCGTATTGCTGATTTCCAAACGCAGCATTTTCTTTTCCTGTTCCGCTTTGATCCAAACGTTCCCGCCCGCCGGGGTATACTGCATTGCGTTGTCCAGCAGGGCATGGATCATCTGGCTGATCACCTCATGATCCGCCAAAACGCGCAGCCCCGGCTTGATATCTGTTTCAAGCTTCAGCTCTTTTTGCGTTACGGTTTCCTGATAGATGGCCAGCTCATCTTCCAGTTTCTTGGAGAAATCAATAACTTCCGTTTTGTCTGACCATTGCTTTTCATCCAGCTTCGCCAACAGCAGAAGCTGCTTGACCAGGCTTTCCAGCCGATCCACCTGGCCCCGGATGTTGCCGCTCCAGTTGCTTTTCCCCTGCAGAAGCTCCATCACGTCCAGATTGGATCGGATCACGGCCACGGGCGTTTTCAGCTCATGTCCTGCGTCAGTGATGAACTGCTTTTGCTTTTCAGCGTTCGCCACCAGCATGGACGCGGCACGGGAGCTGACCGGCAGCAGGATCAGGAACAGCAGGGCCAGCAGCGCAGCCCCGATCAGCAGTGCGTTACGAAGTACCGAAAACAGGGTTTGCAGCTGGATGGTGATATTCATCAGGATGATACGCAGGCTGCCATCCTCGTTTTCCTGAAGCGCGAATTTGAAGCTGTCCAGCCTTCCGCTCTCTTTCCCAGTTGCGAGGATGCGCCGCACATATTCCTGGATATCGCTTTCGGTATCGTCCAGAAAACCGCGCACCTCGGAGGACAGTACCGTGCCGTCTTTCTGCGCCGTGATGTCATAGAAGGACGAAGGAAACATCATTTGACCGGGCATCGGATCAAAGCCATCCGGTCGTCTGATGCCGCCCATAGGATACTCCACGGGTTCCTGCGGGTTGATAAGTGACTGCACCGTCCGGTCGGTTTCCCTGTCCATCTGCAGATAACTGAACAGAAAAACGCCGCCGATCACAAGAACCAGCAGAATCAGAAAAGCCAGCATGGAAACGCTGATCAGGCGTCTGCGGTAATACTTTTTCATGACTCCGCCTCCAGCGCGTAGCCCACGCCGCGCTTTGAGCGAATTTCAACCGGCGCTCCCAACGCGCTGATTTTTTTGCGCAGATAGGATATATGCACCCACACCGTGCCTTGCTCCGATATGCTGTCCATGCCCCAAACGCGGTCCAACAGCGTATCCGCGGAAAAATATATGCCCGGATTATTCATCAGCAGCTCCATCAACTGATACTCCCGGCGGCTCAGGGAAAAGCTGCCTTCGCCGAAGGAGAGCAAGCAGGTATCGGAAGATAATTCCAGCCCGCCAAAGGAGAGCTTATCCGCATGCCATGTATCTCTTCTGCGAAGCATCGCCCGGACACGGGCCAGCAGCTCGGTCATGGCAAAAGGCTTGGGCAGATAATCGTCCGCTCCTTTTTCCAGACCCAAAACGCGGTCTTCCAGTTCTCCTTTCGCGGTCAGCAGAAGAACAGGCATGTTTTTCCCTTCCCTCCGCAGGCGGGCAAGCACGGACAGCCCATCCATTCCTGGCATCATAATATCCAGCACCAGGCCGTCGTACGCCTGCGCGCTGGCCTGATGATAAGCGTCCATTCCGTCATCCACCCAATCCACGGTGTATTGATGGTATTGGAGAAAAGCCACGATCGCCTCCGCCATGGCCGGTTCATCCTCGGCAAGCAGGATCCGCATGAAGATCATCCTCTTTCACATCTCGAAATTCCGGAGAGCATTCCGCATCCTTTGGTATAATAAAGGCATCGCCTTAGAATAGTCTTAACCGATGCATTTCTTAGGGGTTTGAACAAAAGTATTATACAAAACCTTATCATAAATCGCAAGGAGCAAAGAGAATGATTGAGGCTTTTTACGGAAGTTTATGGACGGCATTGCCCTCTCCGCCCCTGCGGGGTACTTCTCCCAAAAGGAGAGGCAAGAGGTTGGGCTGCCATCCTTGGCTCCCCCTTTAGGAGTGCTGGCGCGCAGCGCCTGAGAGGGTTTCTATAGGGACGTGGGATCACAGATTCACTCCGAACGCAAACGAAAACCGCGCGGCAATCGATGCTGCGCGGTTTTCGTAAAGATGCAAATATCACATTTTGGCAAAGCTGTCAAACAGAATGACTAAGATAAAACAGCAGAAGCATTTTCAAAAGACACGCATTATTCGCTCGATTTTTCCGGCCCCAGATACTGGATGCAGAGCATGGTCAGGTCGTCAAACTGAGGGGCTTTCCCAACGAACGCATCCACGCTGCCGCGAACACTGCGAAGCACTTCCTCCGGTGTTCCATCCTCGAATTTGCGCAGGGCTTCGATCATGCGCTCCGTGCCGAAAAGCTGCTCGCTGCTGTTCGTGGCTTCCGCCACGCCGTCGGTGTAGACGAACAGCTTCGCTCCGGGCGTCAGCTGGATGGTATAATCCCTGTATCTTGCGACATCCATCGCGCCTATGACTACGCCGTGCCTGTCCTTCATCAGCTCGAAGCTGCCGTCAGGCTGTTTCAGTGCGGGGTATTCATGGCCGGCATTCGCCGCCGTAAGCAGACCCGTGGAGATTTCCAGAACGCCCATCCAGACAGTGATGAACATTTCTTCCGGGTTACGGGCGCAAATCTGCTGGTTGACCAGCGTAAGGATTTTTCCGGGACTGGTTTGGTTCATGGCCGCGTTGCGAATCAGCGCCGAACCCAGCATCATGAAAAGAGCAGCCGGTACGCCCTTGCCGGAAACGTCGCCGATGGTAAGCGCCAGATGATCATCGTCGATGAGGAAGAAATCGTACAGATCGCCCCCCACCTCTTTCGCGGGAGTCATGGAGGCGTAAAGTTCAAATTCTTTCCTGTCCGGGAAGGGCGGGAATTCCTTGGGAAGGGAATTGGCCTGAATCCGCGTTGCAAGCGCCAGCTCCGCACCGATCCGCTCGTTTTCCAGGGCCAGGCGCTGCCGCTCCCTGGAGGCCTGCCGGTATTGGATGCCCATGGCCGCCAGGAACAGAAACAGGACGGCGCTAGGCAGCCAGAGCGGATGGGTGATCACCCCGAAACGGAAGAGCAGCCAGGAAACGCCCGCGCTCAGCACGATCAGCCCCGCACATGCCGCGCAGCTCCATAATGCCTTCAGACGCAGGAACAGGTACATGGCCGCGGCGCAGATGACGAACAAAACGATCAGCTGCGGAAGATCAGGCACTTCGTATTTGTAATTGCCTTCGACAAGGTATTGGATCACGTTGGCCTGTATTTCCATGCCGAACATTTTGACGCCTTTGTTGACGGCAGTGAAATAATCGTCGGACAGCGCCGCGGAGTAAGGCCCGATCAGGACGATCTTGCCCGCCCACGCGGCGGACGGAATCTGGCCCATGAGAAGTCGATACAGGGAAAAACCGTCGTTAAACGCGCCGGGATTGCCGGCGAAAGAAATGTAAAAATGGCCGCCCGCGTTGACGGGAGGAAGACGGAGTTCGCGGCCTTGCTTTTCCAGATAGAGCCGCGCAGCCTGGGAAGCCATGGAATAGACCCGTTCTCCGTCCGTCTTTGTGACATAAAGCAGGGCGTGGCGCATAATGCCGTCCATGTCTGCCATGGCGTTGATATGCCCCTGGGTGGTGACGTTTTTCAGCTTTTCATAGGGCTCCACATAGCCCACTGCGGAGGTGCTCCAGCTGACGACATGGCCGTTTTCCCAGGAAATCACGTCGCCGTATTCCACCATGGAAGCGGTGACAACGCAGCCCAGTTTTTCGGCGGCCTGGGCCAGCTTGTCGTCAGCCGCGGTGCCGCTTTCCCCTTCATACAGCACGTCGATGGCGACGGCAGCAGGCAGGTTTTCAGGGTCGGAGGCCAGCTTTTCCAGGGCAAAGGCCATTGCGTTCCTGTAGCTGGGGCCGTAAGGGCCAAGCTCGGCCAGGGTTTCTTCGTCAATGCCGATGAGAATGATATCCTTCGACGGCATCCCGCGCTGCTGGAAAAGCCAGTCCTGAACCCAAATGTCCAGGCGGTACAGCGCGCCGAAAGCGATCAGCGCCGTTGCGGCAGCCGCCGCCAGACAAGGGATCAGGTATTTCCAAATTTTTTTCATGCTGACGCCTCACGCCTCATAATGCGGCCATATTATAAATCAATCTTCTGTCGATGTCGGCGCGTTCTCGGGGGAGGGAACGCCGATGCCTAAAGCATTGAATAGATCGGACGCTGAAAGGCCGGTGTCCTGGAGCACGCGCTGCAGTGCGTCGCTGTCGCTCAGCAGGTACAGCAAATACATGAGCGGCAAATTCTCGGGCAGCACTTCCTGAACCTCCGGCGGGATATCCACCAGTCCGTCCCCGTCGAGATCCACCGTGACGACATATGAACCCGCGGGAACATCGAAGGTCAAACGGAGTCCGTCTTCATCTGTATACTCGATTTTGGCGATGCCGCTCAGCACCCACAGATAGGAGACCCGCTTCCTGATTTCTTCGGAGTTGAGATCGTCGAACGCCTCGTAGTCAGATACCCCGACGATGGTGCCGCGGATGCCCACGGTCATGGTAGAGGTCTGGATATCCAGGGACTGGTTTTCATCCAGCTTCTTTGCCACATCCAGGATCAGTTCGCCCTCCTGGAGCTTCAGCAGAAAATGGCTGTCGTTCTGGATGAATTGTACACGGCTGTTCTGATTCAGGGTGACGATCTTCGTATCGTCCAGGCTCACGGAGGCAAGACTGTTTTCGCCGGTGATCATGGTTTCGCCGCTGTTAAAACGCACGTTTTCCATCACGAAACGGGGATCGCCGTTGGGGTCCAGGATCTCCAAATTGCCCTCGTAACGCAGGAGCTTCATGGTTTGAGCAGTGTAATCATCCGCAAACGCTCCGCTGATAAAGCTGATGGACAGAATGATCGACATGATAAAAGAGGCGATTCTATTTTTGAGCGGCGTTTTCATGGACGGCCTCCCTCCTATTTCAGTGCTTCCCGGCGCGCAAACGAAATCTGACCGGGAAAAACGATTGGGAATGAATACAGGCAATGGGAAAGCGGCAACGAATCCTGCTCGGGATTATTCATTTGCGCCGCGTGTTCCCTTGTTCTTTCCTCATATAATTATATCCGATTGTTCTCGAATCGTCAATGTATGGGCGAAAAAAACAAAAGAAAAGGCTGCCGCTCTGCTCCCTGTAAAATACAAAAATCCCGGAAGCATTGGGTGATCAAGGCTTCCGGGATCATGGCATTATTTAGGTCCTTATGAGTGAAAACCTTCGCAAAATGGCAAAAAATATGAGACCCTTATTATGGCTTTCTCGGAAGGGGGTCTGGGGGAAACCGCTCTTTGGCCTCCAAAGAGCGGTTTCGCCCAGAAAACTCCTCCGGTTTATCCGGGTTAGGAAAACAATTACAGATACCCGCGTATCTGTTGTGTCAGGTGTTCTTCTTCTCCGATCAGGCGCTTGGCGAGGGTCTTGGACTTTTCATCCGCAGCTTTATACTGATTGAGATACTTGCTCAGGGACTTGACGCCCATGTTGCAGCCGTCGGTCATCAGGTCGGCCACCGTAGCGTCTGAAGCGTCCATCGCCAGCTCCGCGTGGGTCTTAAGCCAGCTCATGGCGGAGGCGATGGCCGCGGGGTCTTTGCCTTCGTCCCGGAATCGGTCCAGCTCGCCGCGAATCTCTCCGGACAGCGCTTCATGCTCTTCCCGCGAATCGATAAGCGTCTGTTTGAACCGCGCATCCTTCACCCGGTCAATCACGTCGTTCAGCGAATCCACGCCCATTTTCGCGCCCGCGTCGCATTCGCGCAGCAGCCGCACGGTATCCTGTTCGATCATAAAAAACACCTCCCTGTTTCTTCTATCTCAGCATTTCCCCAAATGATGCCGTCTATACGAAAGAAAGAGCAGGGAGGTCAATCGTCAGTTCAGGATCAGATCCATGCCGTTGGGGGACATCACGTTCCTGTGTCCGGTGGTGCCGTCGCCCAGCTCAGCGTGGTTGTTGAAGCCCGCGGCCATCATGGTGCCGTCCTGCTTCACGCAGAGTGCGAACATGCTGCCCGTCTCCACCAGAACCACGTCGCTGTCCACGC
The DNA here is from genome assembly GCA_017509065.1 of Clostridia bacterium. Next base: position 101,562 of record JAFWQM010000009.1, read on the forward strand.
ATTTTCCCGGCAGCGCCCCGACGACGCCGCGCAGGCCCTGGCCCAGCTGGCCGTAGCCGTTATTGCCCCAGGACCACAGCGAGGTATCGGAGAGGATGGCGTAGTTCTGGGAGGAATAAACGCTCAAAGATGTTACGGGAAGAGGAAGATTCACCAGCGTCGGCGCGGCGACCGTCTTTCCTTTTGTTTCAATGCCGAGCTGATACACATCGTTCTTTCCCCATGTCCACACTCTGCCCTGCTTGTCCAGCAGCGCCGCGTGATATCCGCCCGCTTCAATGGCCGCGATTTCAATGCCGTTCGTGTTCACCTTCACAGGAACCGCGAAATACGGTTCCCCGCCAGGGGAGAGGATGTTGAACTCATTATCGCCCCAGCCCCAGAGCTGTCCATCGCTGTCCAGCGCCAGGCAGAACTGTCCGCCCGCCGCGATCTGCACGATATTTTTGAGCGGCAGCTTGCAGGGCGACAGGGCATTCAGCCTGCCGCCGTTGCCAACCTGACCTTTGCTGTTCCGCCCCCAGGCGTATACTTCGCCGTTTTCCGTCAGCGTCAGGCATTGGCCGAATCCGCAGGACAGAGCAGCGGGCTTTTCGGGCAGGTAAAACGCTTTATGCGTGGAATAGCTGCCCTCCTGCTTGCCGAGTGTGGCATAGTCGCTGTTGCCTACGGCGTATAGTGTTCCGTCGTTCATCCAGAAGAAGCTGTAATTGCTGCCGCTTACAATGTCCTTCACCTGTGACAGGTCAATTTCAGCGTTCTTCGTTTTAAAGTCGGAAGGATATATGCCCAAAATACCGCTGGCATTATTGAAATGGCCCTTGCCGAGCTGGCCGTACTGGTTGTCGCCCCATACGCGGATATTGCCGTTCGTGTCGCGGGAATAAGCAAAGCTCCCACCGCAGGAAAGAATGAAATAACGCCCGTCCGGCAGGTCGTACCGCGCGGCGGAAGCGGAAACCGCCAGCAGGCAAATCAGCATAGCCAGAACAAAAACACGGAATGTTTTCATAGTTTAGTATCCTTTCTGAAAATCGCTCGCAGGATCAGCGCGGCCATGCCCGCGAGGGCGAGGATCATGACGGCGTAGATCAGGATATGGGACAGGTTGGTTTTGTCCAGCGCGAATTCCGCCCCGATGCAAACGCCCGCCAAAAGCAACAGCAGCAGAAATTCCAGCGCCGCGCGCTTTACCGAAACGCCTTTCCGCAGCGCGGTGATCATCGCTCCGGCCATCATCAGGGCATAGCAGATGTGGGTCACGCGGGCGAAGGTGAAAATGAAAAGCACGTCGTCGTGCCGCAGGCTTTCGGGCATGACCTGGCTCGCGCAGAACAGCGCCAGCGCGGCAAGGAACAATTGACCGCCGCGGCGGCATTTCTTTTTAAGAAAGAGCAAAGCGGCCATCAGCAGCAGCGCCAGCGCCGCTTCCAGGAAGCACACCGCCACCGCGTATTCTTCCATATAGGTTTCCAGTGCGAAGGGGAACGCGGCGAAGGGAGAATCGTACAGGAACACGCCGTAGCCCCGCCCGGCCAGCGGCTCCAGCAGCCTTTCCAGCGTGAAAAGCGTAAGGCCGGGAAACACGAAGCAATCCAGATAGTCAGCGGCTTTCGCTTTGCTGAGCTTCGCCGCGATCGGCGCGGCGAGGATGCAGCCCAGCATAATACCGCCGATATTCACGCTTCCGGTACGGAAATCAAAAAACGAAGAGAAGCCGGCAAAGTCCCCCATGGCGTCGTAAAACATGCGCCCGAACCGTACCGCGCAGTACACGGCCCGGCCAAGCGCCAGCCCGAGCAGACCGGCCAATAAGCAGTAAACCGCCGCGCCGCTTTTTTTCAGGCCTTTCCTGCCTCCCAGCGCAATCAGCCACACCGCGGCGGCAGCGCAGCCAACGATCATCAGCAGGCCGTACACGCTGATTTCCCCGCCGAACAGGGAAATCATTTTTACTTCCATCATGTTATTTCACCAGCGTCGCAAAGTAAATGATATCGCTCAGGTGCCGTTCACTGATATCGGAGGAATTGACGCGCTTCATCTGCAAAACGCCTTTTTCCGGATTGAATTCCCGGAAGATCATCGCCGCGCTGTTGCCGCCGTCCAGGTTATAGGCAATCAGGCAGCCGTTTTCGGTCAGGCGCTTGCCCGATTCCTCACACACGTGGGCGAATTCATAGAGCGTCATGCCCTTGTTTCCGGGGGACTGGGGGCCATTGGTGGAAATGAGCATGTATTCCAGCGGGCCGAGCTGGGCGATGGCGGAGCGCTGCGTGGCGTTCTGGGAACCGATGCCGGTGTTCTTATAAGCCTCGGAAATCACGCTGACGCCGTCCTGTACGATCAGAGGGCCGAAGCAGAAGATATTGTAGAGGTCAGCTCTGTTCTGGTCGTTGTATTCCTTGTAATACTGCTTGGTGCAATTGGGCAGCACGTGCAGATCGCCGTTCATGTCGATCACCAGCAGGTCCATCGTGCCGTTGGCGAAGTTGCGGTATTGCCGGTTCTGCCGAAGCACCACGGCGCACTTTTCCACTTTGGTGTAATAGTCGCCGTTGATGGCGATTACAGCGTTGGCCGCCTTGGCAATCAGGGTCGCCTTGTTTTCGGTTTCAAACTGGAACGTGGCGGAAGGCGCGCCGACAATTCCGGCCGGCGCTGTGCGCAGCTGGGAGGGATGGGAGATTATGATATGCGCGAAAAAATAATCCGTGTCGGCGAAGCGATCCTGATAAATCTTCACCGAAATGGAAGCGTCTTCGTATTCCGTGCCGGAAATATATCCTGCCTCAGAGGGCATCGGGCCCGGCTGGAAATTGTCCATGGGCAAAGGCTCGAAGCCTTCCGCCAAAGCAATGGAAAAGGACAGAAGAAAGATGCTGAGCGTGAGGAGCGAAAGAACTGTTTTCCGCATTTCCTGATCTCCTTTTTCACAAAAAATACCTCGTTGATCATACCATATATTGCGTTAAAAAGCAAGCAAAACCCACGGCCCGGAGCGCACGGGCCACGTTAATCTTTTATATTTTATTTGCGTTTTTCCCGCAAATCCGATATAATAGCGATAAGCGCACGGGCGGAGCCGTGGCGCGTCCCGCCGATTCCCGAAGGGCAAAGCGGCGGATATCGAAGAGCTGGGAGGAAATGCTCGTGGCCAATGACCGCTTACATCATATTCGGAATTTTTGCATTATCGCCCATATCGACCATGGAAAATCCACATTGGCCGACCGCATCCTGGAAAAGACAGGGGTTTTTGAGCAGCGGCAGATGGTAGATCAGATATTGGACTCTATGGAGCTGGAGCGCGAACGGGGCATCACCATCAAATCCAAGGCCGTGCGGATGCAGTACAAGGCACGGAACGGGGAAACCTATACCCTGAACCTGATCGACACGCCCGGCCACGTGGACTTTTCCTATGAGGTGAGTCGCGCGCTGGCCGCCTGCGAAGGCGCGCTGCTGGTGGTGGACGCCACCCAGGGCGTGGAAGCGCAGACTTTAGCCAACGTGTATATGGCGCTGGAACATAACCTGGAGACGGTTCCGGTCATCAACAAGATCGACCTGCCCTCCGCCCAGCCCGATGAAACGAAGAACGAGATCGAAGAAGAAATTGGTCTGGACGCCCAGGACGCGCCGCTGATTTCCGCCAAGATGGGTATCGGCATCGAAGACGTGCTGGAGGCCGTGGTGAACAAGATCCCCAGCCCGACGGGCGATGAAACAAAGCCGCTCAAAGCGCTGGTGTTCGACGCGGTATATGATAATTACCGCGGAGCGATCTGCTTCGTTCGCGTCATGGAGGGAAAAGCGTATCCCGGTATGCGGATGCGCATGATGCAGACCGGTGCGGAATTCGACGTGGTGGAGGTGGGCACGTTCTCGCCCTCCTACAATTCCTGTGACGCGCTGCTGCCTGGCGATGTTGGCTATATCGCCGCGTCTATCAAGGACGTACGGGACACCCGTGTGGGCGATACCATCACCGACGCCGCCCTGCCCGCCGACGCGCCGCTGCCCGGATACAAGGAAGTGCAGCCCGTGGTGTTCTGCGGCATTTACCCCGCCGACGGCGCGGACTACGACAACCTGCGGGACGCGCTGGAGAAGCTGCGGATGAACGACGCTTCCCTGTCTTTTGAGCCGGAAACCAGCGTGGCACTGGGCTACGGCTTCCGCTGCGGCTTCCTGGGCCTGCTCCACATGGAAATCATCCAGGAGCGGCTGGAGCGGGAGTTTGATTTGGATTTAGTGACCACCGCACCGAGCGTTATTTATGAGATCGTGAAAACCGACGGCACGGAAATGCGCATCGATAACCCCACCAACCTGCCGTCCGTCAATGAAATTCTGGAAATGCGCGAGCCCTACTGCCGCGCCACCATCTATACCCCCCAGGACTTCGCGGGCACGCTCATGCAACTCTGCCAGGACAAGCGGGGCAGCTTTGTGGATATGCAGTACGAAGGCAAGCGCGTGAAGCTGCTCTACGATGTGCCGCTGAACGAGATGATCTTCGATTTCTTCGACCAGTTAAAGAGCCGCTCCAAGGGGTACGCCAGCTACGATTACGAGATCATCGGCTACCAGAAGAGCGACCTGGTGAAGATGGATATTCTGTTAAACGGCGATATCTGCGACGCTTTCACCATGATCGTTCACAAGGACAAAGCCTACGGCCGTGGCCGCGCCATCGCGGAAAAGCTGAAGGACGTCATTCCGCGCCAGCAGTTTGAAATCCCTATCCAAGCGGCCATCGGCGGCAAGATCATCGCCCGGGAAACGGTCAAGGCCGTGCGCAAGGACGTGCTGGCAAAGTGCTACGGCGGCGACATCACGCGAAAGAAGAAACTGCTGGAAAAGCAGAAGGAAGGCAAAAAGCGCCTGCGCCAGTTCGGCACCGTGGAGCTCCCCGGCGAAGCGTTCATGGCCGTGCTGAAAATGGGCGATGACTGACGGGAGGAAAACGCTGTGGTTGAAGTGATCCGGGACCCTGACGAAAAAGAAGCCATCACGCGCAAAATTTTGACTGCGCTGACGGATTGGTTTGAAATACCTGAAGCTGTGGAAGAATTTATCCGCACCAGCAGGGGACAGTTGTTTCTCGCCGCGAAAGAGGGTGGAGAAGCGGTTGGATTCCTGACTCTTTCCGAAACGGGGAAGGCGACGGTGGAGCTTCATGTGATGGGCGTGCTGAAAGAATACCACCGGCAGGGCATCGGCCGCGCGCTGGTGGAAAACGCGAAAGCGCTGGCTGCGGCGGAGGGGTATTCCTTCTTCCAGGTGAAAACCGTCCAGTACGGGATGTATCCGGAGTATGATCAGACAAACAGGTTTTATCAGGCCTGCGGCTTCAAGGAATTCGAGGTGATCCCGCAGCTGTGGGGGAAAGACAATCCATGCCAGATTTACGTGATGAGTCTGTAACATCGGGTTTGTGAAAGGAGCGTTTCATGACAAACATTATCGACATTGCGATCATTGTGATTCTGGGGGCCAGCCTCGTGTATGGCCTGTACCGGGGCTTTGTGCACACGCTTCTGTCCGTGGCGTGTTGCCTGATTTCCGTGGTGCTGGCCTTCGTTTTCGGGCCGAAGCTGGCCGCGCTGGTCAGCGGCAGCCCGGGCGTGTCCTCCACTCTGGCCACTTACACCGACGCCGTAGCCCGCGTGGGCGACTACAATCTGGCGTCCCTGCCGGTGGATCAATTGCCGGTGGACAGGATCGACCAGATTCTAAGCTCCGTTTCCCTGCCGGAGCCTATTTCCAGCATCCTCAGCAACAATTTGAAGGGCAAGGTGTTTGAAAGCGCCGGATTGAGCACAGTCAACGATTACGTGTCCAACACAGTGGTGGGCGTGGCGGTGAACATCCTGTGCTTTATCGCCGTGTACGCCGTGGCGTACATGGTGCTTTCCGTACTCACGGGGCTGATTGACGCGGTGTTCAAGCTGCCGCTGCTCAAGCATCTGGACTGGCTGGCGGGCGGCGCGTTCGGTCTGCTGCGGGGCGGGCTGATCCTATACGTGATTTTCCTGATCATCCCGATCCTCAGCACGGTCATTCCACTTGACGCGTTCAACGATCTGATGGCTCAAAGCACCCTCGCCCCCATTTTCCAGAGCGACGGTTTCTTCGTCCGGGTCATTTCGGGGAAGCTGTAAATAATCCGCAAAGCAAAACCACCGGCGCGGGCCGGTGGTTTTGCTTATATCAGATGGTTTCTGCCGTGAAAAGCGCGCTGTGTTTCAGCGCTTCGGGAGCGGAAACGGTGAGCCGCCAAAGGGAGCCGGGAAAATTCCGCGCCATGCGCGGGTCGTCGATAGGGATTTCTTCCGCCTTCGCCGTCATTTCGGGCGGGAATGTCAGGCGGATGGAACCGGCGGTCACCGCTCCGGGCTGCAAACGCGGCTCATGCCGGAGCATGAACACCCTGGTGACGGGATGCGGCTTCAGCAGCACGATATTCTCAAATATAAACAATTCATTTTCCGACAGGGAGTATTCCCTGGACACCTGCTTCGCGTCCGCTTCCGGGCCGTAAGCTTTCGCAAAGCCTACGCGCATTCCTTCCGGCAGCGAGCGGATATATCCGCATTTATACTGCCCGCCTGCCCGCTGTTCCGCATCCCCAATCATGGGCACGTTATGGTATGCGCTTCGGGTGTGCCAGAGGGTGTAGCGCTCTGACGAAAAGGTTTTTGCGGTGTACACCATGTTGCCCGCGTCCACGATTTCAGGCTCGCCGTTAACGTACAGCATGAAGGAGCCGACGTCGTTGTGGTTGTGGTTTTCCCCGTTGTTCCCGCCCTTGCAGCAGAGGGTCATACGGCCCCGCTGCAGCAAACGCACCTGTAGATTAGGAAGCCACACGTCCTTCTCCCGCTCGGGCGGCGTTTCCGTCTGCGCGGCGGGATGAAACAGCATCCGAAGCAGGCGGGTGAAATGGGGCGTATCGTTCACTTGGTCCGCCAGCGTGCCGCGCGTCCGCAGGCCCAGGGCAGTGAGCGCTTGCTCGTTCAGCTTTTCGCCTGCCAGCTGCAGCCGTTCCCCGGAGATGAAGGGCCGCGCGTCGCAGTCGGCGAAGTTCATGAACCAGCCGTTGCCGATTTCCGCTTTCAGGGGAAAAGAGAGAATGTTTATGATCTTTTCTTCCTTCCAGAACGTAAGCCTGCCGCCCGTGACCGCTTCCATGATTTCCAGGCAGTCCAGCAGCGCGCCGCCCGCCATGTTCCAGTAGCCCGCGCCTTCGTCGCATCCGCCGTCCGCGGGCACGCATCGTAGCCAGCGGTCCAGCATCCGGCAGGCGCTGGAAAGGAACTGAACGCGCTGCTCCAGACCGATGAACGGGAACAGGCAGAAGCAGACCAGCAGATTGGATACGATCCAGGGCGTCCAGTTGTTCAAATCCTTCCGGACAGTGCCTGTCCACCAGAAGTCATTCTCCCGGGACATGGGAAGGAGGATGCGGTCATAAACGCTGGAATAGAGCTTGCCCAAAAGCTGGGGAACTTCCGCGGACAGGCGTTTTTTCAGCAGGTGTGAAGTCAATGTCAGGATCATTCCCGTCTGCGCGGAAAACAAATCGATATAGCCGTCCTGACGGGGCAATGGATAGCTCCAGGCGGCCGGCGCACCGGGAATAGGGTTGATGTTGTGGGCGGAAATGACCCACGTGCTTTCCTCGCAGATGCACCAAACCCCGTCGATCACGTCGTCCAGCGGCGCGTCAGGATGCAGGCAGCAGTTCAGCACCGCCGCGCACAGCTTCCGCCGCCGCAGGAAATACGGCGCTTCGTCCGCCTGGCGGCTGCCGGAGCGTGTGAACGCCATGAAATCGGTGGCCTTGCGCATGGGATAGGGGAGATAAGCGTACTGCGCGATCAGGGCGTTCAGCTGCTGTTTGTCAGCGTCGCTTATGCTTTCCCAGGCCGTCCTGTTCTCCGCTGGAGGATAGAGGTTTTCCGATTGTTTCAGGCTGAGCCGGCGGATGGAACGCTTCAAAAAGACTTCTGACAGCATGCGCTTGTTCCTTTTCCTGTGTTATCAAGCAAGGGAAATACAGACGCGCTTTTTCAGCCCTGCAAACCGCGGGACTGGCGGTCCATGTCTTCGATCACGATGTCATGGATTTCGCCGAGGGTGGCGCAGTATTTCAGCACGTTCCAGGGCTCGTTGCTGTGGAAATGAATTTTGATCAGCTCGTCGTCGCCCACCACCAGCAGGCAATCGCCGGGCAGGTTTTCGATGAAGTAATCGCGGATCTCGTCTTCGTCCAGGTCGTGGCCTTCGATGAGCAATTGGGTATCATAACGGGGATCGATCATAACAGGATGCCTCTCTTTCTGTATGTAATGGGGGATGAGGAATGAGGAAAGCAAAGTGTATCGAACTGGAAGGAGAAGCCCTCTCCGCCTCCTTCGTCGGCACCTCTCCCAAAGGGAGAGGCACGTCTCTTGGCTCCCCCTTTGGGGGAGCTGGCGCGCAGCGCCTGAGAGGGCCTAATCCCTATTCCCTGATCCCTAATCCCTTGCCTCAATGCAAATTCTCGTCCTTTTCGCTTCGCCGGACAGGATTTTGCTGATGGGGTTGCGGGCGTGGGAGATGATGACCTCCACGCCGGTCTTGGCACAGCGAAGAGCATATTCCAGCTTAGCGCCCGCGCCGTTGGCCCCGACCCGGGACGCGCCGACACAATGGGTCTGCCATTCGCGGACGGCTGCTTCCAGCGCTTCCGCGTCCGGCGCGGTGATTTCCTTCACCAGGGTGGAAGGGTCTTTGGGATCAGCGTAAATGCCATCAGTGGAGGTGAGCAGGATCAGCTTTTTCGTCTGCACCAGCTCCGCGATCACCGCGGCGGTTTCGTCGTTGTCCACACACTCCACCACCAGGGAATCGGGATGCTGGGACTGGAGGGTGGCCAGCTCCATCTTCCGGTTTTCTTCATCGCTCACGCAGTCGTTGTAATTGATAATGGGGATGGCCCTTTGCGCCGCCGCCCGCTGCAGAAGGCCGAACAGATGGCTGCGCTTCTGCGGGTCGTTGAAGTGGTTGTGCTCCACCAGCACCTGCCGCACGCCGTATTCCGGCTTGATGAAACGGCGGTAGTTTTCCATCAGGATGGCCTGGCCCTGGGCGGAGTAGTCGGTCTTGTTCTGCTCCGGGTCGCCGGTCAGGGTGCAGCCGGTGCGCTTGTAATAATCCAGCCGCCCGATCTCCGTCGCGCCCGAGGACACCAGCAGCATCCCGGGCCTGAGCTCGCTGCTTAAACGCGCAAAAATGTTGTAGTCGATGTCGTTGTCCTCCCGGCGGATCAGCGCCATGGAGCCGATTTTGATCACAAGTTCAATGCCCATTGTTTTTTTATCCTTATTTGATATTGGAGAGAGGGATTAGGGATTAGTGGAACCAGCCCAAAGCCTTCCCCTCAAGGGGAAGGCTTTTAAATGGCTTTCTTCTCCATCATTCCTACCTATCACATCACCTTACGGATGGCGGCAAGCAGCTCGTCATAGCTTTCAAAGGCGGGCAGCTCGGGATGGTCTTTCTTGATCTGCTCCGTGCTGCGGAACAGGAAGCCCGCCTTGCTGGCCTGAATCATGGCCAGGTCGTTGTAGCTGTCGCCTGCGGCGATGGTATCAAAGCCCACGGTCTGCAGGGCTTTCACGGTGGCGAGCTTGGACTTCGCCACGCGCATTTTGTAGCCCGTCACCTCGCCGTCGGGGGCTACCTCCAGGGTGTTGCAGAAGATGGTAGGCCAGCCAAGCTTCTTCATGAGGGGGGACGCGAACTGGGTGAAGGTATCGCTCAGAATCAGCACCTGGGTTTCTTCCCGCAGCGCGTCCAGAAATTCCTTCGCGCCGGGCATGGGATCAACGGTTTCGATCACTTTTTTAATTTCGTTCAGCCCCAGGCCGTGCTCTTTCAGGATGCCGATGCGCCATTTCATCAGTTTGTCATAGTCCGGCTCGTCCCGCGTGGTGCGGCGAAGCTCCGGGATGCCGCTGGCCTGGGAAAACGCGATCCAGATTTCCGGCACCAATACGCCTTCCAAATCCAAACAAACAATATTCATAACGATTAATCCTTTCTACATGGTATTTCTGGGGAAAACCGCTCTTTGGGGGCCAAAGAGCAGCCTTCCCCTCGTAGGGGAAGGTGGCGCAAAGCGCCGGATGAGGTCTACCCCCAGACCCCTTTCCGAGAAAGCCATAAGGTATAGAAAGCACTATTCGCTTTCTTTATCGATCTTGTCTTTTCCTTCCTCGCTTTTTTCCCCTGCTTCGGCCTTTTTATCCTCCAGGGCAGCGCGCAAATCCTCCGATTTCAGGCACATGAGGGTATCTTTGTTGATTTCCTCTTTCCCGGAAGCCAGCCGGTCGGCCTGCGCCGCGATGGCGCGCTCAAACAGGTTACGCACGCCGCGGGCGTTTCCGAAGCTCTCCACGTCCTTGCTTTCTTCCTCCAGGATGTCCCGCAGGGTTTGCTTCGCGCCTTCGTCCAGGGTATAGCCGCTCTTTCCGCAGCGCATGTCGAAAATGCCCATCATCTCATCGATGGTATAATCCGGGAAAAACATGAACCGGTTGAAGCGGCTTTCCAGGCCGGGGTTGGAATGGACGAACGCTTTCATCAGTTCCGTGTAGCCCGCCACAATTACCACCAAATCCTCCCGGTGGTCTTCCATGGCCTTGAGCAGCGTGTCCACCGCCTCCTGGCCGTAGTCCATGCCGCCGCGGTTGGTGAGCGCATAGGCTTCGTCGATGAACAGCACGCCGCCCAGCGCCTTCTTGATGACCTCGTCGGTCTTGATGGCGGTCTGGCCTACGTATCCCGCCACCAGCCCGGAGCGGTCCACCTCCACCAAATGCCCCTTCGTCAGCACGCCAAGGCTCTTGTAGATGCGGCTCATGAGCCTTGCCACCATGGTTTTGCCCGTGCCGGGGTTGCCCGAAAACACCATGTGCAGCGACAGGTCGGGTGTGGGCAGGCCGTGTTCCTTCCTGGCCTTGCAGATTTCGATCCAGTTCACCAGGCTGTCCACTTCGTCCTTGATGGTGTTCAGGCCGATGTAGCCGTGGAGTTCTTTTTTCAGGTCCTCCATGCTCTCGGCGGGTTCTTCCTCTTCTTCCTGCTTTTCAGTTGTTTTCTCTGCTTTTTTATCTTCTTGCTTTTCCGTCCCGGCGGGCCTGAAATACGCCGCCGGGGAGGCGGGCGGCGTTTTCTGGTTCTCCTCGCCGCCTTGCACTGATACGGGCCTGATGCCCCATAAATCCTCGCTGACCAGCTGCATCCGCTGATTCAGCAAATCCTGCATGATCTCGTTTTGCAGTTGGATGATTTCGTCTTTGCGATCCATGCGCGCTCGCTCCTTTTTTTCCTTCGGGACGCCGGAAGATTCCGGTTTCATTTATTGTACAGCGCTTTGCCGGTTTAATCAAGGCTTTCGGAAGAAATAACGGGCATTCCGGCGAAAAGGACGAAGCAAAAACAGAAAAAGTTTTCAAAAAGGGATTGACAGAGCGAAAGAATTAGTGTACTATGTTCATAGTTCACTAACGAACACGAAAGGGGGAGGCCGAATGGAATTTGACGCCACGCGGCCTATCTGGCTGCAGGTGATGAACGCGCTGGAGATGGATGTGGTGACTGGAATCAGGAAGCCGGGGGAGAAGCTGCCGGGCGGGCGAGACCTGGCCCTCGCCTTTGGCATCAACCCCAACACGGCGGCGCGGGTGTATCAGGAGCTGGAAAAAACCGGCCTGTGTGAAACTCGCCGGGGCATGGGCACTTTCGTGACGGGAGATGAGCGAACAATCGCTTCGGCGCGGGAAGCGCTGATCGCGCAGACAGTGAAGGACTTTCTTTGGAAAATGGCTCAGTTCGGCGCGTCGCCCGATGACGCGGCCCGAATCATCCTGAAGGAGGAAAACAGCAATGCTTGAAAGCAAAGAAGTGACCAAAGTATTCGGTTCCAAAACGGCGGTGGATCACATCAGCCTGTCGCTTGAAAAGGGGCATATTTACGCCATGCTTGGCCCGAACGGCAGTGGCAAGACCACCTGGATGAAGCTGGCTGCCGGGCTGCTCAAGCCCACCTATGGCATGGTGTGCTTTAACGGCGAGCCGGTGAGCATCGAAAGCCGGAAGCGCGTGGCTTATATGTCCACCGAACCATATTTCTACACCTGGATGTCGGTCAAAGACGTGGGCAAATACTATCAGGATTTCTTCGAGGATTTCTCGTACGACCGCTACCTGAATCTGCTCCGGCAGATGGAACTGACGGAAAACCTGAAAACCAAGGCCCTGTCCTCCGGTATGATGGCGAAGCTGAAAATCGCCGTCACCATGGCGCGGGACGCGGACGTGTACATGCTGGACGAGCCCTTCAACGGTATCGACCTGCTGGCAAGGGACGAGATCCGCGCCTGCATCGTGAGCTACGCCAACGAGGAAAAGCTCCTGCTCCTGTCCAGCCATCTGGTAGAGGAAATGGAAGCCATCGCAGACAGGGCAGTGTTCATCAAGGAAGGCAAGCTGGTGGAAAACGTCGATCTGGAAGAGATGCGCACGCAGCAGGGCGTTTCCATGGCGGACCGCTACCGCCAAATTTACGGACATACGGAGGGCTGAAACCATGTTCAAGCTGATGAAATATGAAATCCGGAAAACCTGGATCACCAAGCTGATCCTGCTGGGCATTACCGCTGCGGCGGAAATCGCGTACCTGATTTCGCTGTACACGGAGAACGATGGCGGTGTCGCCGCTTCAATCGGCATCCTGACGCTGCTGGCAATTTTCGGCGTGCTTTTTATCGGCCTGCAGAGCGTGATCACCCTGCATCGGGACATGAACACCAAGCAGGGCTACATGCTGTTCATGACGCCCAACAGCTGCTATAAGATTTTAGGCGCGAAGGTGCTGGAAAACGGCCTGTCCATTTTCATCGCCGGCGCGTTCTACTTCGCTCTCGGCGCGCTGGATATTTCGCTGCTCTTTGCTAAGGAAGGCCAGCTGAACCAGATCTGGCAAATGCTTCAGGATGTGATAAGAACGTTTAATGAAGAGATCCCATTAAACGCTGACGGACTGGCGGCTTTCACCTTTCTCCTGCTGACTGAATGGGTCAGCACAGTCGCGGCCGCCTACCTGGCCGACGTTATCAGCGCTGCGCTGCTGAACGGCAAATCCTTCAACGGCGTGGTCAGCTTTATCCTGTTCCTTGTGCTGAACTGGGGCTTTGGCTGGGTGGAGCGGATCGCGGTCCGGAACGTGCCGGACATCGTGACCTCAATGCTGCTGAATGGCGGCATCGCCCTGGCCGCCGCAGCTGTGATGTATGTAGCCACAGCGCAGATCATGGAAAAGAAACTGAGCGTCTGATCCGCGCAAATGTCCATTTGGACGAACAAAAAGCAGCCGAGCGAGGCTGCTTTTTATCTCTGTTCAAAATGATTGGCGCTCACGGCAGTGTATCCAGGAACGCGGTTTTGATTTCCTCCAGCCGTTCATAATCCATGGCGTCGATATAAAACCGCTCCAGTGCGTCATGGCGGGTTTTGGCCTGGGCCAGCGCTTCCACTGCCTGATTCCGCATCAGATCAAACGCGGCACGGTCAAAGGCCAGGCGCGACGCTTCCCGCCGCAGGATCTCTGCGTCGAATGCCGGGGTAAACACCGCCGCCTGCGGCACAACGGCGGTGGTGAAGCAAACGCTGCTGACGCGCACATGCGAAAGCTTTCCTGCTTCCAGCGGGTCATGGAACGCGTCGCGGCCGACACCCCGCCGTTCAGCCGCTTCCCAGACGGGCCGCAGCACGCTGTCCGCGTCAAAGCCCCACGGCGCGTCCAGGCAATATGCTGTCCCGCCCAGCGCCGCGTCCAATTGCTGCAGGACACCCTTCCACGTGATCGCCTGCGCGAAGGCATGCGTTTCCTCGCCCGGTTCCGCGCTCGGCAGCAGCGACACCCATTCACGCCGCAGAATCCGCTTCTGCGCGTCCGGCAGCGCTGCGTCGTAAACCGCCGCCGCGTCGTCCCGAAGCGCTTTGGCCGCGCGCAGATAACGGTATGCCTGGGCGTAGCAGGCGGATATTTCTTTATTCAGCGCCGTGATTTCTTCCGCCTGTTCCGCAAGCGTTTCCTCGTCCAGGCACACGCCCAGGTTCAAAATGCCGTCTTTCGCTCCCGGTGCGATTGGATCGACCACGTGCGGCGCTGTGCCGTCCAGCACCAGGAAACCCGCCTCGGGTGCGAATACAGCGTCCAGGCTGTCCGGGTCGCCTGAGCAGTGGTAGTACCCCACAGCCGCCCCGCGTTTCTCGTACTGCTTCCCCACCTTTGCCATTAGCGTGCTTTTACCCACGCCCGGTCCGCCTTTCAGAATCACCGTGCGTTTTGCCTGCCGCCGCAAATCGTCAAAGAATCCCACAAACCCAGCCGCCGTGTTGCCGCCCGGAAACAGATGCCAGGTTCTTGCCATTGCGCTTCCCCCTTTTTCCTGCTGTTGCTCTACCGTATGCGGATAGAGCGGAAAAGAGTACAGACAGGGGAGAGGAACTGAGAGATTACAATTCGGGTTACAAGTTTAGTAACAGAGGGTTACGCTGGAGGCTTTGCCTCCAGACCTCCACCAGGGCCCTGAGGCCCCTGGACCCGCGATAGCGGATGTTTGTTGGCTTGGAAAGCGTAATTTGTTCCCGCTGTTGCTTGAAAGAGAATAGCATGCTTTTGACGTTGTGCTTCTGGCCCGGCGGCGAAGCCGCCATCCCGGACGCTTTGCGTCCGGGGAAAGCCTGGGATTTTCCTGGCTTTCTTGGGCCAGAAGCCACTAACTTCTGTAACCCTATATCGACTGGCGAAGGTGGTTGGATTTCTCCAATATAGTAGTTTCGCCTATTGGGATGCAAGGGATGAAATCCCTTGCCGCAGGTCTGGGCGCGCGTAGCGCCCAGCGTTCCTTGTGTTAGATGATCAATTGCTGAATGGTGACGCTGAAAGACGGACCGTAACGCTTTTCTCTCTGCTCCGCGCTCTTGCGCAATTGCCGCAAATCGGCTATAATACTGCCATAAACGGGAAGGGGGGTGCGTGCGATGGCCTCAGAAGCAGCGGGAAACGGGCTGATTGAAGCTGTGATCGAGGATACCATTTTCCGCAATGAGGAAAACGGCTATTCCGTTGTGGAAGCGCGAATGGGCCGGGAAAAAATCACCGTCGTCGGCACGCTGCCCGCCCTCGCCGCCGGAGAGCAGGTGGCGCTTACCGGCGTATGGGTTGAGCATCCCCAGTACGGCAGGCAATGGAAAGCCGCGTCCTGCGAAATCCGTAAACCCACCACTTTGCTTGGCATCGAGCGCTATCTTTCCTCCGGGCTCATCCATGGCGTTGGGCCCTCCACCGCAAAGCTGCTGGTGCAGGAGTTTGGAAAGCATACCCTGGATGTGCTGTCCGACAGCCCCGAACGCCTCACCGAGGTGCCCGGGATCGGCAAAAAGCGCGCACAGCAGATCGCCAAATCCTTTCTGGAGCAATACGGCGCGCGGGAAGCCATGGTCTTTTTGCAGTCCTACGGCGTATCGCCCTCGCTTGCGGTCAAGATCAGCAAGCGATACGGAGCCGACGCACAGCAAAAAATCCGCGAGAACCCCTATCGGCTCATCGACGACATTGAGGGCGTGGGCTTTCTCACCGCCGACCGCATCGCCCTGTCGCTGGGTATCCCGCAGGACAGCGAATACCGTCTGAAAGCGGGCATCAAATATGTCCTGCAGGAGGCGGCGAACGGCGAGGGACATACGTATCTGCCCCGTGACATCCTGCTGCAAAGAGCGGCGCAGGGCCTGCGCGTATCCGGTGAACTGCTGCTGCGTCCGCTGGACAGTCTGCTGTTCAGCCGCGAGATCATCGCCATGGACGTGGACGGCCGGGACGTGGCGCTGCTGAGCAATTATTTCTACGCGGAAAAGGAAATCGCCCGGTATCTGAAGCTGCTGATGAGCACGGCGCAGACAGCGATCCAGTCCGCAATATTGGAAGAAATTCAGCATTTTGAGCGGGAGAACCACATCCAATTCAGCGAAAACCAGCGCCTGGCCGTGTCTGAGGCCGTAAGGCGCGGGGTCGTGGTCATTACCGGCGGGCCGGGAACGGGCAAAACGACGATCATCAACTGTATGCTTTCCCTGCTGGGCAGGGATGTGCTGCTGGCCGCGCCGACCGGGCGCGCCGCCAAACGCATGAGCGAAGCCACCGGCCATGAGGCAAAGACCCTCCACCGGTTATTGGAGTTCAACGGAGACGAAGGACATTTTTTGCGGGACGAACAGAATCCCCTGGACTGCTCCTGCGTGATCGTGGACGAGATGAGCATGGTGGACGTGTTCCTGATGCGCAGCCTGCTGCGGGCGCTGAAACCGGGCACAAAGCTGATCATGGTGGGGGACGCCGATCAGCTGCCGTCCGTCGGCGCGGGAAACGTGCTGGGCGATATTTTGAAAAGCGGGGTCATTCCATCCGTGCGTCTCACCGACATTTTCCGACAGAGCGAACAAAGCCTGATCGTGATGAACGCCCACCGCATCAACCACGGAGAACCGCCGGTGCTGAACCAGAAGGGCAGCGACTTTTTCTTTGAGCGCCGTCCGCAGGCCGAAGCCGCTGCGGAAGCCATCGTGGGGCTGTGCACCCACCGCCTGCCCGCATTCCTGCGCACGGATGACCCCGCGCGGGATATCCAGGTGCTGTCTCCGACCAAGAAAGCCGGGGCGGGGGTGTACCAGCTCAACAGTATGCTCCAGGCGGCCCTGAACCCACCCGCGCCGCGGAAGCCGGAAATCCGCTACGGAGAGACCTCCTTCCGCCTGGGCGATAAGGTGATGCATGTGAAGAACAATTACCAGCTCGCCTGGAAAACCGACGACGGAGTAGAGGGCGAGGGCGTATTCAACGGCGACGTGGGCTTCGTCACGCATGTGGATACCGAGGACAGGATCCTGACCGTCCGCTACGACGACGAGCGGACAGTGGAATACGATTATCAGCAGCTGGAAGAACTCGAACTGGCCTACTGCCTGTCCGTGCACAAGAGCCAGGGCAGCGAATTCCCCTGCGTTGTGATGCCCGTGGTGGGCGGACCGCCGCGGCTTCTGACCCGCAATCTGTTTTATACAGCCCTCACCCGCGCCCGGAAGCTGGTCGTGCTTGTAGGCCGGGAGGACGCAATCGCCGCCATGGTGCGCAACAACCATATCGCGGCCAGATTCACCACCCTCGGGCAGAGGCTGGCGGAGGAAATTGGAGTGAGGAGTTAGAAGTTTTATAATGCTTTGAAGAAGGTAATACAGGCTTTCTTCCAATGGTTCGACTATATAAAACTCCTCACTCCTCACTCATCACTCCTAACTCCTAACTGAAACAAACGCTATCATTTTCCAGGAGGACGAAAAGTGCTTCGCATCGGACAATTTACCGACACATTTCTCCCCGTCGTGGACGGGGTGGGCCGGGTCGCGCTTGCCTATTCGGAAACCCTGTGCAAACTGGGCCACCAGGTAACGGTGGTGACGCCGATGTACGATACCGGCTATCGGGGCGGCTACCCCTTTGAGCTGGTGGATTTCACCGCCCGCAAGGTGCCGGGCATGAAACAGTACAAAGCCGGGGAAGCGCCCTGGGACCCGCATTACCGCAAGCGGATGCGCATGATCCCGCTGGACATCGTGCACGCGCACAGCCCTTTTACCGCGGGCAGCGAGGCCCTACGTCTGGCGGTGCTGCGGAAGATCCCGCTGGTGGCCACGTTCCATTCCAAGTTTTACGACGACTTTCTGAAGGTCACCAAGTCCGAAACGCTTGCGAAGGCGGGGGTCAAATTCGTGGTGGATTTTTTCAACCGCTGCGACGAGGTGTGGGCTGTGGGCCAGAACCCTGCCGACGTGCTGCATGAATACGGCTATGAAGGCGATATTCAGGTGATGCCGAACGGCGTATCATTCCGCAGCGTCGATCCGAAAGCGGTGGAGGAAGTCAACCGCCGCTGGGGCCTGAAAAAAGAACCGCTGCTGCTGTTCGTGGGCCAGATGAACTGGAAAAAGAATATCCTGACGGTGCTGGAGGCCTGCGCCGTCCTGAAAGCCCAGGGAAAGAAATTTCATCTCATTCTGGCAGGACAGGGCTCGGACATGCGCGAGATCGAGCGCAAAATCAGCGACCTGAACCTGCGCGACCGCACGCACCTGGCGGGCCACATCACGGACATGCAATTGCTGGACGGCCTGTACAGCCGCGCGTCACTGTTCTGCTTCCCTTCGCTCTATGACGCTGCGCCTATGGTGGTGCGCGAAGCCGCCGTGATGGGCACGCCCTCCGTGATGGTGCGCGGCAGCACGGCTGCCGAAATCATCCGCGATGGGGAAAACGGCTTTCTGTGTGAAAACGCCGCGCTCGACCTTGCGCGGGTCATCGCCGACGCCCTGAGCGACCAGGGACGGCTGCGGGCGGTGAGCCAAAACGCCCGGGAAACCATTCCCGTTCCCTGGGACGGCATCATGGAAAAGGCCGTGGAGCGCTATACGCGCCTCATCGCGCTGGGCAAGGAAGGAAAACTGAACAGGAAATATATGCGGGTCATTTAGGATGCTGATAAGATGAAAACTCTTTCCGGCCAGGCCGGGTCAGGGAATAATGGAATGAACATCAAAATCGTGGTAGCCACGCACAAAGCGTATCCAATGCCGGATGAACCGATGTATCTGCCCGTGCAGGCAGGGGCCGCATGCCATGACTGTCTTAAGTATCAGGGCGACGACGCGGGGGAAAGCATCAGCGAAAAAAATGGCGTCTACTGTGAACTGACGGCGCTGTACTGGGCCTGGAAAAACCTGGACGCGGACGCTGTGGGCCTGTGCCATTACCGGCGTTATTTCCGGGAACCTGGCAAAAACGAACCGCTGCGGGAAGAGACGCTTCAAAAGCTGCTTGCGGAAACGCCGGTGATCCTGCCGGTCAAGCGGAATTATTTCATTGAAACGGGGGAGAGCCAGTTCGTCCACGCGCATGGCCGGGAAAGCCTGGACGCCCTGCGCGGCGCGCTGAAAGCGGTCTGTCCAGCTTATCTCCCAGCCTTTGACCGCAGTATGGGAAGAGCATCCGGGCACCGGTTCAACATGATGATCATGCGACGAAAGGAATTTGACGCCTACTGCGGCTGGCTGTTCGGCGTTCTGTTTGAAACGGAAAAACGCCTGGGCAAACCAGCGCCGCGCATGATGGGCTATCTGGCGGAAAGGCTGATGGATGCCTGGATCGAAACTGAGAATATTCGTTACCGGGAGCTTCGGGTGTACCACACGGAAAAGGAAAACTGGCTGCTGAAAGGCGGCCGCTTTCTGCTTCGAAAAATACGGGGATGAAATGAAACAGATTTCCATCAAGAAAAACTTCATCATGAACGTTCTCGTTTCGCTGTCCAACGCGCTGTTCCCGTTGGTCACGTACCTGTACGCCGCGCGTATCCTGCTGCCGGAAGGCATGGGAAAGTATACGTTCGCCGCGTCGCTGATCGCGTGGTTTTCCATGTTTGCGCAGCTGGGCATCCCGGAATACGGCGTGCGGGCGGCGGCGAAGGCGCGTGACAGCCGGGTGGAGCTGACGCGGACGGCGCACGAACTGATCATGATCAACCTGATCATGAACGCCGCCGTATACCTGGCCTTTTTTCTGGCATTGGCCGTGGTGCCAAGGCTCCAGGAAGAAAAGAAGCTTTACATCCTCATGAGCGTGACCATCCTGCTGACCTCTCTGGGCATGGAATGGCTGTACAAGGGCCTGGAGCGCTACGGCTACATTGCCGTCCGGACACTGATCTGTAAAGCGGCGGCGCTCACGATGGTGTTCCTGCTGGTGAAAGAACAAAAGGATTATGTGGTTTACGGCGTGCTGTCCATCGCCGCCGCTTCCGCGTCCAATATCCTGAATCTGGTGTTCGCCCAGAAATATATCGGATTCCGGCCTGTCGGCGGATATAACCTGCTTCGCCATATGAAGCCGGTGCTGGTCTTTTTCGCGATGGCTTGCGCCACGACGGTGTATACGAACCTGGACGTGCTGATGCTGGGCTTCATGCGCAGCGAAGCGGACGTCGGGATTTACAATGCCTCGGTGCGGGTGAAATCCCTGCTGGTCAGCGTGATCACAGCGCTTGGCACGGTGATGCTGCCGCGGGCGGTTTATTACGTTCATCACGGACGGATGGAAGACTTTCAGAGTATGAGCCGCAAAGCCCTGCACTTCGTTTTCCTGGCGGCCTTGCCCTGCCTGGTGTTTTTTTCCCTGTTTGCCGGGCCCACCATCAATCTGCTGTCCGGGCCGAAATTCCTGGCGGCTGTGCGCCCGATGCGCGCGTTGATGCCGACGCTGCTTTTGATCGGCGTCACCAACATCCTGGGGCTTGAAATCATGGTGCCGACCGATCGGGAGAGGTATGTGCTGTATTCCGTGGTCACCGGAGCGCTGGTCGATCTGATTCTGAACGCGATACTCATTCCGAAATATGCGGCGACAGGCGCTGCGTTCAGCACGCTGGTGGCGGAAGCGTGTGTGCTTTTGATGCAGCTTTGGTTCCTGCGAAAAGAAGCGCGGCAGATGTTTTCTGAGATTTCTTACGGACGGATTCTCCTGGCTCTGGTTCCCGCCGTGCTTATGTCCTTCTGGATCACGGGGCTCCACTGGAACGGCTTTATCACGCTCGCGCTCGCTGCCGCGCTGTTTTTCAGCGCGTACGGCGGAACGCTGCTGTTCATCCGCGAACCCATGGCGCTTTCGCTGGCCGGATTCGTTGGGAAGATGCTGAAGAAATGGAAGAGGATATGACGCAGGAAAAGAAAACGCTGATTTCGGTGATCGTGCCGGTGTACCGGGTGGAAGCGTACCTGGAAAAGTGCGTGCAGTCCATCCTGGCGCAGGATATGGAGGACTTTGAGCTGATCCTGGTGGACGACGGTTCGCCGGACGGCTGCGGCGAAATCTGCCGGCGTTTTGCTGAAAAGGACGGGCGAGTCCGCTGCATCCGCAAGAAAAACGGCGGCCTGTCGGACGCGCGCAACGCAGGTATCGGCGCGGCGCGCGGGGAATATCTGTCCTTCATTGACGCGGACGATTATGTGGAAAAAACGTATCTGAGCTTCCTGCTGTCCCTCATTCGCGCCGTGCCCGGCTGCAAGGTGAGTCAGGCCAACCACTTTGTGGAACGCAACGGGAAAAGCCGCCCGGAGTATTCGCTGGAAGACAGGGCCGTGTTTTCCGCTCATGACGCCTTTGAAGCGGTGCTGTACCATGACCGCGTGGACGTGAGCGGGTGGGGGAAGCTTTATCACCGTTCCGTGTTTGATACCCTGCGCTATCCCAAGGGCAGGCTGTACGAGGACACTTGTATTTTCGGGGACATCCTGCTCAGCACGGATGTATACGTCTATGGCGGCCGGCCGCAATACCATTATGTGCAGCGGGAAAACTCCATTGTAAACAAGAGGTTTTCCGAAAACACCATGCAGTTCGTCGAAGCCGTGGAACGGCTGACGGATACTGCGCTGCGGGCGTACCCCGATCTAAAGCAGGCGTGTCTTCGCCGCATGACCCATGCGCGGCTGAGCGTGCTCAGGTACATGGAGCACTGTCCGCCGGAATACTGTTCCCTGCGGGATGAATTTAGGAAAAGCGTGCTTCGCGACGCCCCGGCGGTGTGCGCGGACGCGCGCGCGCCAAAGCGCGACAAGCTGGCGATGCGGCTGCTGCAACTTGGGTATTTCCCGTTTTATAAAACCTGGAATCTGTACAGCAGGGTGCGCTGAATAACGGAAAGCGGGGGAGACGGTGAACGGCAAGCTATTGACGGTTTCGATCGCCGCGTACAACGTGGAAGCGTTCATTGAGCGCGCGCTGGATTCCGTATGCGTTGAGAGCGTGATCGACAGGCTGGAAATCTTCGTGGTGGACGATGGCGGAACGGACGGAACGATGCGGATCGCGCAGCGGTTCGCCGACCGGTATCCGGCGTCCGTATTTCCCGTGCACAAGGAAAACGGCGGCTACGGCTCTACGGTCAATTACAGCCTTGCCCACGCTGCGGGCACGTTTTTTAAGCTGCTGGACGGCGACGACTGGTTCGATTCCGAAGGGCTGATCAGGCTGCTGGAAGCGCTGGAAAAGACCGACGCGGATATCGTCATGACAAATTACAGAACCGGCCCCGAACCGGAGCGCATGACCGTCCGCGACTATTATGCCGAGGAGGGCGGCGGTGTTAAGGATTTATCCCGGTTTACCGCAAAAAGCGATTTCGGCATGTGGGCCATGACATTCCGCACGAAGGTGCTCAGGGACTGCAAACTATGGCTTCCTGAGCGCGTTCTCTACACCGACGCGCTGGTGGTAGCTTATCCTTTGGCAGTAGCGAAAACGATGCAGTACTTCGATTTTTGCGTGTACTGCTACCGCGTCGGCCAGGACGGGCAGAGCATGTCCAGGCAGTCCATTGCAAAGCATTATCAGGATATGGTCAGCCTGGACATCCGCCTCGCGGAGTACTGCGCCGGGCAGAAGCAAAATCCGAATTATCCGCTGATCCGAAAGCGGGTCAGCGAGTACCACGCGGGCACCGTCCATTTTATGCTGCTCCTGTCCATCTGCCGAAAAAGCCTGCGTGAAATTAAGGAGCTGGACAAAAAAATCCACTCCATATCCGAGGATACTTACCGCTTCGCCGAAAACGCCGGGCATACCGGCACCCTGCTTCGCGTCATGCGTAGAACAGGATATCTTCCGTATTGGGGCATGGTCTTTTTTCAAAACAAGTTGAAATACTGACGGCTCGCGTACGACGGGAGAGTTTTAAGAAATAGCGCGGAATCTCAACCAAACCGGTTGAATTCCGCGCCGTTTTTGTATGGATAAAGCATATTGATACAAGCCTTTGGCTGATAAGCATATTTGCTTCAATCGCTCATTTCCAAAGCGAATTGGGATAGATCCCATCCTTTTTCATCTGGGCGATGACGGCCTGCACCTGGGGCATGTCGGCCTGATAGGTGATGCCGTACCATTTTTCCGGGCAGGGCAGCACGCGCACTTTGGCTTTTCCCTCGGCGATCAGCTGATTGGGAATGAGCGGCAGGAAGTATTCGCATTTGAGCGGGTTTTTCGGCAGGTTTTCCTGAAGGAACGCGGCAAAGCGGCCTTCGATTTCTTTCAGGATGTCAGGCGTGAATCCCCAGAAATTCATGGATACCGTGGTGCCGTTCGGCAAGAAGGTAAAGGTTTTGCCATCGTCTTCGGTGAAGGCTGCGCCACCGTCGCGGGGCTCGATATGGGTGCGCTCCACGATGCCGGTCAAAAACTGGCCGCTCGCGTCCAAGGCGCAGACGCCGCGGGCAACATGGCCATTCTCAGTCAGCGTGTTTTCCACCTGATAGCCGACCATGGCGTATTCTTCGGCGGGATGGTCGGAAGTCAGATAATCGTGGATGATCCTGAAGGAGTCCTTACCGTAGAAATCGTCCGCGTTGATGACGGAGAAGGGTGCGTCAATGGCGTCCTTGGCGCAGAGCACGGCATGGGCGGTGCCCCAGGGCTTTTCGCGGCCTTCGGGCACGGAGAACCCGGCAGGCAGTATTTCCGGCCGCTGGTGGACGTACACGATTTCCGCCGCGCCGCCGACGCGCTTGCCCAGTGTGTCGCGGAACAGCTGCTCGTTTTCCGGTTTCACGATCAGGATGATCCTGCCAAAACCCGCGCGCACGGCGTCAAAAATCGAATAGTCGATGATCCAGTGGTTCTGCGGGTCAACGGACGCCATCTGTTTGAGCCCCCCGTACCGGCTGCCAAGCCCGGCGGCCATAATCACCAGCTGCGGCTTCTTCATTATCAATAAATCCCCCTGTCCATAATAGCCTTTCAGAGCACACACAGTATATTACAGTTTGCCGGTTTTGTCCATGGCTTTTTCCGCGTCCAGCCGCAAAATCCGCGCGTTCAGGTGTTCCAGGAACGTTCTATCGTGCTCCACCAGCAGCATGGTTGGGCGGAACTGGACGATGAGCCGCTCAATCTGCATGCGGGAGAGCAGGTCGATGTAGTTGAGCGGTTCGTCCCACACGTACAGATGCGCCTGCTGGCACAGGCTGCGGGCAATCAGCGCTTTTTTCTGCTGGCCCGCGCTGAGGGCTTCGAGGGGCTTGTCGAATTGCTCCCGCGCAAAGTCCAGCTTGCGCAGGATGGTTTTGAACAGCGTTTCGTCGATGCTGTTTTCCTGAATGAAGGAACGCATGTCGCCGCGTAAATGCGCCTGCTGCGGCACCACGGACAGGATCAGTCCGCTGGCCAGGCGGATTTCCCCGGCAGATGGGCTGAGCTCGCCGGTCAGCGCCTTGATGACGCTGGTTTTGCCGCAGCCATTCTTTCCCGTCAGGGCCAGGATATCGCCGTTCATGAGGGTGAAATTCAGGTCGGAGAGGATGACCCTGTCCCCGTAGCTGATTTCCGTGCCGCGGCAGGTGATCAGCCGCCCGGAGGGATGGGGGAGCGGGAAGATTTTCAGGTCGTCCGCCCGCTCCAGGTTTTTGAGCAGTCCTTCCTTTTCCTCGATTTCGCGCTCCATCCGGGTTTCCAGGTTCTTTCTGCGCTGCTGCATGCGGCGGGATTTTTCGCCGTAATAAGCCCTGGCGTCCATGGACTTTTCCCGCCCGCCGGGGCGGATGCCGATTTTCTGCCCTTCCGCGTGGTCGGCCCAGGCGTTCGCCTGCCGAGCGGCGGATTTCAAAGAAGAAATTTCCTTTTTCAGCCGTTCGTTTTCATTGATTTCAAATTCGTCCTGCCGTCGCTTGTTTTCCTCCCAAGAGGAGAAGTTGCCCCTCTGCACCTCGATGTTCGCCCGGTTGATGGACAGCACGTGGTCGATGCATCCGTCCAAAAATGCGCGGTCGTGGGACACCAAAATGAACCCCTTCTTGCCGTTCAGATATCGGCTCATCACCTCGCGCCCGTGCATGTCCAGGTGATTGGTGGGCTCGTCGATCAATAGGAAGTGATGCTCCCGGGCAAACAGCGCGGCAAGCAGCACCTTGGCCTGCTCCCCGCCCGATAGGGAGGAGAAGGGGCGGGAGAGGATGTATTCCTCCACATCCAGGCAGGAGATTTCCTTCAGGAACCGCCATACCTGCCCTTCCGCGTCCATGTCCGCGGCGATTTCCAGCGGCGTTTTCGATGCGTCGGGAACGGTGAAGGGGAAATAGTCGAACTTTGTCGGCGCGCTCACCGCGCCATGGTCTGACAGCTCGCCGTGGAGAATCCTGAGCAGTGTGGTTTTTCCCCGTCCGTTCCTGGCGATGAAGCCCAGCTTCCAGTCTGTGTCCACGGCAAAGGAAGCGTCGTTGAAAATCAAATCAGGACTGCCATCATAGGCAAATGTCAAATGAGATACCTGTATCCGCGCCATATAAACCTCCGAATGATTCGTCCGCAGGCCGTGGCAGTCTTTTATTTCATGGCGTCGCGAAAAAGGGCGCGCGGAATGAACACAAAAAAGACGCGCTATTCTGGCCTGCCGGGGCACAGGAAAACAAGGCATGCAAACGGCATGCTTTTGTTCTATGCCCGCTTGTCTGTCGACCTTCCGGTCAACACGGCAGAACCATTATTTGCGCATCTTTCCACCTCTTTCATTTATTTTCGGCACCATTATATCCGAAGCTGCGGGAAAAAGCAAGCACAAAGTTTCCATGAGCCAGACCCTGAAAAAACGTTTGTTTACGCTTGACGGGAAAGCCCGATGAGAGTATAATGTGAAAGTCTACCGTATAAAGGAAACGCGGAATCGCGTTCGAAGAGCATCTTACAACGAGAGGAAGAGAATCATTATGGCCAACAAATCCGCTTCTGTCCGCAAACCCATCACCTCCAGCACCAAGGGCCTTATCTGCCTGATCGTGCTTTGTGCCGTGCTGGTGTTTGTTTCCTGTATTTCCCTGGTCGGAATGCCTCTTGACAGCGAGGGTATTAACATCCTGCTGCCCTGGATGCCGTTGACCGGCGAAAACTGGCCCGCCTCCCTGCCCCTGGACCGCACGCTGGGCGGCGGAAACTACACTGAATATACCTTTACCCTGCCCGAAGACGCTTCCGCTGAGGATGCCGTGAAGGTCATCAAGACCAGGCTGAATAACCTTGGCGAGACCGACGCCGACGTATCCCTGAAGGGCGATGTGATCCACACGGAACTGCGCAAGATGTCCGCTTCCTTTCGTAGCAGCAGGCTGTCCCTGGCCGTGATGGAAGGACATTTTGAATTCAAGGATGCCAACGGCACCGTGGTGCTGACGGAAAAAGACGTGGCGAGCGCGAAGCCGAATGTTAAGACCAGCTCTTCCACCTACACCATTTATCTCGATTTTAAACTCACTGACGAAGGAAAGCAGAAGCTGGCCGATGCCAATGCCTCCTATCTGAGCGTCACCTGCGACGACAACAGCGTGGCCTCTTATGCCACCGCTTCCAACGGTGAAGTGAGCGCTTATCTCGGCACCGGCGACACCGCTTATTCCACCGCTTACAACCTGGCCTTCCTGATCAACAGCGGTTCCGTGGACGCGAAACTGACCCAGAGCGGCACCGGCGCTGTGGCCGCCTCCTCCGGCATCGTGCTGAATGTTGTGATTCTGCTGTGCGCCGCGCTGCTGGTGTGCACCCTGATTTATCTCGTCGTGATCGGCAAGCTCACCGGTGTTTCCGCCTTCGTTTCCGTCTGGTGTACCCTGCTGCTGGCGATGTTCTTCCTGGCGACCGTGGTGGTGCCTTCCTCCACGATGCTCCACGTGAGCACGCTGATAGCGATTCTGCTGGGCGTTCTGCTTTCCATGTATGCCGCTGTCACCCGCACGACCGCGATCAGCAACCAGATCGGTGAAGGCAGCGCGCCGAAGCAGGCGACCAAGCTGGGCATGAAGAACGCCGCCAAGAACGTCTGGATCGCCCATGCCGGCGTCCTGGCCCTGGCCCTGATCCTGATGATCTTCTCCTTCTCCCGGGCCATCGGCTACGCGCTGTTCGCCGGCGTCCTGGCCAGCGCGCTGTCCACGCTGGCGATGCGCGCGTTCCAGCTGTGCTTCACCGCCATTACAAACAAGCCCTCCCTCTTTGGCAAGGTCAAGTAAGCTTTTTTCAGGGTGCCGTTTCGCGCGGCACCCTCTTTTTATTCTTTTTTAGCTGGGTTCTCCTGACAGTTGACTTTAATGAGGACGGAGCAAGGGGCTTTTTCAGCTCCCTGAACCCCTGAATCAAGGGCCTTCGGCCCCTGGACCCCAATAGCGGAAACTTATAGTCTGAATGAATCAGCTTTGTTCCCGCTGATACTTGAAAGAAACAGACAATTACACGGCGTCATGCTTCTGACCCGGCGGCAAAGCCGCTGACTTTCGTAACCCCAGCGCAACAGGCGGATGTTGTTTTCTTTATCCAATTAAGTGATTTCGCCTATTGGGATGCAAGGGATGGATCCCTTGCCGCGGGGACGAACCGCCGATGACCGCCTGTGGCGGAAATCTCATCGGCGGTGAGATCAGCCGAAACAAGCAATGTCCGCTGTGCGGACTTGCGCCGATTGAGGCAGCGGAACTGGGGCCGCGGAGGCCCCAGCGGTCCTTATTCATTAAGGTAAGGAGCGGAACAATTACTATCCGGAAAACGACATCTGGGAGGATCAAGCATGCTCACCATTTCCCTTGTTCAGCAGTCCGGCCCGGCTCCCATGCTGCCCGGGCTTCCCGCGTGGCTGTGCGGCCTGCTGGCATCCAGGGGAATCAGAACCGTGGAGGAGGCGCAAAGGTTCTTACACCCTTCTTTGGATCAGCTGCGGAAGCCGGAAGATCTGCATGAACTCAGCAAAGCGGCGGAGCTGATCCGGGACGCGGCGAAGCAGGGGAAGCGGATGGTGATTTACGGAGACTACGACGTGGACGGCGTGTCCGCGTCCGCCATCCTGTATGAAGCGCTGCTCCGGCTGGGAACGAAAGCGGCGGTCTATCTGCCTGACCGCCATAGCGAGGGCTACGGGCTGAACATCCCGGCTGTGGAAAAGCTGGCGCAGGAAGCTGACGTGCTCATCACGGTGGACTGCGGCATCACCAGCATCCGGGAAGTAAAGCGGGCGAAGGAGCTGGGCATGACGGTGATCGTGACCGACCACCACCGGCATCCGGACGAGCTGCCCCCCGCGGACGCGGTGGTTTCGCCGCTGCTGGGTGGCTATCCCTTCTCCGGTCTGTGCGGGGCAGGCGTGGCCTGGAAGCTCGCACTGGCATTGGTGGGAGAACAGGCCATGGAACTGATGGAGTTGGCCGCTGTCGCAACGGTGGCGGACATGGTGCCGCTGACGGACGAAAACCGGGTGATCGCGGCGCTGGGCCTGGAACAGCTCTCGCATACAAGGCGGCCCGGACTGCGGGCGGCCATGGAGCGCGCGGGCATCCAGGGCAGCGTGAACAGCGACCAGGTGGGCTTCCAGATCGGCCCGCGCCTGAACGCCTGCGGGCGCATGGCTTCGGCGCGCATCGCGTTTAACCTGCTCACCACCCGGAGCAAAACCGAAGCCGAAGAACTGGCACTGAAAACGGAAGCGCTGAACCAGGAGCGGAAAACCCAGGAAACGAAGGTGCTGGAAGAAGCGCTGGCGCAGGCGGCTCAGATGGATCTGGTGGAAAAACATGCCATTGTGGTTTGCGGAGAAGGCTGGAACAGCGGCGTGGTGGGCCTGGCTGCCGGGCGCGTGGCGGAGCAGTTCGCCTATCCCACGGTGGCGTTGGCGGCGGAGGGCGATACTTGCGTCGGCAGCGCCAGAAGCGCCGGGGACATTGACATTTACAAGGCCCTCAGCCAATGCGCCGACCTGTTCGAGCGCTTCGGCGGGCACAGGCAGGCAGCGGGGCTGACGCTGAAAAGGGAGCACGTGGCGGAATTTGCCGCCCGCCTGTCCCGGGCCGTCGCGGAGCAGACAGGCGGCAAGCCCGTGAAGCCCACAATTCTTTGCGACGGCGAACTGACACTCAGCGATGTGACAGAGGAAGCCGTGCATTGGCTGGAAAAGCTGGAGCCCTTCGGCATGGGCAACCCTGCCCCGCGCTTCCTGTGCAGCGGCGCGCAGCCCCTGTCCTTCCGCACTGTCGGCGCGGAGGGGCGGCATCTGAAATGCAGCTTCCTGCAAGGCAGCGCGCAGCGGGACGGCATCTTCTTCGGCGGCGGGGACTGGGCCGGGAAAACAGCCGGCTGCTTCCGCTTCGCGTTCTCTCCCACGCTGAATGAGTTTCGGGGGCGCGTCAGCGCCGAGTGCCGGGTGTACGCGTTGCAGATGATGCCTGAATCCCTGCCGGAAGATCAGGCGCGGGAGGCAATCTCCCTCTTCTCCGAAAGCAGCAGCGGCGCGCCTGTTCCTTCCCTTATGCCCGATGATTTGCCTTCCCTGATGGCGGCGGGGCAGGGCACATTACTTCTCTGCCGGTGTCTGGAAACGGCGCTTGCGCTCCACGAGCGGTTTCCGGAAGCGGATTTCCTCCTTGATGAAGCGGCGGACAGCCGGGCGTTCAACACCGTTCTGCTCTATGGCGGCGCGAAAACCGTTTCCTCTGCGTTCCGCAGGATCGTATTCTGCGACGGGGACATGGGCGAAGGAGACGCTTACCGGGCCGCCTGCCCCAGGGCGGCCATCGCGGCGCTGCCCGTCTCCGAACCGCTGAACAGTCTGCTTTCCGCTTCCTTCGTCGATAGGGACACGCTGCGGAACTGTTATATCCTGCTGAGAAGCCAGCCCTTCCGCGACCTGTACAGTTTCGCTGCCGCTGCAAACCTGTCCGTCCCCAAGGCTGCCTTCGCCCTGGCTGTGCTGCGGGAAATCGGGCTGGCAGATGTTTCCCTCTCTCCCTTCCGGGCCGTCCTGCTTCCCCCAAGAAAGCGCGACCCGGAAGAAAGCGTATTATTCCGGAAAGCAAAACAAGCCCATACTCTGGACACTCTAAATTCCTGACTCCCAACTGAAGAATGGAGGTGCGCTATGGCATACACTGCATATGAACCGATGACAATGGATGAGATCCTGGCAAGAGTGAAAAAAGTGGATACGGACGGCAAGGGCATTGCCCTGGTTCAGCAAGCATATGATTTTGCCGCTGACGCGCACAAGGAACAGAAGCGCAAAAGCGGCGAGCCGTATATCGTGCATCCTTTGTACGTGGCGAGCATCATCACCGAGCTGATGATCGACCCGCCCACCATCGCTGCCGCGCTGCTGCACGACGTGGTGGAGGACACAGGCGCGACGGCGCAGCAGATGCAGGAACTGTTCGGGGAGGAAGTGGCCCGGCTGGTGGACGGTGTGACCAAGCTGGCCAAGCTGAACTTTGCCGACCGCGAGGAACAGCAGGCGGAATCCCTGCGCAAGATGATCCTGGCGATGAGCAAGGACATCCGCGTGGTGCTGATCAAGCTGGCCGACCGGCTGCACAACATGCGCACACTCAAATACAAGGAGCCCGACCGCCAGGTGGCCATCGCCCGGGAAACGCTGGATATCTACGCGCCGCTGGCCCACCGCCTGGGCGTGTACGGCATCAAGCAGGAGCTGGAAGACCTGTCGCTGCGCTATATCGACCCGGAAGGCTACCAGAACGTGGCCCAGAAGGTGGGCATGAAGCGGGCGGAGCGGGAAGAAAATATCAAACTGGTCATTTCCGAGCTCTCCCACAAGCTGGACGAGCACGGTCTTCACTACGACATAGACGGACGGCCCAAGCACCTGTATTCCATCTACCGGAAAATGGTGATTCAGAACAAGCCCTTCGACCAGATTTTTGACCTG
Organism: Clostridia bacterium; assembly: GCA_017509065.1. The sequence continues at coordinate 132,467 of JAFWQM010000009.1, forward strand.
ATCGCCATCCGCGTGATCGTAGATACCATTCCGGACTGCTACACGGTGCTGGGCATCGCGCACACGCTTTGGAATCAGGTGCCGGGCCGGTTCAAGGATTACATCTCCGTGCCCAAGGCCAATATGTACCAGTCCCTCCACACGACGGTGGTGGGCGGGCGGCGCATCCCTTTCCCCTTTGAAATTCAGATCCGTACCTGGGAAATGCACCGAATCGCCGAATACGGCATCGCCGCGCACTGGCGATACAAGGAAGGCGGCAAAAAGGACAATGGCCTGGATGACAAGCTGTATTGGCTGCGTCAGATCCTGGACTGGCAATCCGAAGCCAAGGACAGCCATGAGTTCATCGACGGCCTGAAGACAGACCTGTTCTCCGAGGAAGTGTTTCTCTTCACTCCCAAGGGCGATATCATTTCCATGCAGCGCGGCTCCACGCCCTTGGACTTCGCCTATCGCATCCATTCCCAGGTGGGCAATTCCTGCGTCGGCGCGCGCATCAATGGAAAAATGATGCCGCTGGATACCGTGCTGGAAACCGGCGACCGGGTGGAGGTGATCACCTCCTCCGCGTCCAAAGGCCCCAGCATGGACTGGCTGAAAATCGTCAAAACCCAGCAGGCCAAGGCCAAGATCCGCCAGTTCTTCAAGCGCGAGCTGCGGGGCGAAAACGTGGTGCGCGGAAAGGAAATGCTGGAGCACGAAGCCAAGCGGCGCGGCGTGAAGCTGCCGGATTACACCAAGCCCGAGTATTATGAACCGCTGCTGAAAAAATACATGTTCCAGGATCTGGACGATCTGTACGGCGCCATCGGCTACGGCGGCGTGGCCGCAGTGTATGTGCTCAGCCGCCTGATCGACGAAAAGCAGAAGAAGGACAATGCGTCTGCTCCGCCAAAGCCTCCCGTCAATCTGCCCGAAACGCCGCCGCCCCACATTTCCGACGGCAAGCCCACCCACGGCATCTTTGTCCACGGGGAATCCGGGATGCTTGTTCGCTTCGCCCGCTGCTGCAACCCCGTGCCCGGCGACGACATCGTGGGCTACATCACCCGCGGCCGCGGCGTGACCGTGCACAAGGCGGATTGCGTGAACGCGATGCACTCCGAGCCCGAACGCGCCGTGCCCGTTTCCTGGGCCGCCGAGGAACTGGACAATTTCAGCGCCAACGTGATCATCATCTGCTACGACCATAATTCGCTCCTGGGCGAGATCACCAACTACATCCAGGATCAGGGCATCCCGCTGACCGCCCTGAGCGTCAAGCTCAACAAGAACAAAACCTGCACCATCACCACCACCATGCAGGTGAAATCCCGCGAGCAGCTGGACTCCGCGCTGGCCAAGCTCCAGCGGAGAAGCGACGTGATCGAAGCGTACAGGAGCGCAAGCTGAATTTTTGTCGAATCTGAAATAAAAATGTAATAAATTGTCCTTTTGTTTAAAAAATACGCTTTTATATTAAAAAACAGTTGACTTTTTGTAATAAATTTGATATAAATAAGAAGGATATTCTTCACAATTTTGATGGACGCATCTGCGTCTTTTTGGAAGGTGAAAGCAATGGCGAGAAAACGTACTTCCGACGCTTACCGGAAGCTGACTGGCATCGTGATCATTTTGTTCGTGCTGACGGCGCTGTGCGGCGCGGGATACGTGCTGCTGGATCAATCCATCCAGGTGCAGCAGGCGGAGAATGACGCGAGGGCAAAGACGGAAAACGAACTGCTGGACGCGCAGTATCAGCAGGCGAAGCAGGAAGAGCGCGCGAAGCAGGCGGAAGGAAAGACCGTTCAGTGGCCGGAGCCGAAAGCGCAGGGCTGGGACGTGGTGGACGTAAGCAATTATCCCCTGACCAACACCCGCGACTATGAGGCTTCCCGCATGGAACTGATCACCAGCGGCATGCTGCTGGTCAACCGCTGGCACGCCGTGCCCGACGACCTTTCCCAGGCTGAATTCCTGGTGGTTCATACCGCCGACAAGCGAATTGCCACCGCGGGCAACAGCGTCAAGCTTCTCTCTCCCGCCATCACCGCCCTGGGCGAACTGATCGCCGACGCCAAGGCTGCAGGCCTGGAACATTACAATGTGGAAGAGGGCTACCGCCTCAAGGAAGTACAGCAGGAAAAGTTTGACAAGCGCGCGCAGGAATACGCCAACCGCTACTCGGGCGACGCGCTGACGGATAAGGTGGTCACTTCCGGCATCAGCGTGCCCGGCACCAGCGAATATGAATCCGGCTTATCCTTCTGCATGGGGCGCTATGCCAAGGGCGACCCGATCATGGACAAGAAATTCCACGAGCTGCCCCAGTCCGACTGGATGCTGGAGCACAGCTGGGAATACGGCATCATTTTCCGGTTCCCGGTTCAGGGCTATCCGAACGACACGGTAACGGACAAATCTTACAAGACCGGCCAGAGCAGCAAGCTGAGCATTTACCGCTATGTCGGCAAGGCGAACGCCGCGGTGATGCACATCATGAACTTCTGCATGGAAGAATACATTGAGTATCTGATCCAGCATCCCCACATCGCGGTGTATCTGGACGGCCAGCTGAAATACGAAATCGTCCGGACCGAAGGCTACTACGGCGGCAGCGCCACCGTGAAGGTCACCCGCTCCGCCCAGGATATCAACGTTTCCACAGACAACATGGAAAACAACGGCATGGGCGGCATCATCACGGCCATGTCCTATTGATCCGATTATACGCTCTGTTTGAACCGCCCGGGGAAAAACTCCGGGCGGCTTGCTTTTTGATAGGAAAAACTGCGTCCAAAGAAGAAACGAACGCTTGGCATTGACTTCCATTACGCGCTGAATTATAATGAACGCAAAGAAAAAAGGGGAATTTGAAAGGAGCGTTTTGCATGAAAAAAGCTTGGCCATTGGATACCGCCGTATCCTTCGATCCTTACTACGGAGAGCCGAACCGCGACGGCGATCAGGGATATGAAATCCTTGAGGACGGCAGCGTGTTCATCCGCCTGAAAGCCCCCGGCGCGCGGGAAGTGGCGCTGGATCAGTTTGGCAGGATGCACCCGCTGGAAAAGGCGTCGGACGAAATCTGGGAGGGCAAGGTCAACTTAGGCCGGGGTTTCCAGTATTTCTTCCTCAAAATCGACGGGAACGACGTGCTTAGTCCCTATCTGCCCATCGGCTACGGCTGCTGCCGGCCCATGAACTTCCTGGACATCCCCGTGCGCGGCGAAGAGGAATGGGCAACCTTGGACGACATTCCACACGGCGCGGTGACACGGCATTACTTCCCTTCCTCCGTCACCGGGAAAATGGAAATCTGCCTGGTGTACACCCCCGCGTCCTATGACTCCAATAAAAAATACCCGGTGCTGTACCTGCAGCACGGGTACGGCGAAAACGAAACGGGCTGGGTGTACCAGGGCCACGTGGGCCGCATCGCGGACAGGCTGCTGCACGAGGGCAAAATGCAGGAAATGCTGATTGTGATGGGCAACGGCATGACCCAGGGCGACGACATTCACCAGGGACGGATGCTGTTCCCGCAGGTGCTGCTCACCGACCTGATCCCCTTTATCGAAGCCCATTATCCCGTGCTCACCGATAAATGGCACCGGGCCATGGCAGGCCTGAGCATGGGCAGCTTCCAGACCAGCCTGGTCACGCTGACGCATCCTGACCTGTTCGGCTACGCAGGACTGTTCAGCGGCTTCCTCCGGGCCATTCGGGAAGGGAAGAACGATCATCTGGCCCTGCTGGACGACAAAGAAAAGTTCCGGGAAGCTTTCCGCGTATTCTACCGCGCAATGGGCACGGGCGACCAGTTCTTTGAAACCTTCCTGGCCGACGACGAGCTGGTGAAGGAAAAGGGCGTGGACATGACCCGCCGCACCTTCCCCGGCGGCCACGACTGGGGCGTATGGCGCAGGTGCATCCATGACTTCCTGCCCATGATTTTCCAGGAAAAGGATCAATAACGCGCTTGGAAGAGAGTAGTTTCTTTGTCCGTTATGCTTCAAAAAAATCGCCACGGCTTTATCGCTGTGGCGATTTTTCTTATGCTGTGTCCCTTTATAAAGGAAGGAAATCCACTGTCAATCCGTTTCGAGCTCGGGCAGGATGGTGGTATAGGTACTTTCGTAGGCGTGGGCCTTTTCCGTCAGCTTCTTCACCTTTTCAACTTCCTGAACCGCCTTGGGAATCAGCTGCAGCGTGCCCGCGCCGCCGACGCAGCCGCCGGGGCAGGCCATGCCTTCCAGCAGATAGCCGTTCAGCTTGCCCGCTTTGGCGCGCATCAGCATTTTCCGGCACTCGTTCAGCCCTTCGGCGTGTTCCACCAGGATCTCGCGGTTCGGCGCCATCTCTTTGATGCAATTGGCCACCGCGCCGGCGACCCCGCCGCTGACCGAGAATCCGCGTCCGTCGGCGCTCGCGGTGTGCGGCACCCGCATTTCTTCCAATGCGCTAAAGTCAATTTCCTTTGCCTCAAACATGCCCATCACTTCCTCGAAGGTGAGCACGAAGTCAACATCGCTGCGGATCGTGCGGCGGCTGGCTTCCAGCTTCTTGGCGGCGCACGGGCCGATGAACGCCACCTTGCAGCCGGGATGCTCCTTTTTGAGCAGTCTGCCGGTCAGCACCATGGGTGTGAGCGCCATGGAGATGCACTCCGCCTGCCGGGGGAACTCCCGCTTCGCCATCACCGACCAAGCCGGGCAGCAGGACGTGGCCATAAAGGGCAGCTTGTCCGGCACTTCCTTCAAGAAGTCCCTGGCCTCCTGCATCGTGCACAGGTCGGCCCCGATCGCCACCTCCACCATATCCGTAAAGCCAAGCGCCAGGAACGCGGACCGCATTTTTTCCGGCGCGAGCTCCTTTCCGAACTGCCCGGCAACGGCAGGCGCAATGGCGGCATACACCGGCGTGCCGCTGCGAATGGCCTGGATGCACTGGAAAATCTGCGCCTTGTCCGCGATGGCGCCGAAGGGGCAGTTGGCCAGGCACATGCCGCAGCTGACGCATTTATCCTGGTCGATTTCCGCGCGCCCGTACTCGTCGCTTTTGATCGCCTTCATGCCGCAGGCCACGGCGCAGGGCCGCTCCATGCGCAGGATCGCGTCGTACTGGCACACGCCCATGCACTTGCCGCACTTGATGCACTTGCTCTGGTCGATATGGCACTGGCCGTGGTCAAAATATATGGCGTCCCTGGGGCACACCTGGCGGCACGGCTGGGCCAGGCAGCCCTGGCATTGGTCCGTGATCGCCACCACGTTGTCCGGGCATTTGTGGCAGGCGAATTTGATGATGTTAATCAGCGGCGGCTGATAGTATTTTTCCGGCAGAACGCATTCCTCCGCCCCCTTGGACACAGGGGCATGCTCGGTCACATCTCTTAGCGGCAGGCCCATTGCCAGGCGCATGCGTTCCTTCACGATCGCCCGCTCAAGAAACACGCTTTCCCGATACCTGGATACTTCGCCGGGAATGATGCGGTAGGGGATGTTCTCCATGTCGGACAGGTCGCCGTCGTACTGATAGGAAAGCCTTGCAACCTCAGCGAAGACCTTCTTCCGAATATCGTTGATGGAGGTATGAATTCCTCGCATGCCCATAATCGTATGTTCCTTTCTTTATTTATCTGTTCAGCCGCATTGCCTTCCCCGGCCGCTTATACCCTAACCTTAACGACAGCCTTGCGGCAGAACGCGGGACAGTCTTCAGGCAAGCCGGGGGCGTGCGCTTCGCCGGGCAGGAAGATCACGAACTGATTCTCTTTCAAGGTAAATTCCACGTATTTTTCAACGCCGGTCACAGTACGGAAGTCGCCCTTCAATTCACCCAAATCCCCCAGGCCCCAGCGGAAGCGTTCGCTGCCCTGCAACACCAGCTGGATATCCGCATAGACCGCGTGCGCTTCGTAGGCAGGCTCCTTTTCCTGCTGGTTGTATTCCTGGATGTTGACGAACACATTGTCCCCGTCGATGTCATGGCGGCCCGGCGAAAGGGAAGCGAAATCCGCGGTCAACAAGAATTCCTGCGCTGTCGTAAAGTTCTTCCCCAACTTTCCCAGGTCAAATGAGAAGCTCTTTCCTCTTACAATTTCGTCGATCAGCATTGGGGGTTCCTCCTTTAATTGGATTTGATTACTTACTTCAAGTATACTTTATGTCAAGAACGAGGACGGAGCAGGGGGCCTCTTCGGCCCCCTAAACCCCTGAACCAGAGGGTTTCACCCTCTGGACTCCAATAGGCAAATTATCTTGGATGGGTAGAGAAAACAATTTCCGCCAGTCGATACGGGGTTTCGGAAGTTAGAGGCTTCTGGCCCAGGAAAGCCTGGAAAATCCGAGGGGAAAAGTTCACTTTCCCCTGCTGATTTATCCCTGGCTTTCACCGGACGCAAAGCGTCCGGTATGGCGGCTTTGCAGCCGGGCCAGAAGCACAGCATTGTGATAGTTTGTCATTTACTCTCAATTTTCAGCGGGAACATAGCCTGTTCACCCCATACAGAAACTTCCGCTATTGTGGGTCCAGGGGGATCATCCCCCTGGTGGGGTCTGGGGTGAAACCCCAGCGTAATCTCTTGTTTCTGGTTTAATGTGTTCTACATTTCACAACGACTGGAAAACAATTCCCGCCTAAAACTCCTCATACGAATCCATCCTTGTATACTTGCCCGACGAGTAGTGGGCCATCATGGCCTGGGCGAAGGCGAGGTAATCGTAGCGCTCCAGCGCGTCCACGATGCGCTCGTGCTTGGTGACGGTGCTGGCCAGGTGGGGCATTTTCGCCTCCAGCTGGAAGCCGTTGTCCACAGCCCAGATGGCGTTCAGCACCGAATTGAGCACTGAATGGTTCAGAGACCGGAACAGGGCCATGTGGAAACGCCGGTCCGCTTCCTCAAACATTTCGCCCTTTTCCCAACGCTCCCTGATTTCCGTGGCGCAGGCGCGCATTTCGGCAATGTCCTCCTGGGTGATGGAGTCAAAGGCCTGACGCATGTAGCTCATTTCCAGGGCTTTGCGGATGGAGAACATTTCCCGCACGCGCCTGTCCTCGCCGTCCATGTGAAAGAACAGCACGTTCTGGAAAATGAAATCCAGGCTGAATTCCTGCACCTCCGTGCCTCGGCCCGGACAGGCCCGTACCATGCCCATCAGCTCCATGCTCTTGATGGCCTCGCGCAGCACGTTGCGGCTCACGCCAAATTGGGCGCAAAGCTGCTGCTCAGTAGGCAGCAGATCACCGGGCTTTAAGTGGTTTTTCATGATGTAGCTGCGAATCTCCCGGAAGGCCTGGATATACAGCTTTTCGTTACGGTTCGCTTCCGTCATGGACATCCCGCCTTTACGAAGTTTGTAGGATGTTTTGCCTGCTTCATTATATTACATTCCTTTTCATCTGTCAATAAAAAGAATAATCTGGTCACAATTTTGTCAATTCATAAATATTTTTTCAAAAGCCTATTGACAGACGAAAAGAAATGTAGTACATTTAACACAAGAACAGTTTCGCTCCGATTCGGGTGAAACCAAGCGATCATATTTTAAAAGGAGGATCTTAATCCATGAAGAAGCTGCTCGCTCTGCTCCTGTGCATGATGCTCATGATCCCCGCCTTCGCCGTGGCTGAGGACGTGGAAATCACCCTGTGGACCTACCCCATCGGCAGCTGGGGCAATCAGGAAGTGGTGGATGGCATTATCGCCAACTTCAATGCCGTGCATCCCGAAATCAAAGTAAAGGTGCAGTATCTGGACTACGCCTCCGGCGACGACCAGGTGACCACCGCCATCGAAGCCAAGACCACTCCCGACATCATCATGGAAGGCCCCGAACGCCTGGTAGCCAACTGGGGCGCTGCTGGCAAGATGCTGGACATCTCCGACCTGTGGGAAGACACCAAGGCGGACATCATCGCCGCCAGCCCCGCTGTGGAAGCGGCCTGCAAGAACGCCGAAGGCAAGTATTTTGAATATCCCCTGTGCATGACCACCCACTGCATGGTCATCAACTACAATGACTTCGAGAAGGCTGGCGCCCTCCAGTACATCGACGAAGTCACTCACACCTGGACCACTGAAGGCTTCCTGAACGCTTTGGACGCGCTGAACGCCGCGGGCTTCCAGCCCACCGCTGTCGTCTACTGCGGCGGCCAGGGCGGCGACCAGGGCACTCGCGCCCTGGTGACCAACCTGTACTCCGGCCAGTTCACCGCCGCTGACCACAGCGCCTACACCATGAACACCGAAGCCAACATCAAGGCCCTCACCCTGCTGCAGACCCTGGTGAACGAAGGCAAGCTGGACGCTGACCCCGGCATCGTGGCGGGCGACGAAATCGCCCTGTTCTGCAACAGCACCATTTCCATGGGCTTCTGCTGGAACGCTTCCGCCGCCGTGTCCAACAAAACCAGCCTGGCGGATGACGTGAAGGTGTTCCCCATGGCCTTCCCCTCTGACGACGGCGTGCCCGAGCTGCAGGGCGGCATCTGGGGCTTCGGCCTGTTCGACAACGGCGACGACGCCAAGGTGGCCGCTGCCAAGACCTTCGTGAAGTTCGTCTGCGACGATCCTTCCCAGGCCGCTGCCAGCGTGTTCGCTTCCGGCTTCTTCCCCACCCGCGCTTCCCTGGGCGATGTGTACGCCGGCACCGAAAAGGCTGAAAACGGCGAGTATGCCATCTTCATGCCCTTCCTGGGCGACTACTACCAGGTGACCCCCAACTGGGCCGCGCAGCGCACCGAATGGTGGAACCTGCTCCAGCGCATCTTCGCGGGCGGCGACGTGGCGGCTGAAGTGGCGGTCTATGAAGCCAACGCCAATAAATGAGTTAGGGAATAGGGATTAGAATGTATGCTTTCACCCTAATCCCTCATCCCTAATGCCTAATCCCTCATACCAACGCGCCCCTACCCTTTCTGGGGTGGGGGCGTTTGCTTCCGAAAGGAGAAATGCCGTATGCAGAAAACCGCCGTTCAGCCCAGGCTGAGCCGAACGATGAAGGAATCCCGCAGGCGGGAGAATATCGCGGGATACCTGTTTATGGCCCCAAGCCTGCTGTTTTTCCTGGGGTTCGTCATTTTCCCCATGGTCATGTGCCTGGTATACAGCTTCACCGACTACACCATGACCAGCTTTTCCTTCGCGGGCTTTGACAACTATTCCCGCATGTTCCAGGACCCCATTTTCGGCAAAGCGCTCTGGAACACCATCATCCTGGTGCTCATCAGCGTGCCTGTCACCTGCTTCTTTTCCCTGTGGGCCGCGTCGATCATTTCCAAGCTCCACGACCGCACCACTTCCTTTTTCCGCTGCGTGTTTTATCTCCCTGTCGTCACCGGCTCCGTAGCCGTCACGGTGGTGTGGAAGTGGATCTTCAATAAATATTACGGCGTGCTGAATTACCTGTGCATGAACCTGGGGCTCATCAGCCGCAACATGAACTGGCTGGGCGACGCCAGCACCGCCCTGGGCTGCATCATCACCATCCTGCTCACCACCTCCGTGGGCCAGCCCATCGTGCTGTATGTGTCCGCGCTGAATAACGTGGACCAGTCCCTGGTGGAAGCGGCCAGCGTGGACGGCGCGACCAATATGCAGACCTTCTGGCGCATCAAGTGGCCCCAGATCATGCCGACCACCCTGTACATCCTGGTCATCACGACGATCAACAGCTTCCAGTGCTTCGCATTGATTCAGCTATTGACCTCCGGCGGGCCGAACCACGCCACGGAAACCATCATGTACTATATCTACTACAACGCCTTCAAGCTCCAGAGCTACGGCTACGGCAGCTCCATGGGCATCATTCTGGCCCTGATCATCGCGGCGTTCAGCGCTTTGCAGTTCAAGATCGCCAAGACTGACAACGGCTGAGAAAGGAGGAGCAGACATGAGCGACAACATCGCGACCATTCAGAAGAAAATGCGGCGCAAGCAGGCCAACACTGGCGGCGACCACAGCGTGCACCAGATCACGCCCTACGAAATCGCGGCGCTGGTGATTCTGATCATCATTGCCATCCTGTTTATTTTCCCGCTCTACTGGATCATCACCGGCTCCTTCAAGAACGCCCAGGACGTGATTGCCAAGGTGCCGGTCTGGTTCCCCGTACAGCCCACGGTGGATAACTATGAGCGGCTGTTCGCCCGTCCCGCCATCCGCTGGCTGGGCAACACGGTGTTCCTCTGCGCCATGAGCATGGCGCTGACCTGCGTGTCCGCTTCCATGGGTGGGTATGCCCTGGCGAAAAAGAAGTTCGTGGGGCGCACGATCGTGTTCTCCATTTTCGTGTGCGCCATGGCCCTGCCCAAGCAGGTCATTTTGATCCCCCTGCTGAAAGAAATGGCGTTCCTGAAGCTGCATAACACCCTCTGGGCCGTCATCCTCCCCACCGTGGGCTGGCCCTTCGGCGTGTTCCTGATGAAGCAGTTCTCAGAGACCATTCCCGAATCCCTGCTGGAAGCTGCTCGCATCGACGGCGCGGGAGAAGCGCGCACCTTCGTTGAGATCGTGCTGCCCATCATCAAGCCCGGTATCGGCGCGCTGGCCATCTTCACCTTCATCACCGCCTGGAACGATTACTTCCTGCAGTTGATCATGCTCAACGATACAGACGTGCTCACCATCTCCCTGGGCATCGCCAAGCTGCAAAGCGAGCTGAGCAACGACTTCGGCCTTATCATGGCCGGCGCGGCCCTCGGCTCCATCCCCATCATCGTCATCTTCCTGCTCTTCCAGAAGTTCTTCACCCGCGGTATCACCATTGGCGCGGTAAAAGGTTAATTTTTCTGGGGGGAACCACTCTTTGGAGGCCAAAGAGCGGTTCCCCCCAGCCCCCCTTCCGAGAAAGCCATAATAAAATGGCGAATTGCATTTTGCTGATTATTTACATGGAGCGTGATTATCATGAATCTTGAAAAGTACCACGGCGTCATCCCGGCGTTTTACGCCTGTTATGACGACAATAACGAAGTGAGCCCGGAGCGCACGCGCGCCCTGGCCCGGCATTTGGTGAACAAGGGCGTGAAGGGCCTGTATGTGGGCGGTTCCTCTGGCGAGTGCATCTACCTGGAAAAGGAAGAGCGGATGCTCACCCTGGAAAACGTGATGACTGAGGTCAAGGGCGAATGCACCGTCATCGCCCACGTGGGCTGCAACAACACCCGCGAGTCCATGGAGCTGGCTGCCCACGCGGAAAAGCTGGGCGTGGACGCCATCGCCTCCATCCCACCGATTTACTTCCATTTACCGGAATACTCCATCGCCCAATACTGGAACGACATTTCCTCCGCCGCGCCCAACACGGACTTCGTGATCTACAACATTCCCCAACTGGCTGGGGTGGCGCTGACGCCTTCGCTTTTCAAAGAAATGCGCAAGAACCCGAAGGTCATCGGCGTGAAGAATTCTTCCATGCCCACCCAGGACATCGACACCTTCGTGCGCATCGGTGGCGAAAACTGCGTGGTCTTTAACGGCCCGGACGAGCAGTTTGTCTCAGGACGCGCCATTGGCGCGGCGGGCGGCATCGGCGGCACCTATGGGGCCATGCCCGAGCTGTTCCTGAAAATGGATGCGCTGGTGCGGGCAGGCAAGTATGAGGAAGCCGCCCCCATCCAGCACGAAGTCAACGCCATCATTTCCGAGCTCTGCGCCTGCAAGGGCAACATGTACGCTGTCATCAAAGGTGTGCTGAAGATCAACGAGGGCCTGGAACTGGGTTCCGTCCGCAAGCCCCTCACCGGCCTCCGGGACGGCGACTGGGAAAAGGTCGAAATCGCGGCAAAGCACATCAAAGAGGCGGTAAAAAAGTACTGCTGAAAAAACAACCTGTCAGATGGGGGCACCTCATCCGGCCTGCGCGAATTTTCCTGACGACACTATCCGACTTGGTTCCGCGCAGGCCACCTTCCCCTGCGAGGGGAAGGCTTTTAAACTTCTCTTTTTCGTTGGCACAGACATTTGAATGTGTGAAAGAATGAGATGAATGAAACAGAATCCTCACCATCTTCCTTACCTGAAGCCTTATTCCCAGCGTTTGCGCCGGGAAATGACCAAAGAAGAAAGCATTTATGGTATGACTTTTTGAAGAAGCTGCCCTATCCGGTCAAACGTCAGCATATCATTGGCCCGTATATCGTTGATTTCTATATCGCCGCTTTTTTTCTGATCATCGAATTGGATGGAAGTCAGCATGGCGATGAAGAACAGTTCCAGGCCGATATTGACCGGGATATGTGGTTGACCAATGAGGGCTATCGCGTGGTGAGATACCCAAATTCTTATCTTCACGACCATTTTGAGGACGTCTGCAACGATATTTGGAGCTACCTGGAAGGTTGAAGGATAAACGAAGCTGAGCTTTTCTCAAAAAATGAACACAATAAAAGCCTTCCCCTCGCAGGGGAAGGTGGCCTGCGCGGAACCAGCTTCGAGAGAGTGAACAGGATAATTCGCGCAGGCCGGATGAGGTGCTCCCCTGAGCGTCCCAACAAAACTTGAAAGAGGGAATCTATATGAATAAAGAGCTTCTCATTTCCCAGCAAACCTGGATCCGAGACGAGCTTACCCGCTGCGCGGATTTCTGGCTCACTCATGGCTGGGATCAGGAAAACGGCGGCGTCTACACCTGCCTCGACCGCTGGGGCAACATTTACTCCACCGACAAGAGCGTGTGGATGCAGGGCCGCTGCGCCTGGACGTATTCCTGGCTGTGCCATCTCTACGGCAAAAAAGCGGAATGGATGGCGTTCGCCAAATCCTGCCTGGACTTCATGGAAGCCCACTGCATCAACCGGGAAAAGGGCAATCGCATGTACTTCACCGTCACCGCCGACGGACAGCCGTTGCGCCAGCGCCGCTATTTCTTCTCCGAGAGCTTCTACGCTATCGCCAACGCGGAATACTATGCCCTGACCGGCGAGCAGGAATACCTGGATCGCGCCCGCTTCGCCTATGACCTGTACTGGAAGCTGTACCAGGGCCTGATGGAAGACCCGGTGGGCATGGGTCCAAAGACCATCCCCGAAACCCGTACGGGCCGTTCCCTGGGCAATCCCATGATCTACCTGAATATCTGCTCCGTCCTGCGCCGCTGCGACCCCGCCCACACGGAAGAATACGACCAGCGCTCCCAGCAGTGCGTGGAGGAAATCTTCAAATACCACCGCAAGCCAGACATGCAATGCACCCTGGAAAACGTCGGCCCGGACGGGGAGTTCCGCGGCGACGTGACCGAAGGCCGCATCGTGAACCCCGGCCACGACATCGAGTGCTCCTGGTTCCTGATGGAATATGCCAATCACAAGGGCGACAAGGAGCTGCACAAGCAGGCCGAGGCCATCTTCAACGACGCCATCAACGCGGGCTGGGATAAGGAATACGGCGGTCTGCTCTACTTCATCGACTGCAAGGGCCTGCCCCCCGAAGCCTACGAGCACGACATGAAGCTGTGGTGGCCCCACAACGAAATCCTCATTGCCTCCCTCATGGCCTATCGGGACACCGGCGACGAACATTATTACGACTGGTTCTGCAAAACCCTGGACTACTGCAAGCAGGTGTTCGCCGACCCGGAGAACGGCGAATGGTACGGCTACCTCCGCCGCGATGGCAAGCCCACCATGCCCTCTACCAAGGGCTCGACGTTCAAGGGGCCCTTCCATCTGCCAAGGTGCCTTAGCATGGCCGACCAGATGATTGATCAATTGCTAAAGCAGTAACCAATTACTGAACACATTATAGTGCTGTCATCCCGACCGGAAAAAAGCGGAATGGAGGGATCTGGAATGCTGCCAGAAATCCAACTTACAGATCCCTCGGCTCCACTTCGCCTTTGGCTCCGTTCCGCTCGGGATGACAGCGTTTGTTTTTGAAATCACTGCTGTATTGAGTTATGGACGGTAAGAGGAAAACAGTATGGATGAAGCAATATTCCAGGCTGCGAAGCGCCTGTATGATTTCATGTCCGACTGCCCGCCGGCGCCCGAAAAAGCGGACGTGATCCTGGCGCTTGGCAGCCATGACCTGCGGGTGCCCGACCACGCCGCATCCCTGTATCTTTCGGGAATTGCGCCGTTGATCGTGTGCACCGGCGGGTACGGAAAAATGACCGAAGGCGCGTTTCCGAAGCCTGAGGGCGTATTATTCGCGGAGCGATGCGTTGCGCGCGGCGTTCCGGCGGAAGCTATCCTGGTCGAAGACAGGGCTGCCAACACGGGCGAAAACTTTTCCCTCTCCAGGAAACTGGTACGGGGAATGCAAATCAAAACAGGGCTCGCTGTCTGCAAGCCCTATATGGCGAAGCGCGCTTGGGCTACCGGCACGAGGCAGTGGCCCGAGGCCGTCTGGAGCGTCAGCGTTCCAAATATTCCCTTTTTGCAGTACGCGCCGGACGAAGCGTCGCTGATTCCCGAAATCGAGCTGATGGCGGGCGATTTGCAGCGCTTGATCCTCTATGCGGAAAAGGGGTATCAGGCCCCTGTTGTTATTCCACCTGATGTGGAAGAGTCCTGGCGCTTTCTTGTGAATGCCGGTTTCAAGCGCTATTTCATCGAATGATCCCGAGGCGCGGGTTTTATCAAAACACCTGTTTTACTGGCCGTTCCCGGCCGGGAGACTGACGTTTACGCCGTTGACCTCCACGCCGTCGTCGGCGCGGATCAGGATGTAGGGATGGCCGTCAATCACGCGGGTCTCCACCAGGTCCGTTCGGTCGGAATTGACCTTGATGACCACGCTCGGGGTCTTGACCTCGAACTGCCTTGCGTTGGTGATGTTCGCGGCGTCAAGGCGGGCCTGGTGCCCGAATTCCTGGTCATACTTGTCGTTAAAGGCTTCCATGTGCGCAGTGGAAACGCCGCATTCCGCCAGCACGTCGGTCACGTCGTATTTGCTGAGCCGCACGGGTTCGGCGCTCTTTTCCTGCTTCTTTTCCTCCAGCCGCTCCATCACCTGCTCGTGTACCGCCTGCATCACCTCATAGCTGCAATCCTCCTCCAGTGATTCCTGCAGGATGGCCTGAAAGATTTCCTTTTGCTGATCTGCGGGCATGGGCAGCTCGGAGCGGAACACGGCGTTCACGAAATCGTCGTGGCTCTCCGCCGTGTCGCGGGTGTAATACAGCGCTTGGTAAATGTTGGCGGCCCGTTCCTCGAAAGCCGGGAACAGGAAGCCCATTTCCGGCGCGCCAACAATCCAGTCCGATTCGCGGCTGCGGAAATCGTTTTTGCCTGGGTCGTAGCTGAGGGTCGGCTTGGTCAGGCGCACGGGGCACACGCTGCACAGGATATAATGGAAAACTTCCGTGCTCATGTCCGCTACCCTGCTTCCGTCCTCCTTGGAGCGGTAGGGGATGTCATAGCCGTCGTGCATCAGCAGGATCAGGCAATGATCGTCCGAATGCAGATTGCTGATGATTTGCTGGAAAAAGTATTCCACCGCCTCATCGTCTTTGAGCGCGGTGTTTTTGAGCTGCGTCAGCAGCTGGTATTCCGGTGATGTTTCCATCGTTTCCGGGTCAAAGTGGATGTCCACCAGGTTCTGGCCTTGATTGCCGGACAGGGTGCGCTTGAAAATGGCCAGGTACTTTTCCGCTTCCTCCTGGCCCATGCCCACCAGCGAGCGGGTGAAGGACGAAATCACCTCGCCCTGATTGTTCACATAGCAGCCCCGGATGCAGGTGATGTTGTTGTGCTCCAGGTTAAAACGCCGTTTGATCTCGGTAATGTCTTTCTTGTTCATATGTTCCCCCGATTGTGTTTGATGGTTCGCCGCGGCGCGGCAGGAGCCCAGTATACCATAAAAAGCCGGAAAAGGGAAGAAACGCGCGTGTAAAAAACTGATCAGCCGCATATGGAAGGACGCGCCGTCCGTATCGCCCCAAACGGAAAGGCTTGTGTTTTGCCGGTGTTTCAGGTATAATACAAGCGGATAATAGTTTGAAGGGAGCGGAAACATTGGGCATCCTTTCCGGCCTGCAAAGCGACCCGCGCGGGACGCTGATCATTCTGCTGTACAACCTCCCGGCGATCCTGATTGCCCTGACGCTGCACGAGCTGGCCCACGGCTATGTGGCGCTGCGCTGCGGCGACCCGACGGCGCAGATGATGGGGCGGCTGAGCTTTAACCCGCTCAGGCACCTCGATCCTATCGGCACGCTGTTCATGTTTTTATTCGGCTTCGGCTGGGCGCGTCCCGTGCCGGTGAACCCGAGGAACTATAAAAATTTCCGCCGGGACGATATTCTGGTGTCCATCGCGGGCATCGTGACCAACCTGTGCTTGTTCCTGACAGCGACCTGCTTCATGGTGGGACTGAATCAGCTGCTTTGGAAGCCGGAGGTATGGCAGCTCGGCTCCCTGACCACGCCCGGTGAATTTCTTCGCTTTAACGGCGTCAACTTTTATTCCGTGCTTTCCGGAGAAAATTCGCTGGTGATCGAAAAAGCCAACCAGTATCTGGCCAGCGTGGACGGAAACAAGGCGTACCTGAACCTGCTCACGCCCGCGAAATTCCGGGAAATGAGCCTGGTGTACACGCTGGAGGGAGATTATTATTTCACGGCGGACGTGATGAACGAATACCTCCGCTATCCTTGGATGATGTATCTGCAAAGGTTCCTCATGTACTTTACCCGCATCAACCTGAGCCTGGCGGTGTTCAACCTGCTGCCTATCCCGCCGCTGGACGGGTATCACGTGGTCAACGACATTTTCCTGCGCGGCAGGCTGCATATCCCCGCCAAGGTCATCAATATTATCATGATCGGGATGATGATCCTGCTGTACTTCACCAGCTTCATCTCCACCGCTATCAGCACGGTTGTATACACGGTGCAGGGCGGCGTGGTGAATGGGATTTTGGCAGTGTTTGGGCTTTCGTAATTCAGAGAGTACAGAGTACAGATTGATTTGTTCAATCATTTCAGGCGTCTTCTGTATATATACTACATAATCTGTATTCTGCACTCTGTCCTCTAAAAACCTACAAAGCGGGAGGTTATTGTGCCGCTGACATTACACTTAAGCCAGTTTGAAGGGCCGCTGGACATGCTGCTCTTTCTGATCGGCAAAGCGAAAATCGACATCAAGGACATATTCGTGTCCGAGGTGACGGATCAGTACATCCAGTCCGTGCAGAACGCGCCCGATCTGGACATGGACGACGCCAGCGCGTTCATCAACATGGCGGCGAGCCTGCTGGAAATCAAGAGCCGGGCGCTGCTGCCCAAACCGAAGCTGGAAGAGGGCGAGGAAGACCCGGAGCAGGCCTTGATCCGCCAGTTGGAGGAATACCAGCGCTTCAAGGAAATCGCCCAGAATATGCAGGGCTTTGAAAAGGCGGCAGCGCTGATGTTTGAAAAGCTGCCGGAGGAATACCCCCTGCCCCCGCCCACGCTGGAGCTGAAAAACCTGACCATGGAAGGGCTGCTGGCCGCATTCGCACGGGTGATGGCCCGGGTGAAGGAAGCGGACGAGGAACCCATCCAGACCGCCCGGCGCATCGTGCGGGACGAGTTCACCGTGCCCCGGTGCAGCGCCCACATCCTGCGGCGGCTGAAAAAAGGGCCGGTGAAGTTTGACGAGCTGTTTTCCACGCAGCCCAGCCGTGACGAGGTGGTGACGCTGTTCCTGGCTTTATTGGAGCTTTTGCGCCTGGGAAGGGTCAGCGCGGAGCAGGACGGCATTTTCGGGGACATGGTGCTGGAAGCCCGGACGGGCGAACCGGCGGAGGGAGATTTTGTGATTGATGGATACGAATGAACTGGCCCATGTGATCGAGGCTATTCTGTTTGTGGCCGGGGAGCCGGTGAACGTGAAGGATGTGCAGCGGGCGCTGGACGTGACCGAGGACGAAACCCGCCTGGCCATCGACGCCCTGGACAGCGACTACAGCTATCACCGCCGGGGCATCACCCTGAAGCGCTTCGGCGAGCACATCCAGCTTTCCACCCGCGCCGAGTACGCGCCCTATGTGGAGCGGCTCTTGCAGCCCATCCAGAAGCAATCCTTAAGCCAGTCCGCCCTGGAAACCCTCGCCATCGTGGCTTACCGCCAGCCCGTTACCAAGCTGGAAATGGAGGCCGTGCGCGGGGTGAAATGCGATTATTCCGTGCAATCCCTGGTGAACAAGGGCCTCATCGAGGAAGTGGGCCGCAAGGAAGCCCTGGGCCGTCCCATCCTCTACGGCACCACCGACAAATTCCTCTCCCACTTCGGCCTCCGCACCCTGGACGACCTGCCCAAGCCCCCGGAGGAAAACACGGAAGCGGAGGAAGAAGACCCACTGGTGCCGTAGGACGGGGAAGGAACGTGTTCTTTCTTGGAGCCCAAGAAAGAACCAAAGAAAGCATTATGTCTATTCCCTAACCCGGATCAACTGGAAGCCTGCAAGCAAGGACCCAGCAAAAAGCCTTCCCCTTTAGGGGAAGGTGGCCTGCGCGGAACCAACATCATCGAAGAAACCAAGTAATTTCGCGCAGGACGAATGAGGTGATTTGCCGGGCTGGGGGACAAGCAGCTTTGATGAAGTCCAGCTAATCACCTCATCAGTCAGGCGCGAATTGACTTGATCTCTCTATCATTCTCGGTTCCGCGCCTGACAGCTTCCCCTCAAGGGGAAGCCTTTTGGCGGATTCCCTATTCGCCGCTAACGATTCATCCGGGTTAGGGAGGCGTGGAAAATGAAAAAGGGAATGAAAGCCGCAATCATACTGCTGAGCGCTGCGGTAATGATCGGCATTGCGTTTTTTACGGGAACGCTTGTTGAAAATGAAAGACTGAATTCAATAAATTATGCGGAATATGCCTTAAAGAAAATGAATCTTCCAAAACAGTACGCCCCCGCTTTCTGTCTGCATGGCTATACAGGTTTCAGGGATTCCTTTCTGATGACAACATTCCAAATTCAATATTCGATTGACAGAGAAGATTTGCTGGAACGCATGACGAATACAGAAGGTTGGATTGTTTCACCCGTTACAGAAGCGGAGCTGCGCGGGTTTTCAAAATGCTTCTGGTACCCCGATTTGTTGACTATACCAGATAACACTGTCTTTGACGCATGGTTCTACAGAGAAACTTCACAGCCTATTTTAGGTGCTGAAACGGCAAAAGACTGTTTTTCATCTATTGGAAAGATTGGCCGTGGATTTGAGTTTGCCGTGTTTGACCTGGAAACTGGAATCATTGTTTTCGTTGATCAGTTTGGTTGATACATTTCACTTTTTTCAATTTCGCACAATGATAGCAAAAGGAGAGGAACCACCATGAAGCGAGTCATCTGGATTGTGCTGGACAGCGTAGGCGCGGGGGCCCTGCCGGACGCGGCGGCGTTCGGGGACGAAGGGGCCAACACCATCGGCCATATCGCCGAAAAAATGAAGCTGAACATTCCCAACATGCTCTCCATGGGCCTGGGCCAATTGCCGGGGCTGAACCTGCCGCCAACCTACGGCGCGGGGGCTTATGGACGGGCGCTGGAAAAATCCGCGGGTAAGGACACCACCACCGGCCACTGGGAAATGGCGGGCGTCACTGTGAAGCAGCCGTTCCCCCTCTACCCCAACGGCTTCCCCAAGGACGTGATGGACGCCTTTGAAGCGGCCATCGGCACAAAGACCCTGGGCAACAAGCCCGCCTCCGGCACGGAAATTCTGGACGAACTGGGCGAGGAACACATGAAAACCGGCTATCCCATCGTGTACACCTCCGGGGACAGTGTGTTCCAGATCGCCTGCCACGAGGACATTTACCCCATCGAAAAACTGTACGAGATGTGCGAGATCGCCCGGAAGCAATTGCAGGGCGAGCACGGCGTGGGCCGCGTCATCGCCCGCCCCTTCATCGGCACGGGCAAGGGCCACTTCCAGCGCACCGGGCGGCGGCGGGACTTTTCCCTGAAGCCCATCGCTCCCTCCGTGCTGGACGTGCTGAAGGAAGCGGGCTATGAAACCCTGGGCGTGGGCAAGATCGAGGACATCTTCGCCCATCAGGGCCTGACCGGCAGCAACCACGCCGCCGGGAACCCCGCCTGCGTGGACGCCACCATCGAATACATGAAGAAGGAATTCGACGGATTGCTGTTCACCAACCTGGTGGACACCGACTCCATCTACGGCCACCGCCGGGACGTGGAGGGCTACGCTAAAGCACTGGAATACTTCGACGCCCGCCTGCCGGAGATTCAGGCGCTGATGGGGGAAAACGACCTGCTCATCCTCACTGCCGACCACGGCTGCGACCCCACCTACAAGGGTACCGACCACACCCGCGAATACGCGCCCCTGCTGCTCTGGAAGAAGGGCATGGTGGGCCAGCATCCCATTGGCACCCGCGAAACCTTCGCAGACACCGCCGCCACCATCTGCGATTTCTTCGGCCTGCCCGAGCGCTTCGGGGCAAAATCCTACCTGCATGAAATCGAAGCGGGCTGCGAGGAGGAAATGCGCCGCATCCAGCGCGCCGCTGACAAGGTGGAAACGGAGCTTGGCCGGGCGGACATTGCCATCGTGCTGGGCAGCGGTCTGGGCGATTTCGGCAACGACCTGACGGACACAAAGGAGCTTTCCTATTCCGAAATTCCCGGCTTCCCCAAGGCCACCGTACCGGGCCACGCGGGCAAGTTCATCATGGGCAATCTGGCCGGAAAGCGCGTGCTGCTCATGAGCGAGCGTTTCCACAGCTACGAGGGCCATGCCATGCAGGACGTGGTGATGCCCGTGCGCGTGATGGCGCGGCTCGGCGTCAAGAACCTGATCCTCACCAACGCGGCGGGCGGCGTGAACTATGATTTCCGCGCCGGCGTGCTGATGCTGATTTCCGATTTCATCAACCTGAGCGGCAAGAATCCCCTCATCGGCCCCAACCTGGACGCCTTCGGCCCGCGCTTCCCGGACATGACCAACGCCTATGACAAGGGGCTTAGGGAACTGACCATGCACGCCGCGCGGGAACTGGATATCGACCTGCGCCGTGGCGTGTACTGCTGGATGAACGGACCCACTTACGAAACCCCGGCGGAAGTGCGTATGGCGCGCCTACTCGGTGCGGACGCGGTCGGTATGTCCACAGTGTCGGAAACCATCGCCGCCGTGCATGCAGGCATCAAGGTGGTCGGCATCAGCTGCATCACGAACATGGCTGCGGGCATCGAGCGCGGCGGTATCAACCATCAGGAGGTCATGGAAATGGGCCGCCAGATGCGTGGCGAATTCGCGGCGCTGCTGACGCATTTGGTGGAAAAAATATAAAATTTTCTTTCGCTATGCTGTTTTTTCATTACAGATTTTGATTGTTTCCGCTTGCTGTGGAAATGGTTACCAATACAGCACTTTACAAATATAAGAAAATATTGTATGATATAATCGGTTGGAATCCCCGGAACACCTTTTATACCAAGCGCGGAGGTGCAACCCGATGGAGAAGAATACCTACATCCCAGCCGAACGGCAAAAGAAAATGATGGAATACATCGAAGCCAACACCAGCGCCCAGATCCACGAGCTGGCGGAACGGTTTCATGTATCGGAAGCCACCGTGCGCCGCGACCTGGACGACCTGGATCAGCAAGGCGCCCTGCGGCGGACGCACGGAGGCGCCATCAAGGTAGACCGCAGCACGTCCTACGAATCCATGTACTCCGAGAAAATCAGCAGGATGCTGGAGGAAAAGAACCGCATCGCTGAATACGCTGCCAAGCTGGTGCATCCCGGCGACACCGTGATCATCGACTCCGGCACCACCACGTTCTTCATCGCCCAAGCGCTCGCCCATCACGAGAATCTGACGATCATCACCAATGACCTGTACATCGCTTATCAGACGCCCGTTCACCCCTCCTCCATGCTGATTGTGACGGGGGGCACGCGAAGGCAGGGCCGCCAGGAGCTTGTGGGCTCCATCCCGGAAAGCTTCATCCGCGATTCGCATGTGGACGTGGCGTTCATCGGAGTGGACGGCATCGACCTGACCGGCGGCGCGACGAACGCCAACTTTACCGAAGTGGGCCTGAAGCGCCTGATGATCGAATCCGCCGCCCGCAGCGTGATCGTGGCTGACCACACCAAGTTCGGCCGCGTAGCCCTCGCCCGCATCTGCGACCTCAAGGACGTGTCTCTCCTCATTACCGACAGCGGCATCGAAGCGGACGCCCTGAACCGGCTCAAAAAGCTTGGCGTCAGGATCGAAACCGTTTGATTCCCCGCTCTGTGCGCGCAGCCTGAAAGGGCTGCGTTTTTTATACAACGAAAAACCGCGTCTTTCGACGCGGCTTTTTGTTGGTTGGTGAAACTACTTCTTGGCCTTGATGGCAGCCTGCGCAGCGGACAGGCGGGCGATGGGCACCCGGAAGGGGCTGCAGGAGACGTAGTTCAGGCCGATCTGGTTGCAGAATTCGATGGAGGACGGGTCGCCGCCGTGCTCACCGCAGATGCCGCAGTGAATCTTAGCGTTGCTTTCGTGGCCCATGGTCACAGCCATCTTCATCAGCTTGCCCACGCCCACGGTGTCCAGACGGGCGAAGGGATCGGACTCGTAAATCTTGTTGGCATAGTAGGCGGGCAGGAACTTGCCGGCGTCGTCGCGGGAGAAGCCGAAGGTCATCTGGGTCAGGTCGTTGGTGCCGAAGCAGAAGAAGTCAGCTTCCTTGGCGATTTCATCGGCGGTCAGGGCAGCGCGCGGGATTTCGATCATGGTGCCGACTTCGTACTTGAGGTCGCTGCCGGCGTCCTTGATCAGCTTGTCCGCGGTTTCCACCACGATGTTTTTGACGAATTTGTATTCCTTCAGCTCGCCGACCAGGGGGATCATGATTTCAGGAACCACGTTCCAGTCGGGATGACGGCCCTTCACAGCCAGGGCGGCCTTGATGATGGCGCTGGTCTGCATCACGGCGATTTCGGGATAGGTAACGGTCAGGCGGCATCCGCGATGGCCCATCATGGGGTTGAATTCGTGGAGGTCGGAAATGACCTGCTTGATGTAAGCGACGGTCTTGCCCTGGGCTTTCGCCAGCGCTTCGATGTCGGCTTCTTCGGTGGGCACGAATTCATGCAGCGGGGGATCCAGGAAGCGGATGGTGACGGGGTAGCCGCCCAGCGCTTCGAAGAGGCCCTCGAAGTCAGCCTGCTGCATGGGCTCGATCTTGTCCAGCGCGGCCTTGCGCTCTTCCACGGTCTCGGCGCAGATCATCTCGCGGAACGCGGGGATGCGGTCGGGGCCGAAGAACATGTGCTCGGTGCGGCACAGGCCGATGCCCTGCGCGCCGAAGTCGGCGGCCTGCTTGGCGTCCTTGGGGGTGTCAGCGTTGGTGCGCACGCCCATGGTCTTGTACTTGTCGGCCAGTTCCATGATGCGGCCAAAGTAACCGCTGTTGGGATCGGCAGGCACGGTGGGGATCAGTTCGCCGTAGATGTTGCCGGTGCTGCCGTCCAGAGACAGGTCGTCGCCCTCGTGGTAGGTCTTGCCGGCCAGGGTGAAGCACTTGTTCTCTTCGTCCATCTTGATGTCGCCGCAGCCGGATACGCAGCAGGTGCCCATGCCGCGGGCCACCACGGCCGCGTGGCTGGTCTGGCCGCCGCGGACGGTCAGGATGCCCTGGGAGAACTTCATGCCTTCAATGTCTTCTGGGCTGGTTTCAAGGCGCACCAGAACGACCTTTTCGCCCTTCTTGCCATGCTCCACGGCGTCTTCGGCGGTGAACACGATATGGCCGGCGGCGGCGCCGGGGGAAGCGGCGATGCCCTTGCCCACGGGCTTGGCGGCCTTGAGGGCCTTCACGTCGAAGGTGGGATGCAGCAGCATGTCGAGGCTCTTGGCGTCGATCTGCATCAGCGCTTCTTCTTCGCTGATCATGCCTTCGTCGATCAGGTCGCAGGCGATCTTGATGGCAGCCTGGGCGGTACGCTTGCCGTTGCGGCACTGCAGCATGTAGAGCTTGCCGTTTTCAACGGTGAATTCCATATCCTGCATGTCGCGGTAATGGTTTTCCAGGTTGTCGCAAACCTGCACGAACTGCTTGTAAGCTTCGGGGAATTTTTCTTCCATCTGGGAGATGGGCATGGGGGTACGAACGCCGGCGACGACGTCTTCGCCCTGGGCATTGGTGAGGAATTCGCCCATCAGCTTCTTTTCGCCGTTGGCGGGGTCGCGGGTGAAGGCCACGCCGGTGCCGCTGTTTTCGTTCAGGTTGCCGAACACCATGGGCATCACGTTCACGGCAGTGCCCCAGGAATAGGGGATGTCATGATCCATGCGGTACACGTTCGCGCGCGGGTTGTCCCAGGAGCGGAACACAGCGCGGATGGCTTCGTACAGCTGCACCTTGGGATCGGAGGGGAAGTCCGCGCCCAGCTGCTTCTTATATTCGGCCTTGAACTGCTGCGCCAATTCGCAAAGATCGGCGGCGGTCAGCTCGGTGTCGTAGGTGACGCCCTTCTTTTCCTTCATGGCGTCGATCAGCTGCTCGAAATACTTCTTGCCCACTTCCATGACCACGTCGGAGAACATCTGGATGAAGCGGCGGTAGCAGTCATACACGAAGCGCTCGAACTTGGGATCGGGATTGCCCTTGATCATCGCGGCGACCACGTCGTCGTTCAGGCCCAGGTTCAGGATGGTATCCATCATGCCAGGCATGGAAGCGCGCGCGCCGGAGCGGACGGAAACGAGGAGGGGGTTCTTCAGATCGCCGAACTTCTTGCCGTTGATCATTTCCATCTTTTCCACGTTCTCCATGATTTCGGCCATGATTTCGTCGTTGATCTTGCGGCCGTCCTCATAGTACTGGGTGCAGGCTTCGGTGGAAATGGTGAAGCCCTGGGGCACCGGCAGGCCGATCTTGGTCATTTCAGCCAGGTTCGCGCCCTTGCCGCCCAGCAGTTCGCGCATGGTGGCGTCGCCTTCGGTGAACAGGTATACGTATTTCTTGCCCATGGGATATCTATCTCCTTTCGGATTTGGATTCCAGATTTCCATGGAAAAGCCATGGACAGGCTGTTCCATAGCTTATCCAATCGATTTATTATACCTTTTTTTTACCAGATTGGCAAGGGGAGGGATTGCGCAAAATGTTACAATTTTGAAAAGAATTTGGAATGAAGATTTGGCAGTGAAACAGCGCCGCCCGCGGGCGGCGCTGCGCTATGAAATTTGATTATTTAACCGTCAGGGTCACGATATTGGAAAACACGCTGCCGGCCTCGTTTTTCACTTCGCACTTAAATTTGTATCCGTTATGGCGCGCGGCTGTGGTCAGGGTGTAGGTGGCCGACGTGCCGTTATTTGATACCTTGGTCCATGTCGTTTCGCCCGGCTTCTGGTAATACCACTGATAGCTCACCGCGCTGGTGGCGGTCACTTTGAAGGTGGCTGTCTGGCCTTCCGTCACGGTTACGTTGGAGGGCTGTTCTGTGATGACGGGCTTGGGGTTCACGGTGAGCGTGACAGTGTTCGAGTACACGGAACCGGCGCTGTTCTCCACCATGCAGCGGTATTGATACCCGTTGTGCCGCGTTCCCGCTGTCAATGAGAAGGTGGCAGATGTGCCGTTGTTCCTGACCGCTGTCCACGTTCCTTCGGAGGATGTGCGGTAATACCAGCGATAACTTGTGGCTCCTGTCGCAACTACGGTACTCTGCCCATTCATGATAGAAGCCGATCTGAATGCTGCCTTTGTTCACGCCGATTTTCTTTCCGTTCAGCGTGTGGGGGTCGTCCTGTCGAATTACTTCATTGTTGGGGCTGACAAAGATATAGTATTCCTCAGCGCCCATGGGCAGGTTGGAAAACAGCATGCGTTCAGCGCGCTCCGGAGTGTAGGAAACGTCGCTCATCAGGTCGAGTTCCCCGTCCAGCAGCATCTGAAACAGCTCTGGCCAGCTTCCCTCGATATATTCAAACTCCCAGCCGGTATACGCGGCGATTTTGCGCTGATACTCATAGGCATAGCCGGAACGCCTTCCATGGGCATCCATCATATTGAACGGCGACTCAAACCAGCCCACGCGCACAGCTTTGCCGGTTGGCTGCGCATAGGCGGCAATTGGCAAAAGTACTATCGACAGCATGAGAAGGCCAAGCAGAAGGGGCGCGAATCGTTTTCTTTGTGTAAATCAAGTTTTACGCATTCTCATCTCCCTCCTTCTTGCTTCACGCAGATCATTTCAGCATTGATTCGACGTGGATATACTTCATCTGAATCGTGGAACTGACAATATTTTCTGTGTTCAGTCCGTGAGGTTTGATTACTTTAGAAAAAGCTGAAAGTTGAAAGCGATTGTTCGCTTCAGCATAAAAACAATTTATATAAAAAGCCAAAATAACTATACATGAAAACACCAATTCAGATAAATGCTTTTTCTAAACCAAATACGCCAACAAAAAAAGCCGGAGAGAAGCATGTTTACTCCTCACCGGCCCTCAATCACCATAGATTGACGTTCCCCGTCTCGTCCCCTCGTACCCAGTACGCTTTGTTTTTATCCACGCGGACGTAAACGGCATCCACCGGGCCAGTTTTCTTGATAATCTCCTCTGGCGTGATGTTGACGCCCATGGGGGATTGGATCACCCAAACCACCCCGTCTCATCCTTCTTCGCGCCATCCTGCTGCGCAGCCTTCTTCCTGCATTGCTTCACGGGTGCGGTTATTTCTTCTGCAGCAGTTTGCAGGGCGGCTTTTGTTTGAATAAACGTATTTTCAAAACAGGATTTCTATGCTATACTATATTTAGTGGGGTGTCTTTCGCTGCCGCGCAAGACGGTTCGCGGCAGTCCCACGCGCCATAATCCCTATTCATTGCGGGAGAGCAATCTCCCCGAGGGGATAAGCAACGATAAAAAGGATGTGGAAAAATTGAAGGACAAAAAAAGAACACAGCCGCTGGCAGTGTGTCGGTGAATACCCTGGTGCCGCCGATCATCATCCTGGTTTCTGTTCTGCATGTCGTGATTATCGTGTCCATCATGATGATCAACAGTTCAAGCACCCAGCTTTCTACCATCATGCAGGATTCCGCTGAATACATGAACGACGACCGTCACTGCTGGCGGGCTCCAGCCTGATGTCCGAAACGTCGACCAATTTCGTGCTCATGCCAAAGACGGAAACGGGCGAGATCAACGTGTACCCGCTGGCGGCGTATTCCAACGAACTGAAAATCCCGCGGCGCGGCAATCAGGTGATGGAGCGGTTTCAGGGCTATGACGTGAGTGAAGAGGCGCTGAGCCTGCTTTCAACCGCCGCGGACAGCGCCACGAAAATGATGGATGCGAAGCTGCACGCCCTGGCGCTGGTGAACACCGTTCACCCGCTCCCGGACATTGATTACCTCAACAGCATTCCGCTTCCCGCGCTGACCGAAGAAGAGCAGGCAATGACCGACGATGACAAAATGGCAGCGGCGAAGCTGTACGTGCTGGGCTCTGTGTATTCGCTGAACAAGCAGTCCGTGTCCCAGAATGTGAACGAGTGCGTGGAAGTCATCCGCGCGTCTTCCTCTGTCAAGGCCGCTGAAACTGCCCGGCGCGTCCATATCCAGCGCACTGTTCTCTGGATCACAACGGTCGCGATCATGGTGATTCTGATTGGCACCTTCATCGTTCTCTATACGCAGATCATTTATCCCCTGGCGGATTTCGTGAAGCTCATCAGCGCCAACCAGACGCTGGACGAGCGAAAAGGCCTGCGCGAAGTGCGGCTGCTGGCCGTGGCGTACAACAGCCTGGTGAAGCGCCGCGACGCGCTGGACGGCATCCTGCGTTCCGCCGCGGAAACCGACGCGCTCAGCAACCTGCCCAACCGTTACCGGTTCGAGCAGTTCATGCTGGAATCGGGGGAGAGCGGCTACTCCATCGGCGTGCTGCTGTTTGACATCAACTTCCTCAAGCAGACCAACGACACGAAGGGCCACCTGGTCGGGGATAAGCTGATCCGCACAGCGGCTGAGTGCATTTCCTCGTGCTTCGGCGCGGATTGCTTCCGGTTCGGCGGAGACGATTTCGCCGCTGTGGTCAAGAACTGCGATCCGGAAACTATCCAGCAGATGATCCGCAAATTCGAGGAGACCGAAAAGCAGAAGAACGTGAGCATCTCCATGGGCTTTGCGTATGCCGATGAGATCGGGAAAACCACGGTGAAAAAACTGTTGGACGAAGCCGATAAAAAAAGTACGCCCAGAAAAAAAGAAGTGCATCAGAGCCATGGCGGCGTGGAATAGCGGCTGCGGA
Organism: Clostridia bacterium; assembly: GCA_017509065.1. The sequence continues at coordinate 160,686 of JAFWQM010000009.1, forward strand.
GAACCGCTTTTCGGGAAACCGGCGATTTGCATGAAAGACCTGTATTACGAGATTATTGATTCGATGATCCGGATTTCCTTGGATTTGACAAATCAGGCAAAAGGCGGTATATTATAGGAAAACCGTGGCAACATATTCATCCGGGCCGGTAAACGATATTTGGAGGAATGCAGTGATGAGTGAAGTTTTTCATCCCACTTTTGTGATCAAGCTGGAAAACGGCGGCGAAATGAAGGGCGAACTGTACCCCGAGTACGCGCCTCATTCCGTGGGTAATTTTATATCCCTGGCGAACAGCGGCTTTTATGACGGGCTGATTTTCCACCGAGTGATTCCCGGCTTCATGATCCAGGGCGGCTGTCCCAAAGGCACCGGTACCGGCGGCCCCGGCTATTCCATCAAGGGAGAATTTGCCCAAAATGGGGTAAATAATCCGCTCAAGCACACCTATGGCGTGCTGAGCATGGCGCGGGCCATGCATCCCGATTCCGCGGGCAGCCAGTTCTTCATTATGACCAGCGATTCTCCCCACCTGGACGGCGCTTATGCCGCGTTCGGCAAGGTGCTGGAGGGCATGGAATATGCCGATCAGATTGTGAACGTGAAACGCGACGGCAGGGATAAGCCCCTTGAGCCACAGAGGATCGCTTCCATCCGCGTGGAGACCCGGGGCAACTACTTCCCCTTCAATCAGCTATGATCGTGCCCAAGCGTGAACGCGCGTATACCCTTCGCATCGCCGGCAAGGACTACACCATCACCAGCGGCGACGCGCCGGAACACGTGCGCAGAATGGGCGTGTATGTGGACAGGAAGATCGCCGAGACCGCTTCCTCGGGCTTTGTGAGCCGCGAGGCGGCGACGGTCATTGCTGCCTTATCCCTTGCGGACGAGCTGATCACCGCCCAGGACGACAATACCCGGCTGCGCAGGGAGCTGCTGGAAGCGCGGCAGGCTTTGAAACAGCAAAGCAGAAAGAACCATGCCGATGAATCGACGACTTGAACTGCTTTCTCCCGCCGGCAGCATGGACGCGCTCAAGGCCGCCGTGGCCAACGGGGCCGACGCGGTGTATCTGGGCGCGGCCGCTTTCGGAGCGCGGGCAAGCGCCGGGTTTGACGACGGGACGCTAAAGGAAGCGCTGGCTTACTGCCATCTCCGGCGGAAAAAAGTATATGTTACCGTGAATATCCTCGTCAAGGAAAGGGAGCTGGACGGCGTCCGGCACACCCTTTCCTTGTTGTCAAATCTGGGCGTTGACGCGGTGCTGGTTCAGGACCTGGGCGTGCTCAAAATCTGCCGGGAGGAATACCCCGCGCTGCCGGTTCACGCCAGCACGCAGATGGCGCTGCATAACGCTTCCGGGGTGCGGCTGCTGAAAAGTCTTGGTGTTCAGCGGGCGGTCATGGCGCGGGAATGCGATTTGGAGGAGATTCGGAAAGCCGCGGATTTGGGCCTGGAAATCGAGGCGTTCTGTCACGGCGCGCTGTGCGTTTCCTGCTCGGGCGAATGTCTGTTTTCCTCCATGATCGGCGGCCGCAGCGGCAACCGGGGCCGGTGCGCCCAGCCCTGCCGCCTGCCTTACAGCTATCAGGGCAAAACCGGCGCCTGGCTCTCTCCCCGGGATTTGTGCGCCCGGGACGAACTCAAGGCCATGGCCGAGGCGGGGGTGTATTCTTTCAAGATCGAAGGCCGCCTTAAACGCCCGGAATACGTCGCTGTGGTCACGCGGATTTATCGGGACGCCCTGGACGCTGTGCTGGAAGGGCGTTTTACCCCCGCTGATCAAAAAGAAAAAGAAAGCCTCACTCAGATTTTTTCCCGTGGCGGATTCACGAGGGGCTATTCTTCGCGGGAACGGGACGCCGCCATCATCGATCCCACGCGCGTGACGCCTATCGGCGTGACGATGGGGAAAGTGAAAAAAGTGTATCAGAAGGGCGGAGCGCTGCTGTGCGACGTGCCGCTGATTCGGCCCCTGCACAACGGGGACGGGCTGGAAATCGGAACGCAGGAAATCCGCTATTCCGGGCCGGAGGTTCCGGCGGGAAATGTGGCTGTGCTGCGGCTGCGGGAAAAAGCGAAAGAAGGCGAGGAAGTCCGCCGCACGGAGGACGAAAGCCAGCTTCAGGCTGCCCGCGACACCTTTGAAAACGGCGCTGACATGGCGGCGAATCCGATTTCCTTTGACGCTGTTTTGACCGCGTATCCCGGCAAGCCGCTGTCTCTCCAGGTGACGGGGGGGAAAAGCACGGTTTCGGCGATGGGCGAAACTGTTCAGCCCGCGCAGAACAAAGCGCTGGATGAAGCCTCCGCGCGCAGGTCTTTGGAGAAAACCGGCGGAACGCCGTTTGCGCTGCGGCTGCTGACCGTCAACACTGCCAACGCTTTTGTGTCTGCGTCGGCGCTGAACGCCCTGCGGCGGGAAGCGCTGGAAAAGCTGGCCGAAGCCCGCATTGCCGCCCATCCGCGAACGGCTTCCTCCAAAGCAGTATTCAGTGCACCGCTGAGGGCTGTTCCCGCACCACGGTTGATCGTCAAAACGCAGTATGTTTCCGAAATTCCCGAACTGCTTAAAGCAGGCGCGGCGGAGGTCCTCTTTCAGCCGCAAGATTTTAGGTCGGAGTATCTTCTTCCTTTGCTTACAAACTGGCCGGAGAAAACCCGCCTGTGCCTGCCAAGCCAGCTGTCCGAAAGCACGCTGCAATCCCTGAAAACGCTGACGGAAGAAAGGAATATTCCCGTCTGCCTATCCAGTCCGGGGCAGGTCAAAGCCTTCAAAACAGGAGATAGGACGGGCGAGGGCATCCCGGTCATGAACGGCGAAGCGCTTCGGATGCTGTCCCATCTGGGCTGCGGAAGCGTGACGCTGAGCCGGGAATTATCCAAACAGGATATCCAGGAATTGCCTCTGGATATCTGCGAGTTGATCCTACCAGTATACGGAAGGACCCGCCTGATGCTACTGAACCACTGCCCCATGCGTACGGCGCTGGGCCTGAAAACGGGCCGGGAGCAGTGCGAACTGTGCCGTCAGGGAAAAGGCGCGCTGGGCACAGCGCTTACCGACCGCATGAAAGCGGATTATCCGCTGTTTCCGCTCAGGCTTCCGGAGGGGTGCCAGATCGAACTGATGGCGGACAAACCCCTGCATCTCGCCGGGCTGCTGGGCGGCCTGCCGCCGCTCTCCTGGCTGCTCACCTTTACGGATGAAACAAAAGAGGAACGAACGCGAATCACTGCCTATTACGCCGCGCTCCTGCGCGGAGAAACACCGCCAGCGCTGCTGGATATCCGGGGTACGGCGGGAAGGTTTTTGGATGGAGTGCTGTAGTGCCATCCTGATAATTTGGGGGGATATGAAATGAACGACCGCGCCTTGCGAGTGCTGGAATTTACAAAAATACGGGAAATGCTGGCTGGGTACGCCCTGTCGGATTCCGGGAAAACGCTGTGCCGGGAGCTTACGCCCCTGGACGATTTCAGTGACATCAACCGCGCTCTGGACGAAACGGAGGAAGCCGTGGCCACGCTGGCTTATGTGGGCGGCAATCCGCTGATTTCGTTCGCGGACGTGTCGGAATACATATCTTTGGCGCAGAAGGGCTCCACCCTGACGCCCCGCGCGCTGCTGCTGGTGGCGGAAACGCTTCGCGCTGCCCGCGCAGCAAGAAGCGCTTTGGTGACAGAGAAAGAAAACACACCCATCATCACCTCCGCCGCGTCGCGCCTGCAGCCGCTGCGCCAATTGGAAACGGACATCACTGAGGCGATTCTCAGTGAGGAAGAGATTTCCGACCACGCTTCTCCCGCCCTGCTGGATATCCGGCGGCACATCCGCCAGGTGAATGACCGCATCCGGGAGAAGCTCAACGCCATGGCCCACGGCTCCGGCTACGCCAAATACCTGATGGAATCCATCGTGACCGTGCGCAACGGGCGCTATGTGCTGCCCGTCAAGGCCGAAGCCCGCGGCAACGTGCCCGGCCTGGTGCATGACCAGTCCGCCACCGGAGCCACGCTGTTCATCGAACCCATGGCCGTGGTGGAAATGGGCAATGAACTCAAGGAATGGCACATGAAGGAGCGGGACGAGATCGAACGCATCCTGGCCGCGTTCTCCCAGCAGGTGGGCGACAGCGGCGATTTGATTTCCCAGAATTTAGCCATCCTCTCCCATCTCGATTTCGTGTTCGCCAAGGGGATGCTCAGCCGGGAAATGGACTGCGTGCGGCCCAAGATGAACGAAGAAGGAAAGATCAATCTCGTCCGCGTGCGCCATCCTCTGATTTCCAGGGACACGGTGGTGCCCTGTTCCCTGTGGCTGGGGCAAGAGTTCACTTCTCTGATCATCACCGGCCCCAACACCGGCGGCAAGACGGTCACGCTTAAAACCCTGGGCCTCATGACGCTGATGGCCCAGAGCGGCCTGCATATTCCCGGTGCGCTGGGAACAGAGCTTTCCACATTTGAGGAAGTGTACGCGGATATCGGCGACGAGCAGTCCATCGAGCAGAGCCTGTCCACCTTTTCTTCCCATATGACCAACATCGTGTCCATCATGAACAGGGTGACGCCCTGCGACCTGGTGCTCTTCGACGAGCTCGGCGCGGGTACCGACCCCACCGAAGGCGCGGCGCTGGCCCAGGTGATTCTGAACGCGCTGCTCAAAATCAAGACCCGCACGGCGGCAACCACGCACTACAGCGAACTGAAAGCCTACGCCCTCTCCACGGTGGGCGTTGAAAACGCCAGCGTGGAATTTGACGTGGCCACCCTGCGGCCTACCTATCGCCTGTCCATCGGCGTGCCGGGCAAGTCTAATGCCTTTGAAATCAGCCGCCGCCTGGGCCTGCCGGAATACCTGATCGACGAAGCGAAAGACCTGCTCTCCCACGATACCATCCGCTTTGAAGACGTGATCGCCAACGCGGAATATCACCGCCAGATCGCCGAAAAGGAACGGCAGCTTGCCGAGGAAGCCAGAGCCGAAACCGTGCGTCTGCGCAACGAAGCGGAAAAGCTCTATAAGGATATGGAAGAAAAACGCGACGCCTCCACCCGCAAGGCCAAGGAGGAAGCCCGCCGCATCGTGGAAAAGGCCCGGCGCGATTCCGAATCCATTCTCTATGATTTAAAGAAAATGAAGAAGGCCGGCTCCGCCCCCGACCACGAAGTGAACGCCCTGCGCAAAAAGCTGGAAGAAGGCATCGACAGCCTGAGCGAAGGGTTGAAGAAACCCACGGACAATTTCGCCGAGCCGCCCAAGACAGTAAAGGTGGGCGACATCGTGGAAATCACCCATCTGAACACCAAGGGCACCGTGCTTTCCCTGCCGGACGCCAAGGGCGAGGTGCAGTTGCAGGCGGGCATCATGAAGCTGAAAGCGCATCTGAGCCAGCTTCGCCTGGTGCAGGAGGAAAAGCCCAAAAAGAAAGTGTCCTCCGTGTCTGTTCAGACCGGTACGCGCACCGTGCCGCTGTCCTGCGACGTGCGCGGGATGGCGCTGGACGAAGCCATTGAAGAAGTGGAGCAGTACCTGGACGAAGCGACGCTGGCCGGGCTGCATGAAGTGACCATCGTGCACGGCAAGGGCACCGGCATCCTGCGCGAGGGCATCCAGAAGCACCTGAAAACCTATCCCCACGTCAAATCCTTCCGCCGCGGCAAGTACGGCGAGGGCGAGGAGGGCGTGACGGTGGTGGAACTGAAATAAAGTTAGGAGTTACGAGTTAGGAGTTAGGAGCTATTATAGAATGATGTTGCTTATTGCGCAAATTTTATATAGATACACTATAAAACTCCTAACTCCTCACTCCTAACTCATTAACTCTCTTCCTGCCTCACTGAATGAAAGGGGTATTGCGATGAAGGACAAGCAAAGCATCATGGTTGTGGACGACGATCCGAACATTGCGCAGCTGGTGAAGCTGTATCTGGAAAAAGAGGGCTACGAAGTCTCCGTTGAAACCCGCGGAGACGAAGCCGTGGCCGCGTTTCAGAAAAACCCGCCGAGCCTGATGCTGCTGGACATCATGCTGCCCGGCATGGACGGATGGCAGGTGTGCCGCGCCATCCGGCAGACCAGCAGCATTCCCATCATCATGCTCTCCGCGAAAGACGAGACCTTTGACAAGGTGCTGGGTCTGGAACTGGGAGCCGACGACTACATCACCAAGCCTTTCGAGGGCAAGGAACTCGTTGCCCGCGTGAAGGCCGTGCTGCGCCGCGCGGGCCCCGGCGAAACCGAAAAGGACATTTTGTCCTTCCCCGGGCTTTCCATCAGCCTGGAAAAATACGAGGTGTATTACCAGGGAAAGCTGCTGGATATGCCGCCCAAGGAGCTGGAAGTCCTTTACTTCCTGGCCTCCCATCAGAACCGTGTGTTCACCCGCGAACAGCTGCTGGAGCAGGTATGGGGTTTTGATTTCTTTGGCGACAGCCGCACCGTGGATGTTCATATCAAGCGCCTTAGGGAAAAACTGCAGGACAGCGAAGCCCTCGGCTGGCAGATCCGCACCGTTTGGGGCGTAGGCTATAAATTTGAGGTGAAATGACCGCATGCGCAGCCTGAGCATGTTTATCCGCCTGCTGATCGTTTCGGTGGCCGTGATCCTGATGTGCGTGGTGGTGCTGTCCGTCCTGGCATTTACGAACCTGAAAAACAACAGCATCAACAGCAGAATGGACGCGCTGAAAACGCAGGCAAGGGACATCAGTTATCTGGCGGGCCGCCTGTCGCTGGATTCCCTGTCCAAAACCAGCGGCCTGTCCAGCGCCACAGAGGATTATATCAACTGGAAATCCCGCCGCATTTTCGAAGAATACGGCGCGTATACGATGGTGGTGGACCGCAACGGAAAGTATTATATCTATTATTTACAGGATCATCAGCGCGACGATTACCAGAGAGCCGCTCCGACGCCAAGCGAACTGAACGAATATATGGATATGGCGCTGCAGGGGCAGGAAATGGTATCGCAGACGCAGACCGACCAGGGCACTTTCTTTACGGTGATGGTGCCGTGGGTGCAGAATAATACCCTCAGCAGCCAGATGACCGTCATGGGCTATGTGCTGATCCAGACGTCCGCCCAGACCGTGCACGCGGTTTACAGGAATATGCTGTGGCAGACCGCGCTTGCCGCCATCGGCGTGTTCCTGCTCGCGGCCGCCGTCGTGTTCTTTGTTGCCCAGCAGATCACCCGTCCCCTCACCGCGATCACCGAAGCCGCGGGACAGATGGCCAGGGGCGATTTTGCCATCCGCGCGCCCGAGGAAGGCGGAAAGGAAATTGAGGAATTGTCCCGCTCCTTCAACCAGATGACGGCCAAGCTTTCCTCTATAGAACAGTCCAGGCGCGATTTCGTTGCCAACGTGTCCCACGAGCTGCGCTCTCCGATCACGTCCATCAAGGGCTTCGCCCAGGGAATGCTGGACGGGACGATCCCGCCTGAAATGCATAAGCAATATCTGCAGGTCGTGCTGGATGAAACGCAGCGTCTGGCCAAGCTGATCAACAATCTGCTCAACCTGTCTCGGATGGAGAACGAGGAAACGAGCCTGGCGTTCAGCCATTTTGATTTGAATGAAATGGCCCGGCGCGTGCTCATTTCCCGTATGACCCAGATCGACGACAAGGGCATGGAAATCGATGTGGATTTTGAATCGGAAACCTGCTATGTGCATGCCGATGCGGATCAGATTCAGCAGGTGATCATCAACCTGCTGGACAACGCGATAAAATATACGCCCGGGCGCGGCACCGTCAGACTATCCACGAAAACGGAGGACGATCTTGTGATCATGCGCGTAAAGGATAACGGCGTGGGCATCCCCGCCGCCGACGCGCCTTACATCTTTGACCGTTTCTATAAAGTGGACAAGGCGCACACTGTTGGAAAAGGCACAGGTCTGGGCCTGGCGATTTGCAAGCGCATCATGGAAAGGCATCATCAGCAGATCCGCCTGGTATCCGGCGACGGCGGCGCGGAGTTTGAAATCACGCTGGAAAAAGGAATCGATCCGGGAGGCGCTCATGGAGATACAGGCGCGGGCGAAGATTAACTGGACGCTGGACGTGGTAGGCAGGCGGCCGGACGGCTACCATTTACTGGACATGCTGATGCAGCCGCTGTCGCTTCACGACACGCTGCAAATCAACCCCGCGGAAGAGCTTTCGCTGTCAATCGAAGGAACGGACAGCCTGTCCGCCGGAGAGGATAATCTGATCCTACGCGCCGCGAAAGCACTGCGGGAAGCGGCGGGGATCAGCGCTGGAGCGGCAATCCATCTGACCAAGAGAATCCCGATGGGCGCAGGCCTCGGCGGCGGCAGCGCGGACGCGGCGGCTGCCTTGAAGGGACTGAACGAGCTTTGGGGAATCGGCTATGATTTGGAAAAGCTGTGCGAAATCGGCGTGAAACTCGGGGCTGACGTGCCCTTCTGCTTGCATGACTCATCCCGCCGGACGCGGGGAATCGGCGAAATCTTATTGCCGATTCAAAGCTGCGTGTTCCCGCTGGTGTTGGTGCAGCCGTGCGAAGCGCTGTCCACCAGAGAAGTTTTCGCGGCATACCATCAGGCGAGCATCACTCCGCCTGACACGGAAAGGGCAATGCGGGCGCTGGCGGCGGGAGACCTGGCCGCTCTGAAAGCGGCGGCGGGGAATGTGCTGGAAAGCGCTTCAATTACCCTCAGACCCCAGATTCAGGAAGCGAAGCAAGCGCTGTACCGCGCGGGCGCTGCGTTCGCGCAGATGACCGGTTCCGGCTCGGTGGTGTTCGGCGCGTTTGATACGGATGAAGCGGCAGACCGCGCCTTTGAAGCGCTGAAAACAGCCTTTCCCGTCTGTCTCCGCACGCAGACCGACTTGTAACAGAAACGGAGAAACATGAGCTATACCATCATCAAGTATCCCCGCACGCCCCATCTGGAAGGCTCGCAGCTACAGCCGGGGGACGAGGATTTATCCCAAATTTCCTTTTCCGAAATCGCCGGGCGGCATCTTGTCATCGAAGAGAAAATCGACGGGGCCAACAGCGCTGTATCCTTTTCCCCGGATGGGGAGCTTCGGCTCCAAAGTCGGGGACATTTTCTGACCGGCGGCTACCGGGAGCGGCATTTCAACCTGTTCAAGCAATGGGGCGCTGTCCAGCGGGACGCGCTGTTCAGCGTGCTGGGCACGCGGTATATCCTGTACGGCGAATGGCTGTACGCCAAGCACACGATCTATTATGATGCCTTGCCCCATTATTTCATGGAATTTGATATCCTGGACAGGGAGACGGGACGGTTCCTGGATACGCCTTCCCGGCGCGCGATGACGGCTGATCTTCCGGTCTGTTCGGCGGCGGTGCTGACGGAAGGTGCGTTTCAGAAGGCCGAGGATGTGACGAGGCTTCTCGGCGATTCCAATTACATCACGCCGCGCCACCTGGAAAATCTGCGTCTCGCCGCTGAAAGGGAGGGGCAGGACGCGGACCGAATCATCCGGGAGACCGACCGGACACGCACCATGGAAGGATTGTACATCAAAGCCGAAGAGGGCGGAGAAGTGACGCTGCGCCTCAAGTTTGTGCGGCCTACCTTTACCCAGACCGTGGAAGTGTCGCAGACCCATTGGCTGGAGCGGCCCATCATTCCAAACGGCTTGAACCGGCCCGTGGAAGCGCTGTTCCGGCCCGTCCCGAAAGGATGAAGCCTGTGGATGATCTGAAAGCCCTGCTTGGTGCGCTGCCGTCGGCCCCGGATTACCTGTATGATTGGAAAGCGCTCAGCCGTTTTCCCTGCCTTAAATCTTACTTTGACGGCATGGCAAAGACCCACCAGCATCTGCCCTGGCACGGGGAAGACGACGTGTGGACGCATACCAAAATGGTCTGTGAAGCCTTGACCGGCCTGCCCTATTTCCGTATGCTGACGGATGAAACGCGAAACGCGCTGGCCCTGGCCGCGCTGCTGCACGACATTGGAAAAATCTCATGCACGCGGCTGGAGGACGGCATTCTCCGCTCCCCGCGTCACGGACCGCTGGGAGCGCAGCTGGCCCGGAAAATGCTTTGGACGGAATTTGGCCTGAGCGGCACGCCGGAAAAACAGCGGTTCCGCGAAGCGGTGTGCCTGCTCATCCGGTACCACACCCAGCCGCTGCACCTCTTTGAAAAACAGGACGCCGTCGCCCAGGCGCTGAAGCTTGCCGCGAACGGAGAGCTTGTTCCCGGTTTCAGCTGGCATACGCTTTGCCTGCTTTCCGAAGCGGACGCGCTGGGCCGTATCGCGCCGGACAAAGAAGCAAAGAGGAACGACGTGGAACTGACCAGAGAAGCGGCGCGGGAAGCCGGCTGCTATGACCGGCCGTTTGCCTTTCCCTCGGCGCACACGGAACGTGCGCTGTTCCGCGGCGGCAGGGTGTGGCCGGAACAGGAGCTTTACGACGATACCTGGGGCGAAGTGATCCTCCTGTGCGGTTTGCCCGGAACAGGGAAGGATACGTGGATACGCAGCAACTATCACGGCCTGCCGACGGTGTGCCTGGATGATTTGCGGGTGAAGCTTGGCGTCAAGCCCTCCGGAAATAGCGGCGGCCTGATTCAGGCCGCCAAGGAGCAGGCCAGGGAATATCTGAGAAAGCGTCAGCCCTTCATTTGGAACGCCACCAACCTGACGTCAAAGCGCAAAGAACTGATCGATCTGTTTGAAAGCTATGGGGCGCGGGTCAAAATTGTTTTCCTGGAAACGGGATGGGAAGAAAACCTTCGCCGCAACGCCGGCCGCGCCGACGCTGTGCCGGAGGGGAAGCTCGGCGAAATGCTCGGGAATCTGGAACCGCCCCAGCGCTTCGAGGCGCAAAACGTGGATTGGATCTGTGTGTAAGGAGAAGGAAGACCAGATGCAGTACAGAAAAGACAGATACGGCAACCCTATCTCGGCGCTGGGCTACGGCTGTATGCGCTTTACCGCGAAAGCGGGCCGGATTGACCTGGAAAAAGCGGAAAAGGAAATCATGGCGGCCATCGCGGGCGGCGTGAATTATTTTGACACCGCGTATGTATATGGCGGCAGCGAAGCCGCTCTGGGGGAAATCCTGCGCCGGAACAATGCAAGGGACAAAATCAATATCGCTACCAAGCTGCCCCATTACCTGGTGAAAAACTCTGACAGCATGGAAAAGTATTTCCAGGAGCAGCTGCGCCGCCTGCAAACGGATCATGTGGATTATTACCTGATGCACATGCTCACCGACATGAAAACCTGGGAGCGGCTGAAAGCGTTGGGCGTGCAGGATTGGATTGAGGAAAAGAAACGCTCCGGCGCCATCCGTCAGATTGGCTTTTCCTATCACGGCAATTCGGACATGTTCTGCCAGCTCCTGAACGCCTACGACTGGGATTTCTGCCAGATCCAGTACAATTATATGGACGAGCATTCCCAGGCGGGCGTGACCGGCCTCCGGTACGCGGCGGCGAAGGGCCTGCCCGTGATTATCATGGAACCCCTGCGCGGCGGCAAGCTGGCAAAGAACCTGCCGCCGGAAGCCGTCAAAGCCTTTGAAAGCTACCCCGTAAAACGCAGCCCCGCCGAATGGGGCTTCCGCTGGCTGTGGAATCAGCCGGAGGTCACGTGTGTTCTGTCCGGCATGAATTCCATGGACATGCTGAACGAAAACCTCCGGGCCGCCGACGAATGCCGTGTCGGAGAGTTTACGGACAGCGACCGCGCGCTGCTGAAAAAGGTGTCAGACGCCATCAACGCCCGCGTGAAAGTGGGCTGCACCGGCTGCCGCTACTGTATGCCCTGTCCGCATCACGTGGACATTCCGGGCATCTTCGCCGCTTACAACCGGGTATATACAGAGAACAAAATTGCCGGGATGCGGGAGTATTTCATGTGCACGGGCCTGCGCAAAAACTCCACCGGCACGGGCATGTGCGTCCAGTGCGGCAAGTGTGAGGCCCACTGCCCCCAGCAGATCCCCATCCGCAAAATGCTTCAGGAGGCGAAAAAGACGCTGGAATTCCCCTTATACGGCATGGTGGTCAAGGCGGTCAAACTGGTGATGAAATACTGATGCGCGTTTATTTTGCTCCCCTCGAAGGACTGACCGACGCCATTTACCGCCGGGTACATCATGCCACGTTCGGCGGGGTCGAAAAGTATTTTATGCCCTTCGTCAGCCCGTCGTCTTCGCTCGCCTTCACCAGCCGCCAGCAGGCGGATATTGATCCCAGAGAAAATTACGGCGTGCCCGCCGTGCCGCAGATTCTGTGCAGGGACGCCGCGCTGTTTCTGGAAATGACGAAGCTGCTGCGGGATGCGGGCTATTCCGAAGTCAACCTGAACCTGGGCTGTCCTTCCGGAACGGTCACGGCCAAAGGAAAAGGAGCGGGGATGCTGAAGGATCCGGACGAGCTGGCCCGCTTCCTGGACGCGATTTACGCCAAATCTCCGCTTCCCGTATCGCTCAAAACCCGGTGCGGTTATGACACTATTGACGAGTGGCCGCGCCTGCTGCGTATCATTCTCTGCTATCCCGTTTATGAATGGATCCTGCATCCCCGGACATACCGGGAGTTTTACAACGGCTCGCCGCACCGCGATTTCTTCCTGGAAGCCGCCGAAAAAGCGCCGTTTCCGGTGATTTACAACGGTGATTTATTCCGCGTGAACGAATGCCGGGAGATGAGCCGTTTTGACCTGATGCTGGGCCGCGGCCTGGCCGTGAACCCCGCCCTGGCCCAAGAAGCGCGGGGAGGCGAGGGACTGACGGTGGAAGCGCTCGCTCTGTTTCACGACCGGCTGTATCGGGAATACCTGAAATGGTGGCCGGAGCACGCGGTCGTTGGCCGGATGCATGGCGTGATGTATTATCTCATGCAGGCGCTGGAATGTCCCGCGCCTGTGAAGCGCGCCCTCAGGAAGTCCGCCTCCGCGGACGAATACGCGGAAGCGTCGTATCGGGTGTTCGCTGAAAGCGAGCTTGCGCAGGACATTCATTTTACGCCGCCGTCCCATACAGCGCAGAGTCGGCTGAACTGGGGAAACAGGACGGAGTTATCTGATCGGAGGCATGACAATGTATAAAACATATCAGCAGGAAATCCTTCTGCGTACATGCGACTGCGACTTTATGGGCCAGTGGCGTCCCAGCGCCATCATGCAGACCATGCAGGAGCTGGCGGGGATACACTCGGATCTATTGGGCTGCGGGCGCAACGCACTGATCGAAAAGAACGTGGTGTGGGTACTGACGCGCTGCGAAATCCATATGGACAAATACCCCGGGATCGGCGACCGCATCACCGCTGAAACCTTCCCGACCGTGAACCGGCGCTGGTTCTTCCCGCGCTATTATTTCTTCCGGGATGAGCGGGGCGAATCCTTGGGCTACGCCGCCACGCTGTGGGTGCTGATGGATATCAATGACCGTCGCATGCTGCCCCCCGGCGACGTGGCGCGGCTCTTGCCGGAAAACGCAGACCTGCCCCTGCCCATGGGCCTGCCCGCGACGGTGGACATGGTAAACGGCGAAGAAAACGTGATGCGACGGGTGCCCACGTACTTTGACCTGGACGTGAACCAGCATGTGAACAACACCCGGTACGCGGACTGGGCCTGTGACGCGCTGGGTGTGGACGTGATGCGCAAGTATTGCCTGGAAACGCTGTTGGTCAATCTTTCCGCGGAAGTGCTGCCCGGCCAGACCGTCATGCTCCATACCACCGTAAGCGACAGCCAGTTCCGCGTGGCGGGCTATCATGAGGACAAAATGCACTTCGAGCTCGGTGGAAGACTGCGGGAGAGGGAAAACGAATAATAGGAGTTTCCCCCAGACCCCCTTCCGAGAAAGCCATAAGGGCTTTCGTATTTTTTGCCATTTTCTGAATACTCTCGTCTATAAGAGCCTAAAAAAGCATGAATAAGTCAGAAGAACACAAAAGAAATGTCATCCCGACAGGAACGAAAACATTGTCAAACGCTTCGCTCTGCTCGGGATGACATTCATTTTCTATGTCGCTTTTGCCGCTTATTTGAAAACAGCAATACACGCACTAACCGTTTAAAGACGCTCTTCCTCAAACTCAGCGGCATGCTTTTTGAAGAAATCGTAGTAGACTCTCGGATTCCTGAGCTCCGTCCAACTGTTCACCACACGGGAATGGTTTTCCAGATCAATGATTTTCGCTCCGGGAAGCGCGAGCAGAAAAGGCGAATGGGTGCTGATCACCAGCTGATTGCCGCAGTACCGCACGGATTCCTTCAGGAAGTCTGCCAAAACCTGCTGGTTTTCCGGGCTCAGGCTGTTTTCCGGTTCATCCAGCAGACAGAGCGTGTCCATCTCTATTTTGCTCTGGAAGTAGATCAGCGCGCTTTCCCCGTTGGAGCGCTCCCGAATGCTTTTGCCGGACTCGTTCTCAATAAAGCGGCTCATGGTTTTGCTTCGCGCCTGGTTGATCCTGTGCAGATGATCCAGGTCGTCGATGGAACTGATCCTGAATTTCTCGTGCTTGAGTTCGTAATAATCATCCACGAGGGTTTCGCGTTTTCGGTCAATGCCTTCATTGATGGAGCGGATATCCAGCATCATGTCGAACACGTCATCGCTGGTGATCACCCGGCTATTCCGGGGAATGGCCTCCTCTTGGGTCACCCGGCATGCGTCCACAAAATCTTCAAAAAAGCGGGAACGGTTATATACGCTGCTTCGGTCCAGGCGCAGCTTTTCGGCGATCACGTTCAGCACGGTGCTTTTCCCGCTGCCGTTTCCGCCGTAGAGGATGGTGACAGGGCGGAAAATGATCTCGTTCAGGCTAATCTTGGGCAGGATGCCAAAGGGATAGACCGACTGGTCGTAGGTTGTTTTCAATCCGCGCAGAAAATCAAATTCCGCGTCGTCTCCCGGAAAGTAGAACGCGCTCAGGTACAAATCCATTCATCCTTCTTTACGCAATGCCAGATTTGCTCATCAGCTCTCCCGCCATCGCAATCTGTTCGCCGATGAGCTCCACAACGTCCATACCGGAAAGCGCGCCGCCGTCCTCCTTCGTTTCCCATCCGCCGACGATCACATTGCTCAGCGCGGCTTCCAGGCACGCGGCTTCCTTGCTCAGTTGCAGAGAACAGCGCAGCAGTTTCGCCACGGACAGCGCGGCGGCGAAGGGGCCGACGTCGTCCTGATCCGGCGGCAGCACCGGGGCGTATACGCCGATATTTTCGTCGAAAGCAAAGTCATGGATGATACCGGGATGCGTGCTCAGCGCCGCGCCGGCGGAAAGCATGATGCTTCCGGCGTAAGGCGGGCACAGCAGCATCCCCATCCGTTCGGGGGAGGAAATCATGCCGCGGATGGCTTCCGCGGCGGTCAGGGCATCGGCGGAAACTTGGGGAAAAGCGGTTTCCTGAACGCGGATCGCGGCGGTCCAATCCGCCTGGCTCTTTCCTGTGGGAGCGCAGTGGCACAGCCGCACGTCCATTTCCTGCGCCAGGCTGAACGCGGAATGAATGGCCTGCCGCAGCGTTTCCTCGTCCATGGAAAATACGGAACCCACATACAGGTTCACCGGCTTTTCATGCCGCCCGCACAGCACTTCCGGCACGCAGAACGACCGCACCAGCATTGGCAGGTTCAGCGCGTCGTAAAGTTCCTGCACGCCCTCCGCGCCGGCGTCGCAAACGAAAACAGCCCGGCATTCCTGGCAGGCGTCGATCGTTTTATCTGTCAGGCTTTCCCCGCTCAGGGCGATGGATTTTTCCCCGATCCTTTCCTGACGCAAAGAAAACGTATGGTCGAACGCCGCGGACAGGTCGATCAGGATTTTCTCGGCGTAAGCAGCGTTGATTTCATCCTGCGCTGAGGAGGAAAGCAGCATGATTTTCGCGCGCACAGTGCATCATCCTTCGTTTCAATTGTTCGGAGGGAAAAAGGAGTTAGGAGTGAGGAATGAGGAGTTATTGCTCGCCCAACTAAATCATGAATTATCTGCGGGCGATAAATCGGTCCATCCTGCGTCACTCAACCTTGAAATACCTCCAGTATTCCTGCGGTTTCGTTCCTTGTCTGGAACGATTTCTCATCCCGCATCTGAATTC
>JAFWQM010000061.1 GCA_017509065.1 Clostridia bacterium
CTTCAGACCGTAGACAAAGTGGTCTCGACGTTCAAGCGTTGGGGCCATTTTGTTATTCCGCTGAGAATAGGGCGGCAGAAAATCGCAAGGAATCCTGAATCATACTGAAAAACACAAAAAAGAGTGAGAAATGGTCATTATTGGATGGATTTTCCCCCATCATCTTGGCGAGTTTCTTTAGATTGATGCACGAGAAAGTAAGCGCGGGTTTCATCGTCATCCGAGCTTTCCCAATCATGTTCGTGTATCGGAAGCCATGGTATTCTTTAGCCGTGCCAAAGATTCTCTCAATGGTTTCTTTTCGTTGGTCGTACAAAGCCTTCATCCCAAGTGTGTGGCGGATGTCCTCGGCTGTTTCCATGTAAGGTTCCCATATATGGCGGGTAACCACTTTCACATGGTTTTTGCTCTCTGTACATTGTTTCAGGTAAGGGCAGGATTCGCAGTCTTTGCAGTTGCTTTTGTATTCCCTGTAACCGTCCCGGTTCGTCGTGGAGTATTTCAGAATCTTGTTTGCCGGGCAGAGATAGCAGTCATAATATTCATCGTACACGTAATCGTATTTTCGGAAGAATCCGTCCTTCGTCATTGGCCGCTTGTATGGAAATAATGGCTGAACCTCATCATCCAGAAGCAATTTGGCAATCGCCGGCGTTTTGTATCCTGCATCCAAGATAACTGTTTTCAGATCAGGATTCTTTATCTTGTCATAAATGCCCTTGAAAATCCGGCTATCATGTTCATTTCCCGGATTGACTGTAAATCCTAAAACCCATCCATGTTTGTCACAGGCCGTTTCTATTGAATAAGCAAATACCTGTTTATGCTCTCCTTTATGGAACCATCCGCTGTCCGGATCAGTTGTGCTGACCTTTATTTCCTTCTCCGGCTTGCTGCCAGATTCTCCGGACTGATCGTCGTCATCGTCATCCTTTTCCTTCAGCGGCTTTTTCCCGTGAGCGATTCGGTCTTCGTCGATTTCTTTCAGGAGTTGTTCCTCATAAAACAGTGCTTCTTCCTGGAAGACCTTTTGTTGCAGTTTTTTACCATTGGCACAAGCCTTTACATGCGTTGCATCAATAAATACTTCTCTCGGATCAACCAGACCGGCCTTAATGCATTCCTGCAAGATCTTTGAGAATATTTGCTCAAATAAATTGGTTCCTTTGAACCGCCGTGTATAATTTTTCCCAAAGGTGGAAAAGTGGGGAACCTTTTCATACATACCCAACCCCAGGAACCACCGGTATGCGAGGTTCACTTCGATTTCCCGGATCGTTTGCCGCATGCTGCGTATGCCGTACAGGTACTGGATAAAAACGATCTTTATAAGCACTGCCGGATCAATACTTGGACGCCCAAAGTCGGGCGAGTACTTCTCCCTCACCAGTTCATAGATAAACGACCAATCAATAACCCGATCTATCTTCCGCAGCAAATGATTCTGTGGCACCAGTTCATCTATGCACACCATCGATATCTGTTCTCTTTTCTTGGTGGCTTCTTCATGCAGCATACGGATCACTTCCTCTGCCAATATTATACCATAAATCGCCCTCTATGTGTTGATTTTATTGACTTTTTGCCCGTTTATACGACAAAATCCAAGGCTCTCGCCTTGGACTTTGTCGACAGTCTGAGCTGGGAGTGATCTCCCAGCTTTTCCCTTACAGAATAAATATGAATTTTTATCTGTGATTCTTCTAAGAGCTTTATACCGGCATGGTGCCGTCTTTCTTGTCATAAGAGGCGGGGTCGGCCTTCAACTGTTGGGCCTGACGCCACTGGAAATACTTGGTCGCGACCTGGGGGAAGAGAGCGTAGGAGAGCACGTCCTCATCCTGCTGGCTGTACTGCTGGATCTCCTTGCGGTAGTTGTCCAGTTCGGGCGGGATGTCGTCGGCGGGGCGGTGGGTGATGACCTTTTCGTCGCCGATGCACTTCTTGCGCACGTCCTCGTTCACTGGGGCGGGCAGGCGGCCGTATTCGCCTTTCAGCAGGCCCTTGCTCTCCTTGGTGACCATCTTGTAGCGCTCGCCGCCCAGCACGTTCATGACGGCCTGGGTGCCCACGATCTGGGAGGTGGGGGTGACCAGTGGGGGATAGCCGAAGTCCTTGCGCACCCGCGGCACTTCCTCCAGCACGGTGTAATACTTATCTATGGCGTTGGCTTGCTTGAGCTGGCCGATCAGGTTGGACAGCATGCCGCCGGGCACCTGATACTGCAGCGCCTTGGCGTTGACGGACAGCACCTTGTCCGGGTCGCGCCAGCCGTCCTTGGTGAGGCGTTCCGCCACGCCGCGGAAATGCTCGGCCAGCTGGGCCAGCAGGTTTTCGTCGAAGCCGGTGTCGTATTCGGTGCCCTTCAGCACGGCCACCAGGGATTCGGTGGCGGGCTGGCTGGTGCCGCCGCCCAGGGGGGACAGAGCCGTGTCCACCACGTCCACGCCAGCTTCGATGGCCTTGAGGATGGTCATAGAGCCGGTGCCGGCGGTGTTGTGGGTGTGCAGCACGATGGGCAGCTTCGTATTCGCCTTCAATTTCTTCACCAGGGAATAGGCGGCGTAGGGCAGCAGCAAGCCCGCCATGTCCTTGATGCAGATGAGGTCAGCGCCCATGGACTCGATGTCCTTGGCCAGGTTCACGAAGTATTCCTCGGTGTGCACCGGGGAGGTGGTGTAGCTCATGGCCACTTCGCTCATGCCGTTGTATTTCTTGGCGGCCTTCACGGCGGTTTCCATGTTGCGCAGGTCGTTCAGGGCGTCAAAGCAGCGGATGATGTCGATGCCGTTGTCGATGGACTTCTTCACGAAGTAGTCCACTACGTCGTCGGCGTAGTGCTTATAGCCCAGGATGTTCTGCCCGCGCAGCAGCATCTGCAGCTTGGTGTTGGGCAGCGCCTTGCGCAGCTGGCGCAGGCGCTCCCAGGGGTCTTCGTTCAGGAATCGCAGGCAGCTGTCAAACGTCGCGCCGCCCCAGCATTCCAGAGAGAAATAGCCAACCTTATCCAGCTTCTCGCAGGCGGGAAGCATTTCATCCAGCCGCATCCGCGTGGCCGCCTGGCTCTGGTGCGCGTCGCGTAGAATGGTATCGGTGATTTTAACTTTCGCCATCATGATTCTCCTTTTTGTGATCTTGTTGGGAAAGAGTTTCAAGGGGTTACGCTGGGGCTGTGCGCCCCAGACCCCCACCAGGGGTATAATCCCCCTGGTGGGGGTACGGGGGACGAACTGCCGATGACCGCCTGCGGCGGGAATCTCATCGGCGGTGAGATCGACCGAAACAAGTAATGTCCGAAGGACTTGCGCCGATTGAGGTCGCGGACCGAAGAGGCCCCCCTGCCTCTTTTATCCAAACATACTAAGCAACACACCTGCAGCAATAGCTGAACCGATCACGCCCGCCACATTGGGGCCCATGGCGTGCATGAGCAGGAAGTTGGCGGGGTTTTCCTTCTGGCCCACCATCTGGGAAACACGGGCCGCCATGGGTACGGCGGACACGCCCGCGGAACCGATGAGGGGGTTGATCTTGCCGCCGGTCAGCTTGTTCATCAGCTTCGCCAGCAGCAGGCCGCCCGCAGTGCCGCAGCCGAAAGCGAACACGCCCATGGCAATGATCTTAATGGTTTCCCAGCGCAGGAAGGTCTGGGCTGTGGCGGTAGCGCCAACGGTGATGCCCAGGAAGATGGTAACGATGTTCATCAGCTCATTCTGCACCGTCTTGTTCAGGCGTTCCACCACGCCGCACTCGCGCATCAGGTTGCCCAGCATGAGGCAGCCCACAAGAGGCGTAGCGGAGGGCAGCAGCAGGGACACCAGGATGGTGACCACGATGGGGAAGATCACCTTTTCGGTGTGGGAAACGGGACGAAGCTGCTCCATCACGATCTGGCGCTCCTTCTTGGTGGTGAGGGCTTTCATGATGGGGGGCTGGATCACGGGCACCAGGGCCATGTAGCTGTACGCGGCCACGGCGATGGGGCCCAGCAGATGCGGGGCCAGCTTGCCGGTCAGCCAGATGGCGGTGGGGCCGTCCGCGCCGCCAATAATGCCGATGGCGCCGGCTTCCGCGGCGTTAAAGCCCCACACGGAGGACAGAATGAACGTGACGAAAATACCAAGCTGCGCGGCAGCGCCCAGCAGCAGGGTCTTGGGGTTGGCGATGAGGGGACCGAAGTCCGTGCCCGCGCCCACGCCGATGAAAATGAGGCAGGGATAAATACCCAGCTTCACGCCCAAGTACAGGTAGTCCAGCAGGCCGGGAGAAATGGTCTTGCCAGCCGTCGCCAGCAGCACACCCAGGGAGGAATACACCTGGCCGTCACTGATGAAGGCGGCGGAATCCTTGATGATGATGGAGGTGGACTGGGCAAGGACGGTCACGCCGTCCTCGGCGATCAGCTGGCCCAGGGCGTTGAGCTGCGCGCCCACGGAATAGGAGGTGGTGATCTGGCCGATCACATTGCCGTTGATGAGCACGGCCCCGGCGTTGTTCACCGTCATGGCCCCGGTCTCGATCAGCTCTTTCAGGTTCGCCAGATTCGGCGAATCGATCAGGATGGCCCCGCCGAACAGGCTCCAGTTGGCGTGCCCGCCCGCGAACAGCGCTTCGTGGTAGATCTCGCTGCCCAGCAGGTTGGTCAGCAGCATGCCGAAGGCGATGGGCAGCAGCAGGAGAGGTTCAAACTTTTTGACGATGGCCAGATAAATCAGCAGACAGGCGATGCCCACCATCACCAGGGCCAGCGGATTGCCGAAGAACTGGGCGATTCCGCTCTCCCGGGCCAGGGAAGACAGCGTCTGTAAAATATCAACAGATTGTGTTCCCACGGAAGAATCTCCTTTCAATTGGATGCCCGGCGTCTTTCCCTTCGGGAGCCGCCGGGACGGCCAACCGTGCTTCGCATCGGTTGCCTCATCCCTATTCATTTGGATGCCCGGCGTCTTTCCCTTCGGGAGCCGCCGGGACGGCCAACCGTGCTTCGCACCGGTTGCCTCATCCCAAAATTTTTGTCATCAGGAAAAGCTTCCTATCAGTTCAGCACCACGAGAGGATCGCCGGAGTTGACGGACGCGCCCTTGCTCACAGCCACCTGGGCCACGGTGCCATCCTGTGGCGCGAGGATCTCGTTTTCCATCTTCATGGCTTCCAGGATGAGCAGCACGTCGCCCTTCTTGACGGCGGCGCCCTGGGCGACCTTCACGTCCAGGATGGTGCCGGGCATGGGGGCGTTCACCTTCACGCCGTTGGCCACGGGCGCGGCCTTGGGGGCGGCGGGCTTGGCGGCGGGAGCAGCCTTGGGGGCAGGGGCAGCGGCTTTGGGAGCGGCAGGCGCGGCGGATTCGCCCGCGGCCACTTCTTCCACTTCTACTTCGTAAGCGACACCGTTCACGGTGATATTGAATTTACGCATGATCTTTCCTCCCAATTATTTTTTGTTCTTAGTTCTTAGTTCTAAGTTCTAAGCGATAGTGAATTTTCAATGAACACCAAACAGCTTGGAACTTGGAACTTATAACTTAGAACTTGTATTAAAAATGCGAATAAATCTGTTCTTCCCTGGCGGCTCTGGCGCGGGCGGAAGTATTCGCTACCCGGCGCACGCGGCGCACCACGAAGCCGCTGTCATGATGGCCCTCTTCCTGCCAGATGGCGGCGATGGCGGCGGTGATGGCGGCGACCACGGACAGGTCGTCTTCTTCCTCCTCCGGTTCCGGTTCAGCCGCGGGGACAGGGGCGGGGGCGGGGGCCGCTTTCACGGGAGCCGCTTTCGCGGGCTTGCTCCGTCCGGTGAACAGGGTCATGACCGTAATGCACACGATCAGGATCACCAGCCCGGAGAACACCACCAGCATGCCTACGCCCGTGGTAGCCAGGCCGAGAAATAATCTATCCATCTCGAACCCTCCTTACAGCGGCAGGTTGCCGTGTTTTTTGGGCAGGTTCACGTCATGCTTGTTCGCCAGCACTTCCAGGGCGGCGATGATGTATTTGCGGGTTTCCTTGGGCTCGATCACGTCGTCCACCACGCCGGCCTTGGCGGCTTCCAGCGCGCCGTGCTTTCCGGCGTAGGCTTCTTCCAGCGCTTCCCGGCTTTCCCCGGCGTTCAGCTTATCGCCGTCCAGGGTCTGCACGGCGGCCTGCGCGGTCAGGGGCGCGATCACGGCGGTGGGCCAGGCGTACGCCACGTCGGCAATCGCCTTGCCGCCCATAGCCACGTAGGCAGCGCCCACGGCGTTGCCGGTGAAGACGGCGACCTTGGGAGAAGTGGCTTCCGCGTAGGCGTAGATCAGTTCCGCGCCGCCGCGCAGCAGCGCGCCCTGATGGCCGGTCATCGGCACGGCCAGGCCGTCGGTGTTCACCAGGGACACGACAGGCAGGCCGAAGCAGTCGCACAGCCGCACGAAGCGGGCGGCCTTCCGGGCATCCTGGGAGGTGAACCGTCCGCCGTCCACCTTGTGGTCGTTGGCAACCAGGCCCACGGTGCGCCCGCCCACACGGCACAGCGCGGTATGGATGGCGGGGCCGTAGCCTTTGTAGAGCTCAACGGTCAGATTGCCGTCGGCAATTTCCGCCATCAGCGCGGCGGCCTCGTCGGGATCGTCGCAGGCCACCAGGCGGTTCAGGTCCTCGCCGTCCGCCAGGGGCGCGTCCTCCATATTGGAGGCGGGCAGCAGGTCGATCAGGGAGGTGATGAGGGCGAAGGCTTCGTCCTCGTTTTCGGCGGTCAGGGCCACGGCGCCCTGGGCGTCCATGGTTTCCGCGCCGAAGAGCTGCTGGGCGGTCTTGGCCCGGCCCTTTTCGCTGTTCATCACCTGGGCGGTGTGGAGGCGAATTTCGCCGGTCTTTTTGACCTGGATGTTGATGTCGCTCAGCTGGGTCATCATGGCGGCCAGGCCCGCGCAGGGGCCCACCACGCAGGTGATGATGGGGCACACGCCGGACAGCCGCGCCATGGCGCTGAGAATTTCAGCGTAAGCGGGCAGGGCGTTCATGCCTTCTTCCAGCTTCACGCCCGCGCTGTCCAGCAGCGCCACGAAGGGCGAGCCGGTCACCCGGGCCATGTTCAGGGTCTTGAGCATTTTTGCCGCCTGGGCGGTGGTCATCGCGCCGCCGCAGGAGGTGAAATCCTGGGCGAAGCAGTACACTGCCTGGCCGTTCACCGTGCCGCTCCCGGCCACGGCGTTGCCGCCCTGGCGCAGGGCGTCGATTTCCACGAAGCTGCCCGCGTCAAAGAGCTTGGCGGCGCGTTCCCGCGCGGTGCCCTTGCCCTCGGCGTGCTGCTTCGCCACGCGCTCCGCGTCGCCGGTCATCAGCGCCGCCTTTTCCGTTGCCAGAGCCTGCAATCTTTCAGACATTTCCAATCACGTTTCCCCCATTCTCCTGTAATCTTGGTGATGAAGGTTTTGAAATGAATATTTCATGGCTAATCCTTGCGCTTTTTTTCCGATAAATACATATCGCAGAAGAAGCAAAAAGGAAAGCCTCAACCTAACCCAATTTCTCCTATTCTCCATAAATCGCCCTTTTCCTGCCGGGAGGGAGAAATATTTTCCCTATCGGACAAGAATTCCTCTGTAATAAAATCTTCATACTTTTTTAGATTCATTTAAGCTTCGTGTGATACGATGGCTTTGCCGAAAGGGAAAAAGGCAGAACAGGAGGCAATTTTATGAAAACAAGCAAGCATCGGGTCATCCGAAATGTATTGATTGACATTGTATTATGCGGTGTGGCGCTGGTGGTGTTCGCGCTGTTCCATCACGTGCTGCCCCGGGAGCAGCAGAGCGTGGGCATTGTGATCCCGAATCCCTATAAAACAGAAACGCAGGGAGAAGGAAGCAGCCTTGCCCTGCCGGAGGGTACGGTGCTGCTGGCGTCCGGCGGCGCGAGCGACAGCGGCCTGGACCTGACCGTCGCCCGGAACAATCGCACACAGAATAATAACACAGGCTGGGGCGGACGCGGCGGCAAAAACAGCATGAACGGCATGAGCGGCAAGGGCGGCAGCGCCCTGACCGACAGCGGCGACGAAGTGCTGGCAGAGGAAGACGATACGCCCATCGCTGACAAGTTTGCCGATAAATACACCGACACCGTGGTGGTGACGGAAAACAGCTATTCCAGCCCGGACATTTCCATCACAGTCACCGAGGAAACCGCCGCGGGCGGGCGCATCATCTACTACTTAGCGGACATTTACGTGCGGGACATCACCTGCTTCCAGTCCGCGCTGGCCCGGGGCACCTACGGCAGCGGCTACCGCGACAGCATTTCCGACATGGCGGCTCTGAGCAACGCGCTGGTGGCCATCAACGGCGACTACTACGGCAACACCAAGGAGGGCGTGGTCATCCGCAACGGCGTGATCTACCGCGCCAACCGCACCGACTGCGATGTGTGCGTACTGTACTACGACGGGCGCATGGAAGTGATGCCCGGCAGCGCGTTCGACGTGCAGGCTGCAATTGAGAACGGCGCCTGGCAGGCTTGGACGTTCGGCCCCGCATTGCTCGACACCGACGGCAGCGTGCTCACCAGCTTTGCCAGCACAGGCCGCATTATCTCCGCCAATCCCCGCACCGCCATCGGCTACTACGAGCCGGGCCATTACTGCATGGTCGTGGTGGATGGGCGCGGCGAATCCGCGGGCATTACATTGCCCGACCTGTCCCAGCTCTTCTATGACCTGGGCTGCACGGCCGCCTATAACCTGGACGGGGGCAATTCCTCCATCATGGTCTGGCAGGACGCGGTCATCAACGACCCCTCCGGCGGCGGCCGGGAGAGCAGCGACGCGCTGCTGATCGCGGAGGTGAACCGCTATGAGTAAGCTCCACGCTGTCCTGCGCCATACGACCGTCATTCTTTCCTTTATATTCATCGTGTTCCTGGTGCTCGACCAGTTCAACCCCATGATGAACTTCATCGACAACGATATTTCACGTTGGCTGCTGGCCGCCCTGTGCGTGAGCGGCATCGGTCAGAGTGTCCTTGGCTGGGCGCTGAACGGCAAGGAGGAATGAGCCGTGGAACCCAAACCTGCTGTATCCGCGCTCTGCGCATGCCTGATTATCTTTGTTTCCATGACGCTGCGATTTGTGCTTTGATACACGATTTAGCGCTTTTTCAACGATAAGAGCCGGGAGCAAAATGAGCTCTCCCGACTCTTTCCTCTTTTTGTTTGTTCCATATTTTATGACCGCTGTTCGGCGTTGACTTCCTTTCCGCGCCGCATTATAATGAAAGCAGGGGAAAACCGGAAGATGACGGAGAGAGGATGAAAGACATGAAACAGCTGAACAATTTTCCGAGAGTCGCGCTCGGTATTTTTCCGACGCCGGTTCAGAAGCTGGAAAATATCAGTAAAGAACTGAATACCAATGTATATATCAAGCGGGATGATCTTACCGGGATCGGCCTTGGCGGCAACAAAGTCAGAAAACTGGAATTCCTTCTGGCGGACGCCAAACAAAAAGGCGCCCAGGTTGTCTTTACCACCGGCGGCGCACAGTCCAATCACGCCATGCTCACCGCGGCGGCGGCGGGAAAGCTTGGCATGAAGCCGATCCTCATTCTGAAAAAGCGCGGGGTGACGGAACGCCTGGGCAACCAGCTGCTGGAACATCTGATGGGCACGGAAGTTATCTTTATGGATACGGACGACTATGCGGATATCTATCAGGAGATGGACAGGATCGGAACCCGCCTCGGCGTTCCGTATTACAAAATCCCCTGCGGCGGCTCCAACGCGCTGGGATCGCTTGGCTATGTGGACTGCGCCCGGGAGATCAGCGGCCAGGGCATTCATTTTGATCACCTGATCTGCGCCGAAGGCAGCGGCGGAACAATGGCGGGCCTGGCGCTCGGGGCGAAGCTGTTCCTTCCTGGAACAAAGGTTCATGGCATGATGGTGGATACCGACCCGTTCGATCAGATCACGCCTGCCCTGATGCGGGAGGCGGCGGCGCTTCTGGAAACCGACGTCGAAATCAGCGCGGAAGACTATCATCTCGTGGATATGTGCGGCCCGGGCTATGCTGTTCCTTCCAGGGAAGGAAACGCCGCGATCTCTCTGATGGCGGAAAAGGAAGGCCTGTTCCTTGACCCGGTATACACCGGAAAAGCGTTTGCCGGTCTTTTGAAGATGGCGAAGGAAGGCGCGTTCCGGGAGATAGAGAATGTTCTGTTCCTGCATTCCGGCGGGGCTGGAGGCCTGTTCGCCGTGCTGTGATCAATTTTTTCAGCCATTGACCGCTACAATCACAAGAGGCTCTCATCCAAATGATAATCCCCGTCTGCATCAATGCTCAGCCGAACGTCTGCGGGCATGGTTTTTTCCAGGCACAGCCTGACGTTTGGCATATCGCTGAAATCAACAAACCTGACGGCCGCCTCCCTGTCCACGCCCGTTTTGACGCGCCTGTCAATCAGGCGGGCGCGCAGCATATCTTCCTCTGCCCGTACAGAAACACGGCAGTCCGCGTACGCGGACAAATCACGCCAGCCGTCCTCATTTAGCAACAGATAGTTTCCTTCCAGCAGAACGATGTCATGGTCGACCGTCACGGCGTTTTCCACGGGATTATGCAGCAGCCGGTCATAGACCGGCCAGCCGCAGACAGCGCCGGAAGCCGCTTTTCTGACGCTCTCCGTCAGGCGCTCCAAATCAAAGGTGATGGGAGCGCCTTTAATTTCAACCATGGAAACGTTCCTTCCGTCCCGCTCGACGAAATGGCTTTTCAGGTATTCCTGCCTTCTGTGAAAGCCGTCCATACCGATGGTCTGAATATCGGAAAGCGAACTGTCCTCACGGGACAGTTTTTCCAAAAAGCTCAGAAGCGTGCTTTTTCCTGCGCCGGGCGGCGCGGCCAGCATGATAAGGATCCTGCTTCCCTTTTCTCTTTGCAGCTCTGTGAGCTTTTTCAGCAAAGGCAGAAAAATGCCCTGGACCGCGCGCTCGGTATATTGCGCGCAGACTTCAATCCCATTGATCGTTACTTTGTATTCAATCATGCCGAACCTCTGTTTCTCCGTCTGAGATCCTGTTGCCGACGGCGATGCTCCCGCAGCCAATGCTTTGATCTGTATTATACCAAATCGAGCAGTCGGACGCAATGAGTCCGGCGGACAATTTCAACAGTTGAATGATATGATGTTTCCATTCAGCAATACATAATCCAACAAAGGGAACGCTGGGCGCTCCGCGCGCCCAGACCTGGGGCAAGGGATTTCATCCCTTGCCCCAGCGTAACCTCCTGCAATTGACCTTGATACCTGAATGATGACGGTATGTTTGGACAATCGCGGCAGGCTTGCCACCCGGCGGTTCCTATGCTATAATCTCAGATAGACAAACGGCAGGAGGCTCAGAATGCTTTCATTTTCAATCGAATCGCTTTCTCTTTCCCAGGTACGGACGCTTTACGGGGGACGTATGAGGGAAGACTTTCCCCCGGCTGAGCTGAAAGCGCTGGCGCTGATCGAACAGGCGCTGGAGCGTCAGCAATACGTCTGTTACGGAGCAGTGGACGGGGAGGAGATTCTGGCCTACGCCTATTTTGCGATGCTGAAAGAGCAGGGCAGGCCTTACGCGCTGTTCGATTACTTTGCCGTGAAAAAAGAACTGCGCGACCAGGGCGTGGGAAGCCGCTTTCTGCAGGCGCTGATCGCAGGGCCGCTGCGGGAAATGGACTGCGTGCTGCTGGAGGTGGACGATCCCGCTTGCGCAGAGACGCCGGAGGAAGCGGATATCCGCAATCGCCGCCTGGCGTTTTACCTGCGGAACGGTCTCCGGGATGCGGATGTGAAAGCTACGGTCTTCGGCGTGCAGTTCAAAATCCTCACCCTGCCTGTGAGCGACGCCGTTCCCCGGAATGAAGTCAGGCGGAAGTACGCCGCACTGTACCGCGCGCTCCTGCCCCGCAGGCTGTTTGAAGCCAATGTTTTCATTCACGCGGACGATTGAGGAGCGGCCATGATCGTACAAAAGACGGCCTGCCTGGACCTTGCGGCGATCGCCGACAGCGGGCAGTGCTTCCGCTGGAAGCGGGAGGGGGAAGGATACCGCGTCATCGCGCTGGGAAAAGTGCTGCACGCGTGGCAGAAACCCGGGAAGGACGCGCTGTATCTGGACTGTTCCCAGCAGGATTTTGATTCCGTCTGGAAAAACTATCTTGACTTGGATACGGATTACCCGTCCATTATCGCCGCTGTTCCGCCTGAGGACGTCTATCTCCGCGCGGCGGCGGAGTACGGGCAGGGGATCCGCATCCTGCGGCAGGAGCCGTGGGAAACGCTGATCACCTTCATCCTCTCCCAGCGAAAGAATATCCCCGCGATCAAGCAGGCTGTGGAAAAGCTTTGCGCCGCGGCGGGGCAGGTGATCGGCGAGGAAAACGGCGAACCGCTTTTCGCGTTTCCAACGCCTTCGGAGATTCTGGGGATAGGCCTGGAACGCCTGCAATCCTGCGGCCTGGGTTACCGCGCGCCGTACATTTATCAGACTGCCGAGGCGTTCTTTCAGGGCACATTCTGTATCCATGACCTGGAAGCCCTGGACGATGAAGCGCTGTTCGAAGCGCTCTGCTCCCTGTACGGTGTGGGCCGCAAAATCGCCCATTGCGCCATGCTGTTTGGTTTTCACCGGATGAACGCTTTCCCCGTGGATGTGTGGATGGACAGGGTATGGAAAAACCGTTACCCGGACGGTATCCCCATTGCGCGCTACGCTCCCTGGGCCGGCGTGATGCAGCAGTACATGTTCGCGTATGAACGGTATCTCGCGGGCCGCGGCACGTGGAAACAGACGGTTTGACATCGGGTAGTATCATGACAAAAGAACAGCCATAATCAGGAATCAACGGCGGAAAATTTTCGCCGGGAATGGAGAACAGGCATGCGAACTTTCATCAGCTTTTCCGCGCTGGATACCAGCCTCGCCCTGTGGTGGGAACAGCCCGAAGACGCGCCGCGGAATGCAGTTTACACGGTATTGCTTGACGGGAAGCCCGTCGCCGACGTGAATCGCACCCATGCGGAGCTGGAGCATCTGCTCCCGGAAACCGAATATAATGTGCAGGTGTGTCTGGGCAGCGAACTGATCGGCGAAATCACGGCGAAAACTGCCGCCGCAAGGAGCCGCATCGACGTG
The DNA here is from genome assembly GCA_017509065.1 of Clostridia bacterium. Next base: position 13,157 of record JAFWQM010000061.1, read on the forward strand.
ACCCTGCCGCCCTACAGCGCCGTGGGCGACGGGCAAACGATGAACACCGCCGCGCTGCAAGCCGCTATCGACGCCTGCGGGCCGGGGCAGGAAGTATATCTTCCCGCGGGCGTTTACCGCACCGGCGCGCTGCGGCTGCACAGCGACACGGCGCTGCATCTGGCGAAGGACGCCGTGCTGCAGGGCACCGATGACCCGACGGATTATCTGCCAAAAATCGAAAGCCGGTTCGAGGGCGTTCACCAGCAATGCTACCAGAGCCTGCTGAATCTGGGTGAGCTGCGCGCCGACGCTGGCCCGAACTGCCGCAACGTTCTGATTTACGGTGAAGGAACCATCTGCGGAGGGGGCCAGGCCCTGGCCATGAACGTGATCAACCGGGAAACGGAATTATTAAAGGACGAGCTGGCCGCGCTCGGCGATAAAATCAAAGAATACGAAAACGACCACACCATTCCCGGCCGGGCGCGGGGCCGCCTCATCAACCTGAGCAACTGCGAGAACGTGCGGATCACCGGCCTGACCCTGCAAAACGGGGCCAGCTGGAACGTACATATGGTCTATTCCCGGAACATCGTCACCGACCACTGCGTGTTCCGTTCGGAGGACGTGTGGAACGGCGACGGCTGGGACCCGGACTCCAGCGAGGACTGCACGCTGTATGCCTGCGAATTTCATACCGGCGACGACTCCGTGGCCATCAAGAGCGGCAAGAACCCGGAGGGCAACGCCATCAACCGCCCCACCCGGCATATCCGCATTTTCGACTGCGTGAGCGAATACGGCCTGGGCATCGCCATCGGCAGCGAGATGAGCGGCGGCGTGGAAGACGTGAAGATTTGGGACTGCGACCTGCGCCATTCCCTCTACGGCGTGCAGATCAAGGCTACGAAGAAGCGCGGCGGGTATGTCAGGAATATTTCCGTCCGGGACTGCGCCCTTTCCCGTTTCCTGGTGACGGCGGTGCTCTACAACGACGACGGCGAAGGCGCGAAGGAACCGCCGGTATTCGAGCGCTTCCTCTGCGAGCGGGTGTTCTTCACCGGCTGGGCGCGGGATTACTGGGAAAAGGAAGACCACGCCGTGCCCGCCATCCAGCTTTCCGGCTTTGACGCGCCCGGCCACGAAGTGCGGGACGCCGTGTTCCGCCAGTGCGTAAGTGTTGGCGAAGCGAATGTCCGGCTGGCACATTGCCGCAATGTGACCGTCGATATCGAACGCGCGGTTACCATTCAGCTATAAATCATATAACAAAGGAAACGCTGGGCGCTCCGCGCGCCCAGACCTGCGCCAAAGGACTTCGTCCTCTGGACTCCAATAGGCGAATTTACTTGGATGAGTAGAGAAAACTGCTTTTGCCGCCGGGCCAGAAGCATAACGTCGAAAGCATGCTATTCTCTTTCAAGCAACAGCGGGAATCTGTTTCGCTTTCCAAGTCAACTTACTTCCGCTATTGCGGGTCCAGGGGCCTCAGGCCCCTGGTGGAGGTCTGGAGGCAAAGCCTCCAGCGTAACCCCCTGTATCTTATACCTGATTGGTAAC
>JAFWQM010000062.1 GCA_017509065.1 Clostridia bacterium
AAGCAGCGCATCGCCATCGCCCGCACCTTGGCCATGGACCCGGACATCATTCTGTTCGACGAACCCACCAGCGCCCTGGACCCCACCATGGTGGGCGAAGTGCAGGCGGTCATCCGAGACCTTTCCAAAACCGGCAAGACCCTCATGATCGTCACCCATGAAATGAACTTCGCCCGGGCCATTTCCAACCGGGTCTTTTACATGGACGAGGGCGGCATTTACGAGGACGGAAGCCCCGAGCAGATTTTCGATCATCCCCAAAGAGAAAACACCCGGCGCTTCATCCGCAAGCTCAAGGTGCTGGAACTGAACATCGAAAACAAGGATTACGATTTCTTGGGCATGGCGGGCGAAATCGAGCAGTATTGCAATAAGAATCAAATCCCCTACAAAACTGCCCACCGCGTCCGCTTAGCCTTTGAGGAACTGGTGCAGCAAATGCTGATTCCCACCCTTGCGCAGCCGGATATTCAAACCGTGATCGAATATTCGGAAGCCGAGGAAAGCGCGGTTCTGACGGTGCGGTACAGCGGCCCGGCCTTTGACTTGACGAAAAAGGGCGACGAGCTTTCCTTGAGGGTTCTGCAAAGCGCTGTGGCGGATATGGCCTATGCCTGGGATGAAAACGCGGAACGGCCCAATCAGGCGACGCTGCACATTCGGACGGCGTGATAGTTTTTCCGACTTCGGAACTCCGAAATCTTGACTGTCACTACAAGAAGGAAGGAAAAGAAGGATGGTTTTCAGCGTCACCACCGTGAACCTCATCAATATGCTGTTCATTGCTGCGGGCATCGGGATTTGCGACCTGTGCTTTTTGCAGATCTCGTCCTCCGTCCATCTGCGGAAGGAAGTGCGGCGATATTCCCAAATCTTCCTCCTGCTGCTCCTGCTTTACATCTCCACCCACCTGGCCTGACAACTCATGGACGGGCTGGCTGGTGCGTGGGTTCGCGCATCGCTGTATATCGTCACCTTCATGGAAATGCTGGCGGCGGGCTTCATGGCCCACATGATGTCCATGCTGGTGCTGTCTGTCTCCAAGGTCAAAAACAAAAAGCCGCTGCTCATCGCCCTGATACCGCTTGTCATGCCTCTGGAAAAACAGTCCTGACCTATGACGGCCTTGACCGTGTGACGAACCGAAATTTGAAAGTATACGTAATTCTTTGAGCAAGACGAGGAGAGAAGAGATCATGAGGAGATTCAAGAACTTCACAATTGGCGGTATCCAGAGTAAAGTGTTCAACCTGATTCTGTACACAATACTGTTGCTGACAGCCGCTTTTATGGCGTTATCCATTTATCAAAATAATACGCTGACGCAGCTGGCGGCGGAATCCGCCCAGCGGCAGCAGGAATCCATCGGGGATATTACCGGGCGGGTGATGGACGCGGTGGTTGACCAGAACCTGGAGCGCGCCAACCGCACGGACGCGGCCATTGTGGACGCCCTTTTTGCGGATGAAGCGCGGCGGGTGATGTTTCTGGCGGATTATGCGGCCAAGCTGTTCGCGCATCCGGAGGAATATGCGCCCAAGCCCTACCACGGGCCCCGCGCCGAGGATGACGGCACATGGGCGGCAAAGGTGATATACGCGCCGGGCGTGGATCCGGAGGATCCGGCAGTCAAGGAAAAGCTCGGCCTGGTCGCCAATTTATCGGAGATCATGGTTTCTCTTTGTTCTTCCTACGAAGCCGCTTCGCTGTACATTGGCATGCCGGAAGGCATGCATTTGACGGTGGGAAACACCTCCTCCGGCTGGCTTGAAGGGAACGGAACCATCCGCTATGATCCCCGTGAGCGCGGCTGGTACAGGAACGCGGCGGCGGAAGGCAAGCTCAGCTTTTACGACAATGAGCAGGATATCGACACAGGCGCGTACTGCGTTGAATGCGCCGTGCCGGTCTATGGCCCGGATGGCAGCCTGCAGGCGGTGGTGGGAACCGATCTGTTTCTGGACAACATGCAGGAAGCGCTTCAGAGCCTGGCCGTGGAAGGAGAATACTACCTGCTGATTGACCAGAACGGATGGATCGTGCCGGGGCCCCAGACAGAGGCTTTTCCCATGGATCAGGAAAGCAAGTCCGGCATCGTGGCCGAGAGCGGGGAGACGCTGCTGAAGGAAGCTGTTTCTCAGGCCCTTGCGGGATACAGCGCCGCCGTAACGGAAGGAGAGCTGTCGGGCGGCAGGTACTACCTGACGGCCTCCCCTATCCCGTCCACGGGCTGGGCGCTGGTATCGGCGTATAACCAGGAGATCACAAAGCAGCCCGCCGCCTTGCTTCAAAACAGCATGGAGCAAATCCAATCCGAAGCCACGGCTGTCTATCAGGAAAAGACAGGCTATTCCCGTACCATGGGCACCGTGCTGCTGCTGATCGTCATGCTGCTGACCCTCGCAGGCGCGCTGATACTCAGCGGGCGGATCGTAAAGCCCTTGAACACCATGACCAGGCGCATTTCGGAGCTCAATGAAGGAAACCTGGAATTCAAGATGGAGGACGCCTACAAGACCGGCGATGAGGTTGAGGAGCTGGCCCAGTCCTTCGCGGCGATTTCTCACAAAACCGTGGAATACATGTCCAAGGTGGTGCAGATCACGGCGGAAAAGGAACGAATCGGCACGGAGCTGTCGCTGGCGACGAACATCCAGGCGTCTATGCTGCCCCACATTTTCCCGGCCTTCCCGGATCGGCCTGAGTTTGAGATTTATGCCAGCATGGCCCCGGCCAAGGAGGTGGGCGGCGACTTCTACGACTACTTCCTCATCGACGACGACCACCTGGGCATGGTCATTGCGGACGTATCCGGCAAGGGCGTTCCGGCGGCGCTGTTCATGATGGCAAGCAAGATCATCCTGCAAAGCGTGGCCATGATGGGCATGTCCCCGGCAGGCATCCTGCAAAAAACCAACGAAGCCATTTGCTCCAACAACGAAGCGCAGATGTTCGTAACCGT
>JAFWQM010000063.1 GCA_017509065.1 Clostridia bacterium
TCAAGCAACAGCGGGAATCTGTTTCGCTTTCCAAGTCAACTTACTTCCGCTATTGCGGGTCCAGGGGCCTCAGGCCCCTGGTGGAGGTCTGGAGGCAAAGCCTCCAGCGTAACCCCCTGTATCTTATACCTGATTGGTAACTATTTCTATGATTTCATATGATAAAATATTGACAAATAAAAGAATAAAGTAGTATTTTTAAACTGAACACAGAAAAACCGGATGGGCAAGAAGCATTTATATAAAGAAGAAACCTGATTGGGAGGATGAAAGGAATTGCAGAGCACTGATCCCATCTTGACGAAAAGGCTGTCGCCCCTGAACGCCTGGGCATTTTCGTTCGCGTGCGCCATCGGCTGGGGAGCTTTTGTGATGCCCGCTACCTTTTTCCTTCCGAACGGCGGCATCACCGGCTCGGTTTGGAGCTTCGTGATCGGCGGCGCAGTGATGTGCGTGATCGCGATGAATTATCATTATTTGGGGAATCAGTATCCCTCTCATGGCGGTATTTATTATCTGGTGAAAGCGTCGCTCAGCCAAAAGCAGGCGTTTGCCGCTTCCTGGGCGATAGGCCTGGCGCACCTGTGCTGCATACCGCTGAACGCCAAGGCGATGGGCATGCTGCTCAGAACGATTCTGGAAGAAACACTCGGCGTGCATTTTGAAGTGTTTTTCTTCCAAAGTGACACTCTGATGGTGGAAACGGTGCTGGTGGTGGTTTCGCTGCTGCTCTTTGGCATGCTGAACGTCCGGGGCATCAAGCAGACCGCCCGCATCCAGACCGTCGGCGCCATCGTCCTGCTGGGCGGCATTGTGATCATGCTGGCTGCCGCCATCTTCACGGTGCGCGACCCCGCCCGCTGCCTGACCCCGGCTTATTATCCCGGCACCGTTCCCAACCAGGCCTTCATGACGATCTTCATCATGACCCCCTGGGCATTTGTGGGGTTCGATACGCTCTCCAAGGTATCCTCGGAAGCGAATTTCTCAATGAAAAAGCTGGGCAGGATCATGGTCATTTCCGTGGTGTGCAGCGCGTTCGCTTACCTGGCGAATATCTTTATCGCGCTGCTGGGGATGCCTGAACAGTATTCCTCCTGGCCGGAGTACCTGGATTCGCTCAAGGGCCTGTCCGGGATCGCCGGGTTCCCGGTGGCGCTGGCCGCCAAGAGCGCCATGGGAACGATCGGAACGGTGATCTTCTTCGCCGCGTGCATCAGCGCCACGCTGACCGGCCTTGTGGGCTTCTTCGCTTCTATCAGCCGCCTGATTTATCAGATGGGCCAGGATGGCGTGCTGATGCCTTCACTGGGGAAGATCGACCCCAGACGCAAAACCCCCGTCAACGCCATCCGCCTGGTGGTGATTATCGCCTTGGTACTGTCGCTGCTCAGAAACGCCTTTGACTTCATTGAGGAGCTGGCTTCCGTCGCCACCGCGGTCGGCTACGGCTACTGCTCCATGGCGGCGCTGATGAATGCCATCAAACAAAAAAAGACCTTCTACATATTTACCGGTGCGACGGGCATGCTGGTGTCCTTCGCGTGGATCTTCTTCCAGCTGGTCCCGGTACGCAAGGTCAGCTCCGCGATCAGCGAAACCGCCATGATCTGTGTGATCTCCTGGATTTTCCTGGGGATTCTGATCTATGTGTTCTGTACACGAAAGAATTCCGCGTCTATCATGGATAACTGGAACGCTTGAAAGGAGGAGGCACATGAATCCCAGAAATACGGACAGCGTCCTCCGACACCTGGATTTCGCGTTTTTCGACACCGTTACGCTGCAGCTCAGCCTGATCCTCATGTACTGGATCACCGGGCACAGCGGGTTCATATACCAGCACGAGCGGTACTGGCTCATGTCGATGGCTTTCATGTTCGGTCAGTTCGCCGCTTCCATGTTCGCGGATGTCTACCAGAAGGTCTTTACCCGCGATCTGTTCGCCGAGTTCAAAGCGCTGCTTCTGGATATCGGCGTGGTTTTGGCGCTGGGCGGCACATTCCTGATCATCATGCGCGCCGCGCCCAGCCCGAAGGAATTACTGGTGATGGTTCTCCTGTTCTTCGACATCAATTTCTTCGTCCGCTCCTGGAACAAGGCGCGCCACCTGCGCAAAGGTCTGCCCAAGAGAAAAGTGGTTATCGTGGCTTCAGGCGACAAGGTGAGAATGGTCATCCGCCGGATCGGCGAAAACAAAACATCCTTTGACCACGAGCTGTGCGGCGTGATCCTGCTTGATCAAACCGATCCCAGGCGCTTCCGCGACCTGAACGTGCCCATTGATTACGTCTATGGCGAACAGCTCCAGGACAAGCTGGCCAGGCTGTGGATTGACGACGCTTTTGTGCTGGTGGATGAGAATTCCTCCTATCCCCGGGATCTGATGGAGAGCTTTCTGATCATGGGCATCACCATCCACACCAGCTTCTCGATGCTGGACAATTTCGCCTATTCCGAGGTAGGCGTTCAGGAACTGGGCAGCTTCAAGGTGATCACCAATTCCGTTCATTTTGTTTCTGACCGTTCCATGTTTTTAAAACGTCTGATAGACATTGCCGGCGGGCTTGCGGGCACCATCATGACGGGACTGATTTTCATTTTTGTCGCCCCGCTCATTTATATCAAATCTCCGGGCCCCATCTTCTTTACCCAGAAGCGCGTCGGCAGAAACGGGCGAATCTTCAAAATGTATAAGTTCCGCAGCATGTATATGGACGCCGAAAAGCGCAAGGCGGAGCTGATGGCGAAAAATAAGGTGCAAAGCGACCTGATGTTCAAAATGGACGACGACCCCCGCATCATTGGCAGCGAAAAAAAGGGCAGGGACGGCAAACCGAAGGGCATCGGCAATTTCATCCGCAACACCAGTCTGGACGAGTTTCCTCAATTTTATAATGTGCTCAAGGGTGATATGAGCCTGGTCGGCACCCGCCCGCCGACGGTGGACGAATGGAACAATTACGATCCCCATCACCGCATCCGCATGAGCACCAAGCCCGGCATCACCGGGATGTGGCAGGTCAGCGGCCGCAGCGAAATCACCGATTTTGAAGAGGTAGTGGAGCTGGACAAACAATATATCGAGCATTGGTCCATCTGGATGGATTTCAAGATCCTGGCAAAAACAGTGCAGGTTGTGCTCAAGCATGAGGGCGCAAGCTGAACGGCCTTGTTTTCCTTTGTCGCTCCGCCGGCCGGCGGGGCTTTTTTAGAATGCCATAACCAGCCGAGCAGGGCTTGTCAAACCATGCCGAGCCCAGTTTTTACATTGACAAATCAGGAAAAATGTGATATATTTTGCACATCCGGAAACCACTCTTTGGAAACCTCATCCGGCCCCCTCCGAGAAAACAACAGGAAAGGTTTCAGCCACTTTGCAATCATCATACAATACATACTTTTATCGAATAGGAGACGATTGATATATGAATGAGCTGATGAGAAACCACGCCGATCAAATCATCAAAGAAGCTATCGCCGCCGTACAGCCCGACGCAGCCGTCCAGCGCGCGCTGGCAGGGCGCGACTTTCCGGGCCGGGTGCTGCTGGTGGCTGCGGGCAAAGCGGCCTGGCAGATGGCGAAGGCCGCCGCGGACTGCATGGGCAGCCGGATCGAAAAGGGCGTGGTTGTGACCAAGTACGACCACGTCATGGGCCCGATTGCCAATTACGACTGCTTTGAAGCCGGCCATCCCGTGCCGGACGAGAACTCCTTCCGCGGCACGCAGGCGGCGCTGGATTTGGTGACCGGCCTGACGGAAAAGGATACCGTACTTTTCCTGCTCTCCGGCGGCGGCAGCGCTTTGTTTGAAAAACCGCTGGTTCCCGCGGCGGAATTGCAGGATATTACGGGCCAGCTGCTGGCCTGCGGCGCGGACATCGTGGAGATCAACACCATCCGCAAGCGCCTGAGCCAGGTCAAGGGCGGGCGCTTCGCCCAGCTTTGCGCTCCTGCCCGAGTGGAAGCGGTGATCCTCTCCGACATTTTGGGCGACCCGCTGGATATGATCGCGTCCGGCCCCGCCTGCCCCGATTCCGCCACGGCGGAGGACGCCAGGCGCATCGCAGAGAAATACCAGCTTCGCATGAGCGCCGAAGCCCGAGCCCTGCTGGACAAGGAAACGCCCAAGGCCCTTGACAACGTGCATACCCAGATCAACGGCAGCGTTCGCGAGCTTTGCGCCGCCGCTGCGAAGACCTGCGAGCGTCTGGGCTACACCCCCATCCTGCTCACCGACCAGCTCTGCTGCCAGGCGAAAGAGGCGGGCAGCTTCATGGCGTCCATCCTGAAAACCCACGCGGGCGACGGAAAAGCGCTGGCGTATATCGCAGGCGGCGAAACCGTTGTAAAGCTCACCGGCCACGGCCTGGGCGGGCGCAATCAGGAACTGGCTCTCGCCGCAGCCGCGGGCATCAGCGGCATGAAGAACGCCGCCGTGTTCTCCGTGGGCAGCGACGGCACGGACGGCCCCTGCGACGCGGCGGGCGGCTATACTGACGGCGATACCTGCGCGGAACTCGCGGCCCATGGGCAGACCGTGGACGCTGTACTGCAGGATAACGATGCCTACCACGCCCTGCAAAAGACCGGCGGTCTCATCATGACCGGCCCCACGGGCACAAACGTCAACGATGTGGCGGTTGCGCTCATCAGAGGATAACCAATCATCAAAACGCTTCGAAAAGCGTTGGGAAACAGACAGCCCGCCATGTGAGCATCATGCGATTCTGCCTCCGGCCGTGCGCCGGAGGAGAAAAGACTGATACGTACATGGCGGGCAAAACTGTGTTGTGAATGAAAATGCCGCTTCAAAGAGTGTAGAGCAAAGTGTGTAAGAAGTGCGAGAAACAGCCTACACACTTTCCTTTGTACTCTGTACTTTCCGGGTTAGGATTCTTTCCCGTAAAAAACCATATTCCATTTTCACATATTCAGTGGTACAATAACAGCATCGTTTGAATTGCTTTTCCGGAAAGGGGGCGGCTCATGTCAATCAGGCTGTTTTCAAAAAAACAGGAGGCGGAACAGTTCGAGCGCCTGGCGGGGGAGAGCGAGCGGCAGGTATATGCCGTATGCTTCCATATGATGGGAAACCGTCCTGACGCGGAGGACTGCGCCCAGGAAGCGATGCTGCGCGCGTTCAGGGCGTTTGGCAGCTTCCGGCGCGATGCCTCGTTTTCCACCTGGATCACCCGCATCGCCATGAACGTATGCACCGACGCGCTGCGCAAGCGCCACCCGAACGCGTCGCTGGATGCCATGCGGGAGGATACGAATTTTGACGTGTCGGACACTGCGCCGACAGCCTATGCGCAGCTGGAGCAGAAAGAGCGCCTGCGCCTGCTGCGGGAGGGCCTTGATAAGCTGCCCGATGATATGCGGCAGATCATTGTGCTGCGGGATATGCGCGGCATGAATTACGAGGATATTTCTAAAACGCTGGACATTCCCCTGGGCACGGTGAAAAGCCGCGTCAACCGGGCCAGGGAAAAACTTTGCGCGATTCTTCAAAAATCTTCGGAACTTTTTTCTTCCCATTCCGTCTAAGAAAGCGAGAGGAGGCGAAAACATGGATTGCAAAGAATTTTCAAATCTTCTCGACGCCTATGTGGACGGTTCGCTTTCAAAAGCGGAAGCGGATCAAATGCGGGATCACGCTGCGGCCTGTCCGGACTGCGCCGCAAGGCTGATCCTGCTGAAAGACGCCCGGCGGATGGATGAAGAGATCGAGGTGCCCGAAGCCTTCTCCTCCTCCTGGCGGCAAATGATTCGGGAGGAAGAAACGATGGAAGAGGAAAAGAAAGGCAGGAAATTTCCCTGGAAAAGCTGGCTGGCCGCCGCTGCGGTGTTGGTGTTCGTTCTGGGCGGTACAGCGCTGACGCGGGGCGGTATGCCGTCCAGAAGCAAAGTGACCGGAAGCGCTTCCGCTTCTCAGGCAAGGTCATCCAACGCCAACAGCGTGACGGGCAGAAATACGGATACGGGCGCCGGCGCGTACTACGAATACAGCCAGGCGGCGGAAGCGCCGATGCTGGCCGCGGCGTATGACGACGATTACGATGTCCCGGAGATGGAAGAAGCGGCAGAGGAAGCCGCGGCGGCGAAGGGCAGCGAAGCCCGGCAGGAAAAGATTATCCGCAATGCCAGCTTCACCGTGAAAACTACTGATTACGACAGCGACTTGGAACGGCTCCAGGCCCTGGCTAAAGACATGGGCGGGCGCGTGGAATACCTGAATACCTTCGGCGACGCTTCCACCGGCCAGACCCGCAGCGCTTCGCTCACCCTGCGCATCCCCTCCCAGCGGCTGGATGAATTCCTCGCCGGCGCGGAAGGCATTGGCAACGTGACTTCCATGACGCAGGAAATGCAGGACGTTAGCGACAGCTATTACGACGTGAAAACCCGCCTGGAAACCCAGCAGAAAAAACTGGCGCGCCTGCAAAGCATGTTCGAGGTCGCGGATGAAGTGTCCGACCTGATCGAAATCGAGTCCGCCATCGCCGATGCGCAGTACTATATCGACCGCTACACATCCCAGATCAAATCCTACGACGCCAAGGTGGATTACTCCACGGTCAGAGTCAGCGTCAAAGAAGTCCGCGTAACGGAGATGAAAGAGGTCACCCTTGGCCAGCGCATCAGCGAAGGCTTCCAGGATTCGCTGCAGGCCACTATGGAATTCCTGGAAGATACGGTGATCTTCCTTGTATCCGCCCTTCCCTGGCTGATCGCGGCCGGTGCGGTGGCGCTGGTTATTCGCCTGATCGTGAGAAAAACAAAGAAGAATAATAAAAGGAGAGAAGGAAATCAATAATGAAGAAAGTATTAGCTGTTTGTCTGGCTGTCCTGCTGATAGCGGTATCGCTGCCTGCGCTGGCAGAAGATAATCCCTGCCTCATTCGGGTCAGCGGCAACGCGGTGGTCGCTCTTGCCGCGGATACCGCCACCCTTCAAATCGGCGTGAATACCAAGAAGCTGACTGTCCGGGAAGCGCAAAAAGAAAACGCCGAGCTGATGAACGCGGTGCTGGACGCTTTGCATGAAATCGGCATAGACGACCAGGACATCATGACCAGCCAGTTCAACGTGAGCAGCCAGTATGACTACTCCTCGTCCTCCTTCGGTCAGGAAGTCCGGACGCTGTATTACGAAGTGCAGAACAATGTCTCCGTCACTGTCCATGACCTGTCTCTTATCGGCCAGGTGCTGGACGCTGCGATGGATGCGGGCGCCAACACCAGCTATGGCATCAGCTTCTCCTCCACGCTGCAGAACGAAGCTTACCAGAAAGCGCTGACCCGCGCCGTGGAAGATGCCATACAGAAAGCCGGGATCTTGGCTGCCGCGGCCGGGGTTCAGCTGGGAAACCTTGTCTCCATCAATGCTACGCAGAACCAGTCTTTTTCCAGCGGATATGGCGTCAGTAACGTGTACAATTATCAAGCCAAAGCCTTGGACCGCGGAACCGTCATCACAAGCGGCGATATCACGGTCAGCGCTGAAGTGACGCTTGAATATGAGTTCCAATAAACGATAAATCAATCGAATAAATTGTAAAGTGAATATCCTCCGCTTCGTCACGGTCACGGATTATCCGATTGGACGGAGCGGAGGTTTTTGTTATTGTGCATGGCGAATCAGGAGATAATTTGGAGAACATTTGTTCTTTGTAAAAACGAACGATATATGAAAAGAAATGGATAAATGTTTGGCTATCCAATCGCTTTTTCCAGAATGATCGTTTTATTGTTCAGGATTAGAAAAAAGCATCGAAAAAAAGTGAAAAAGACGTAAAAAAGTTGTTGACAATGCGGAGTGTTTATGATATTCTAACCAAGCGCTCAAACGGAGGGTACTTCGAGGAGCGCGGGAATCTTGAAAACGATACAGAGAGATTGAGGAAGAACGACAGTTAATTCTGAAATGAGTTTTTACTTGAGACTGTGGGGCTTGCCTGGAGGAAACGAAAGGCGAGTGGGAACCCAGAATCGCAAGTGAGAGGA
>JAFWQM010000064.1 GCA_017509065.1 Clostridia bacterium
CTGTGAGCTCGTAGCGCCGAATGACTCGTTTCATTTTCTCCACCTCGCTTATATTATTCGACGCTGTTGCTCAATTTCCTTTTGGTTTTTACATCTTTTCTCGTTTTTTTCAGGTGTTTATGACTTTAGAAACACACTATAGATAATCTGGAAAATAGTAATGTTGTTTTCCGCCTTTGTCTATCTGTCTCTTACGGAGGGAATGCTTAGTCCAGATTTCGGCATTTTTGAACCCAAGTCCCATAGGTGTTTCTGTATTCAAAAAAGGATAAATAAACTTTTGTTCGACATCGCTTTCAGTGACCATGCTTTCAAATTCACAATACAACGCCATCTGTATCCCTCCTTTATCCCTTCAAGTAGTATATCAAATACGTAAACAATATACAATAGATAAATGAATAGGAGCATTTCATACTCTGATAGATTTCTAATGAACCTGAAAGAAAAAACTTGAATTTCATTTCAAGTCTGCCACCTTCCATATCTCTTGAATAATAAAATCCACCACCACGCGATTATTGAAAAATGAAGGTTATTTCTAGGAATTATCCACCAAGTATAAGAAACAACTGAAGAATAGCTTCCCTCATTTTGCTGGAAATCCTTCGCTTCTTATAGTTGTTTGTAGTATTGTTCAATCATTTTTGCCATCAGATGACGACGCTTCATCAAAAACTCATCATAGTCCACAACGGTCATGCTAACTATCTCTTGCGGAAGTGCATTGTCAGCAATGTTTTGCTTCAAAGCTTCCAAGTCGGTAATGTTCCCGATTTCTTGTTCCTTTGTTCCGCACTGACGAACCACTTTTGCAAAGTATTCAGCAGGGGCGTCATCACTGACTGCTTTATTGACCTGTGTATCAAGATAGGTGAAGTTTGCCACCTGGTTATATCGTCCTTTTGCGTCAATTCCATTATTCTTCAAATAGGCTTTTGGGAAAATGTGGTGTACGTCTCCAGAAATGTTCAACAAGTCCGAAATCATGGTTCCGTGCATGAACAAGGAATTCTTATTCATATTGATTTGTGCAGCAAGAAAAGCGTTGAATGCAGGGCTATTGACAGACGTGGTTTCCAAGTTCTGTGACAGCGTCACTTCCCAGAAAGTGTCTGATAAAGCAGATTTTTCGGCTTCCTGGAAGAAAGTCAAAAAGCCTTTCTCTTCTATCGTTCGTATATCCCTGCTCATAGAGGATTCGGGAGAAGCAACATATCTACCAGTTAGTGTTGAAAGAACAAACCATTTCTGAACATGATGCTTTATCTGCACGTTAGGAATCGTTGGATCGTCCAACAGTTTCAAATAAAGCATATAGGCAAAATCTAAGGTATTCTTTGAAGTGAGCAGTTTACCAGATTTGAAGCCCGCCCCTTTGATTGCTAAAACAAACTGAGAGAAGTTATACTCGTTAATGAACGCTTGAATACCTTTTTCAAGCTTCTGGTAAGATTCATCAACAATATCTTCGCGGTATTCCCTTGTTAAGAAATCGCGTCCTGCAAGCAGACTAACCAATTCTGCCAGTCTGCCGCGGCTGAAACTGTACATAAATGCCACGCGGAGCATATCGCCGTAATCAGGATCATAAATATCTTCAAAGTCCTGGGCAAGCCATTTGATCTTTGCGGCATAAGGTGTCTGGGCGAATTCTGCATCTTTCGCCATCATGGGATAAAAGTCTGGTTTCACCGCAAGATGGCAGAAATAGTCCACCACTTTACGTAGCACGTTTCCTCCATGCGTGCTGTCAGCAGCCATCTTGGACATAACAAAGTCTGATTGACTGAGAGCAGTTCCCTTTGAATTGATTCTGATAAAGATCTCCGTGACCTCATCAATATCAAGGGTGTGGTCTAATTCGATGACACCAATCTGCCGATTGGCAATGCCTTTCAGCTTCATCAGCGTTTCTGAAAGCTCATCCAAATCAACGCCTTCATTGGCAGCAGCATAAGCGTTCTCAAATGCTCTTTGCTTAAAGTCTGGCTTGAAGACTTCTGAAATATCAGGAATCCATTTTTTGTCTTTCAGGTGCGAAGCATCCTGAACCTCAAACCGCTTAGTAGGGTCTTCTGCCATTGGATTGAAGGCAATCTTAATTCGGTCTTTTTTGAAATCATCATCCAATACTTCAATTCCAGAAATAGCAGCCATGAGTGCTGTCACTCGCTGCTGCCCATCAATCAAAACGTGCTTTCCGTTGGCGACACCGCCCTCTTTGGTACGCACGTCTGGATTCTTCCAAGTAATAATATATCCAGTAGGATAGCCATTATAAAGAGAGTCAATCAAATCACGCACCTGGCTTCGTTTCCAGACGAAAGGACGCTGGATTTCAGGAATTACAAATTGTTTTGCCTCAATCAAACCCAGGATGGCACTTACAGAATACTGCATTAAGGTAAACTTTTCACCAATCATTTATTGCTACATCCTTTCGTATCTTACCAGAGGATATTGTAAACCGTGATGGAGCTATATCGAAATCATTTACTGTAAAATTATACCGCACTATCTGATTTAGAGCAAGATTTTTCTTGCTTGTGCGTTTTGTCGTTTGGACACCCTTGAAGGTTTCTAGCAAATCGTGTAAAATAAGAAAAGACAACGGATTTGAAATATGCGGGGTAAGGCTTATGGAAAAGTATAAACAAATCAAAAAGAGAGTATTTGAAATCATCAGCAAAGCAGAAGATGGAGACCTTGCAAGTGCAATCTTTGATTGGGCAATCATGGGTTTGATTGCTCTTAGCATTCTTTCCATCATTCTGGAATCATTTCAAACAATCCATGCAAATTGGCATTCTACCTTACAAATCTTTGAAACCATTACCGTTATGGTATTCACGATTGAATACCTCCTGAGAATATGGACTGCTGATTTGCTTTACCCTGACGCAAAGCATCCCCGTTTGAAGTATATCTTTTCTTTCATGGCAATCATAGACTTGCTGGCGATTCTGCCGTTCTATCTGCCTTTCTTCTCCGCTGATCTTCGTTTCCTGCGGATGATGCGGCTATTCCGTTTGTTCCGCTTACTTCGTGTTCTTAAATTGGGCAGATACTTTGAAGCCCTTCAGATCATTGTTCAAGTCATTAAGGCTTCTGGGCCTCAGTTGATCATGTCCGTGGTCATTTGCTTTTTTGTCATGCTTTTCTCCGCTATCATCATGTACACCGTGGAGTATCCAGTACAGCCAGAGCAATTCCCAAATGTTATTTCTTCTCTTTGGTGGGCTATCTGTACGCTCACAACCGTTGGCTATGGCGATGTATATCCAATAACAGCATTTGGTAGATTTTTGGCAGCCATTATCAGCCTCGTTGGAATTGGAATTATCGCTATCCCAACAGGTATTATTGCGGCGGGATTCAATCACGTGATTGATAACAAACAAGAAATAAAGGAAGACAAACTACTTCCTGAACTGGATAACCTTGAGGAAGAAGACTTGCTGGTTTTGCAAGCGAGAATCGCCAAGAAATTAAGCGATTACGGGTATTCAATGACAATATCGAATGAGCAGAGAAAGGAACTGTAAGAAAAAATGAAAATCAAAAAGCGGAAGAGTCATGATACGCTTCCGCTTCATTTGGTCTCATCTGCATCAAGCAATTATTTTTTCTATGTCTTCTAAGAATCCAGGCATTTCATCAAACAACACAGCGCAAATCAAGGACCAGTTGGTGTTATCATAATCGTGTACCAGGCGATGCCTCAAGCCTGAAATCTTCCCCCAGGGTATATCCGCATGGGCTTCTTTGAACTCGACAGTTAGGTTATAGGCATGCTCTCCGATGTTAAACAACGGCGTAGTGATCGTCCACC
Source organism: Clostridia bacterium (assembly GCA_017509065.1). Next base: position 3,836 of record JAFWQM010000064.1, read on the forward strand.
GAAGAGGCTCCTGGGAAAGCACGTCTTCCTTGGTGATGCCGTTGGCAGCCAGATAATCCAGCAGCTTGCGGGTGGTGGAAACAATGCGTTCAATCCGTTGCATATCTGTATATTTCATGCGGCGATTGGCACCCCTTCCCGCAGGATCGTGCGGTAAAAATCACTATCCTGGTTGATTTCGCACAGTTCGTACACGTCCACGGCTTTGCCCGTGGCACGGTGCAGGTCTTCCGCCATGCAGAAAATGTTGGTGGGCTCAAAAGTGGCACCGCCGATGACCACCAAATCAATGTCGGACAGTACATCCGCTTCGTACCGCGCATAGGATCCAAACAGGATGGCGCTTTCCGCGTGGTACTTTTTCAGCAGGGCGGCAATGATGGAAACAAGCGATTCCCTGGAATAGATTTCTTCCGTCATGACCATCCCTCCTTTAGACTGCTTTGCGAATTCTCTCTTTCCGCTTCTATTGTACCATAATGACGGAAGATTTACAACGCCATTGAGAAAAATCCATTGAACCCGAAAGAAAAAAACTGAATTTACTTCCAATCCCACTACCTTCCATCTGGGAGGTGGTATTTCTTTATGAAAAACTACAACACATTCGCAGAAACAGAAGCCCTACTTCTAACCGCAATCGGGCTTCCAGGCCACAGTATCAAAGAAATTGCGGCAGCAACGGCTATCAAGCCCAACACCTTATACAAGTGGAAAACCAGCAGCAAGGGGCACTTGTCCCCATCAAAAACGGACGCCCTTTTGCTCTACTTCGTCCAGAATGAGCCAGAGCGTCTTGCGGAGGCTGATTTGATTCAGGCAATAAATACAATTAAGAATAATATATAGACTGCTTCTGTTCCTTCTTCTGGGTACAGAGGTAACGACACGGAGGGATAACTATGACAACTTATGATTATTTCAAACAGCAAGTTGCTGAAATGTAGCGGATAAAAGCAAAAACAGCCCATGAAGAGCATATCGTTGAGTTTCGGGCGATGTGTGCGAAAATGATAAACGACGCCATACCAGAAATCAAACGGCAATGTATGGAAGAATGTAGGAAGGAAATGAATAATGAACAGCCTTCTTCGACCCAGTGCAAAAAAGAGCCAGATATACATTTTCGCTTCAATATGAAGGATATTGAAAAGCAAATACGAAAAGCATTTGAAAAAGCATTCAAATAAGAAAAATGCGCCTTTGTTCTATTAAGTTGTTCTTTTATCTTCCAAAGATGCAGGAAGTTGTGGTATAATTATTTGGCAAGCAAATATCAAATGGGGTGGCAGTATGACAGATATTAAACAGGACAGCATGAACATAAGCGAAACATCGGGGCGCGGCAAAAAGTATAATCAGAAAATCAAACCATATGCTGTGTTACAGTATTTATTGAAAAACAGTGATGATGACCATTTGGTAGACGCTTTTGACATTATCGCTTTTCTGGATGATTGTGGGATTGAAGCGGAAAGACGCTCTGTATACCAGGATATAAAAGACATCAATAAAATGGCTTTAATGCTGCAAGAAGAATGCACAATTGATGAAGCCGAAGAAATGTTGGAGTCCGATGATGACGATTCAATTAAACTTGTAAAATATGACAAATCACGTAAAGGTTTCTATGTACAAAACAGCGTGCGGCAATTTGATCTCAACGACATTCGCCTGCTGGCAGAATGCGTTTATTCTGCTAAATTCATTGCCGAAGGACAAGCAAAGCGGCTTGTGGAACATGTCATTTGTGATTTTGTCAGTACGCAACAATCTGAAAAAATCAAGCATGACGCATTATTGGTAGACCGCGTTAAGACAAATAACCGCGCTGTTATTAACAACATATCCGTTATAAATGACGCAATGAAAACGAAACTGGATGGCAAATCACACACACCAGAAAAAATATCTTTCAAATACCTGAAATATAACATTGATGATTTGAATAATCAGATTGAGCGTCAGAAAGGAAAAACTTATATTGTTAGTCCTTTCAAGCTAATCATCAATGATGGAAACTATTATATGCTTGCTTACAACGAGGAAAGAGAAGCCATTTGGACATACAGAGTTGACCGCATGAAAGAAGTTCGCTTGACTGGTCAGCCGCGAGAAGGGGATAAAGCATTTCAAGAATTAGACATCCGAACCTTTGTTCAGCGTACAATATCAATGTACAGCGGTAAAAAAGAGAGAGTTACCATATATTTTATCATGTCTCTGCTGGATACGGTCATAGAACAATTTGGAAAGGCCAATGCCTCTTACAAAAAAATAGATAATCACCATTTTACTGTAACAACCGATGTTGATATAAGCAATCAATTTTTCGCCTGGCTTTTGAGATTTGGAAAGAGTGCGCGGATAATATCTCCTGATTCTGTCGTAGAGCAGTTCAAGGACTATTTGGATGCTATCAGGAAAAATTATGACAAAAAGAATCCCGTAGAAGGCAAATAAGCCATCTACGGGATTGCTTTTTCATTTAAAGACTGTTTAGATTTTTCCGAAGAATTTCCATACCGCTTTTGCTGATGGCGATATAGTACCGTTGTGTAACATGGATATTCCCATGCCCCATCTGATTGCAGAGCAGATGTGTGGGCGTATTCATTTCTGCCATCATCGTACCAAAAGTGTGACGGAGAAAATGATATTTGAAGTAGATTCCCAGCTTTTGCTTGATTTCCCGCGAAGGATACTTGAAGGAATTGACGGTTTGGATTTTCCCATCGGGCAGGCAATTCACAAGTTCCGTGGAAAAAATCTTTTTCCCGTCAATGTCTTCAATCAGGCGGCGGTTCTGCTGGCGAAGGGCGGCAAAACGGACTTCATCTTCATCCCTTATGCGCTTTTTTTCTTGAAGATGCTGTTTCAGTATATCGCACATGATGATAGTACGTTTGGAATTGATGGTTTTCGGGCCAATGAGTTTGATAAGTCCTTCCTGATACTGCATCTGGCGGTCAATTAAAATCGTGCCTGCTTCAAAATCCACATGATCCCATTTCAAGCCAAACGCTTCATTGATTCTCAATCCGCAATAGCGCCCCAAGAGATAAGCGGTTTCAGCGTTCGTCCCTTTGAAGTAGTCATCCAGAATAACGCATTCTTCCTTGCTGAAAGCGACAATATCAGTATCATCATCGGTTTTCAGCTTCGGCATGTGGATTTTCGTATTCTTGTTCACGCATAGCTTATTGTAAGTATCCACATCAAGATAGTTCCTGGAATACGCTTGACCGAAAATGAGGTAGAACATTTTTAAAAACGATTCCACATACATGAACGCCAAGCCATCCACATAGTACAGTTCAGAAAGATAATCCACAACGTCCGCGCTGCTGATTTCATCCACATAGCGATTTCCGAAACGGTCACGCAAATGATTCTCCCATATACTGTCCTGCTTGCGGATGGTCTGATAGGCGCGGTCTTTGCGTCCTTCGGCGCAGAATTCTTCAAATACTTCCTTGACTGTGCGGCGGGCAGGTTTTGGCTTGGTGGTCTTTTCAATGCGCAGGGCAACAATTGCCGCTTCCCTGGCGGCAAGTGCTTCACGCTTGGTTTTGAATTTGTTGCCGTGTTCATCGGTGCATTTTTTTCGGCACACTCTCTTGCCGCCAATGCGAACCACAAAGCGGTATTCCCAATACCCATTCTCCTTTTGGTACACCCCAGTGTCATTCTGTTTTGCCATGTTGTTCACCTTCCATGTTGTACTAAAAGGTGTACTAAACATGTTTGAAAGATGCTTCCGAGAAGTACAACTGTTGTACCAAAGATGTTGAAAAGATGCTATATGGATGTTACCTCATAGCCATTATTGACATTTTGGGCGTTTTGCCTTACAATATCAATGAAATCAAGCGTTCTATCAATCCCGAAAGGTGGTTTTTTTACGATGCAGAAGACCGCCCTGGCCAAGGCCCTGAACTTGGACGCCATCCACGACACCGTGCATGAAATGGCAAGGGACGAAGCCCGTCACGGTAAAGCGTTTGCAGGATTGCTGAAGAGGTACTTTGGGAAGTAAGCACTGTCGGAATGGGAAGGAATGACGCGCATGAACAGGAGAAGGATCATTGGCTTTCTGCTCATCCTGCTGAGTGTTATTCTGTTTTTGTTCGTCGGCTCACAGATCACGAAATATGTTTCGCTGACAGGACTCCGTCTGGGCGCTCGGGCTGACTATACGCCGCCGTATCCGTATCATGGCCCGCTGGTTGTGAGCTGCGGTGTGCTTGGCATAGTTCTGCTTCTGGTCGGTCTGTATCTGGCCTCTCCCCGAAATAAATAAGGAATTTCGGCAAAGCCTTCAAGGGCCTGCCGGAGAGGTACTTTGGGAAGTGAGAAACGCTTATATTCCTTGACTTTTAGGGAACTGCTCTGCAAGGGGCAGTTCCTTTTTTTCGTGCATCTTACCCATCGGCTTGTACCATTCTTGTACTTTTCTCCTTCTGGCATCCTCCTAAATGCCTGAACTTGTACTTTTTTCATCTTGTACCATTTGGCACTACCATTATACCATCACCAGCCATATTCAGCCCCTTCACTTGTCCATTGATTTGCCTTGATCCAATATTCGATATTATAGATAAGGTGTAAATGCTTTTCGCAATAAAGCAACTTTATCAATAATATCATCCATGAGCAGCAAAGCCGAATGTCATTCATTGCGCAGCTTTTTTACGAAACGGTCCAACAGCCTGTTAACGGTCTCCGGCTCGTCCGCATTGGCGTTATGTCCGGCGCCTTTGATCCATTCGATGGGGATGCCCGTTTTTTTGTGCCAGGCTTTATTGTAGCGGACAGTCGACCCTGCGCGGTCCTTTTCGCCGCAGATCAGCAGCGCCGGACAGGGAATCCGGTACGGCAGGTCCTTTTCCATCGCCTCCGCCAGCATCCTCATGCCATGGCCGGACAGCTTCGCGTACCGCTTTTGATCGCCGTCGTAAACCAGCATCATTTCCCGCATCAGCTTCCTTCCGTATGCGGACACCGCAACGCCCTCAGTGCCGGATTTCAGCAGTGCTTTCCACGGATAATAACGGTAAACCGGCTCCATCCTTTTCAGCAGGGCGATTTCCAATGCCGTTACGTATTGCCGCTGGAGCGGGGCGGAATCGATGGAAATGAAGCCTTTCAGCTCCTCCGGGAACTGCTGGGCGTAGGCTTGGCCCACATATCCGCCCATGGACTGGCCGATGATGACCGGTTCCTGGAAGCCTTCCCGCTGCAATATTTCATCCAGCCACCTGGCTTTGTCCATCAAGTTAAACGTAAAATCAAACGGCCACGAGGCTGCGTGCCCCGGCGCGTCCCAGACAAACACAGGGTATTTTCCCTCAAAAAACGCAATCTGTTTGTCAAACAATCTGTGATCCGCAGTCAGCCCCGGAAGAAATACCAATTGAAGATCGCCGCAGTCAGCGTTTTTGCTGATCCAGTAATGGATGTTCCCGCAGGGCGTTTGATAGACGCATTCCTTCATGGAACCGCCTCCTTTCATGAAAGCCGGAAACAAATCAGCAGTCCGGTATTTATTGATCGCAGAACGCAAAAACCCTGTCGTAAAAATCTTTTGCCTCCTCGAAAACGCCGTGTCCGAGCCCTTGATAAATATACAGTTCACTCTTTGCAATTCCCTTGTTCAATTCATACGGGGCCTCGTTTCCAACGGTATTGTCATCATCTCCGGCGATAATCAAGGTGGGGCAGCTGATCCTGGATAACGCGGAACGCGCGTCGAAATTCAGGATCGCCGAGGCGTTTTTCAAAAAGCGGTCATAGCTCGAAGGCTTTGTAAACAGAGCCAACAAAGGGAAGAACCTTCTGTTTTTCCGAAGATAGTTTTCGGAGTACATCTTTTCTGCGGTATCCACCATCAGGGCCTTATGGTCTCTTCTGTTCGCCGTATCAATCCAGGCTGAGACTACCTCTTTTACAACGTCGTTCGCGTTCGGCGCCGTCACCGCGAGGATCAGTTTTTTCACTGCCTCCGGATGATCCGCGGCCATGTACTGAGCGATCATGCCTCCCTGGGATACGCCGAGCACATACGCCTGTTCGATTCCAAGGCGCTTCATGGCCAGAACCTGATCATTCGCCATATTCCTGATGGTATATCCATCCGGCATTTTATCCTTCCTGCTGAACATATACACGGTAAAGTCCTGAAAGAATTTCTTATAGGGCGGCGACAGAATCCACGCCTTCCCTTTTACCGTAGCCAGCCCGTCCGAAAGGCCCGGTAAAACAACCAGTTTTTTACGGCCGCTGCCAAAGGAAACATAGTACATTTCCGTATTGTCTATTGATACGCAGCCATTCTTCCGCATAGCTTTTCCCTCCCCAAAGCATCAGACATTGGCAGACCGATGAAGCGGGTCAGCTTCTTTTATACGGCTTGCCCTTTGCATAAAACCTGAACAGCGGATCTCCGTTTTCTTCTGTACCGTACTGCGTCATGCCGCCTTTTTCCATGGCGCGTTTGGAAGCGATGTTCTCTTTTGCGCATCCGCCGTGGATACTTTGCAGGGAAAAATCCTCCTCCGCCATCCTCAGCAGTTCTTTCACGCATTGCGTCCCGTACCCCTTGCCGCGGTATTCCTCGTCCAACAGTATAAAGATTTCAGGCTCCGCATGGTTCCTGCGGCCATCCAGCCCGCACCATCCCATGATGGTTCGGGGATCAGCCGCGGCGCAGACCGCAAGGCACAGATGAAAGATACAGCCTTGCGCATTTCTTGCGTAATTTCCGCGCATGTAAGCAATGGCGTCTCGCGCTTCCGCTTCGGAAACCGGGAGATGATCCGAAGGCCACGTCCGGGCAACTTCGGACAGATCGTCTTCCGTAACAAAACGAAGAATCACTTGTTCTGAACCTGTTTCATTTATCAGCTTGCTCAATGCCGTTCTTCCTCCACTTTACCACACGAACGGAATTACCTTATACCGGACCCGTTTCTTATATTCCGCATATCCGTCCAGGCCGTTTTCCAGCACCTGCTCCTCGTTGCGGATACGCTTAGCGATGATGGGGATATAGAGCAGCGTGACCGCAAAGGAAATAACGGAGCCGAGCACCAGCGGCATCGACAGGAACAGAAACAGCGTGGTCATGTACATCGGGTGGCGAACGACGCCGTACAGCCCGGTGTCGATAACCTTTTGATTCTCCTGCACTTCGATCGTCCGGGACAGCCAGACGTTTTCCCGCAGCACCTCGGCATACAGCGCATAGGCGGCCAGGAAAACAGCCGCGCTCGCCCAGGAAACCCACGCCGGCAGCACGATCCAGCGGAAACGAAAGTTCAGCCCCGCTAAAACGAACGCCGCAAAAAACATCATACCGCTGAGGACGATCACTCCTTTTTGCTCAGTTTCCTTTTCTTTCGCGTTCAGCCTTTTCCGCAGCAGCTCCGGGGACGATCGCATCATGATCAGCCCGGCAGCAAACATCGGAACGAAGAGTATCCCGATCAGCAACCATGCTTGCCAGAACAAAAACGTTCCCGCCGGCAGGAACAGCAGCAGACCCACCACCAGCAGCCCGCCGAAAAACTTGATCATCGCCTGTGAAAACAATTTGGGATCCATGCTATGCCTCCTTTAGCAACTGCTCAAAGCTTCCCACAAAGCGAAACCGCCATGTCTCCCGGCATGGCGATCATTGCTTACAGCATCTTGATGAGCATATTCTTCTGTTCGTCCAGTTCGAGGGCCAGCAGCCTATCCCTTTCCATCTGCTTGAGCACGTCGGAAAAGCGCTTGAAGCCGATGCCGCGCTCGGAATAATCGGGATAGGCGGCCTGAATATCGGCTTTCAGAATGGAAGGGTTGATGCGCTCGAAGCCGTCGTCCCTGTAATGCTGGAGCTGCTCGGTGAAAGCGGCGCGCCAATTGTCGGCGGTCAGCTTCTTCGCTGTGTTTTCCTCCGGCGCATCGGCGTTCAGGGACACCAGCACGTTGTAATTGTCGTTCTTCACCCGGATGGTGCCGAACTTCGCGGCAAGCTTGTTCAAAAGCTTGCCGAACGACGCGCAGCCGAAGGACTTTTCGTTGAAGTCCGGCCGCAGACGGAGCAGCACGCCCTTCATTTCGCTGGCGTACATTTCGTCCTCGTCGGTCTGCTCGCTGAGGATGCCCTCCAAGAGCTTATTGAGGCCCGCGTCATCCAAGGGCTCGTCCTTGGATTGCGCCTTGCGGCTCCGCTTGTCCCGGCTGACGGAGGAAACAGTTTCCAAAAATTGGAACTCATTGCAGGCGTTGATAAAAATGCTGCTGGCAACCTCGCTTCGGCTGATGCCGAGGACGAATTTGCCCATGCTCTTTAACCGGCCCACCAGCGGCGTGTAATCGCTGTCGCCGGACACGATGCAGAAGGAGTCGATCAGCGGGTTGGTGTAGGCCACCTCCAGCGCGTCAATCACCAGCATAATGTCCGCGTTGTTCTTCTGCGCGAAGCCGTACCGGATGGACGGCACCACGGTAAACGTGTTGGACAAAAGCACCTCTTTCAGGTCGCTGAACCGGTCCGTGTAGCCGTACACCTTGCCCAGCAGAATGTCTCCGCGGATCTTGACCTTGTCCAATATATTGTTCAGCGTGGCCGCCTTGGCCCCGCAGTTTTCCAAATCAACAAATAACGCGAAACGGGATGTGCTCAAAAAAGAATAACCTCCTTTTGGTTTGTGGGGAACTTCAAGCCATTGTCTCCGCAACGAAATTTTCAGTCGTTTTCCCGTGGCTCTTCTGTCGGCTCTGCATCAGAGACTGGTCTTTCCGGCGCATTACAGTGAACACAGGGCAGCAGGTTACTATGTGTGCAGATTACATCAAAGGAAATCGGTGACAAAGGCCAATATTTTGAATTCACAGATGGGCATAAGCGGTCAGCATGATAATATCTGCCGCCTTGCGGATTATAATAAACATAGACAGTTTCATCTTCTTTCTCGGGTTCTTCCGGTTCAGGGAAAGAAGATTGAATTGGTTTATGCTCATATTCCTCAGGGGCAAGACTGTGGAGGAAAGTAAGCAGCGCCTGGAAATCGAGCTTCGACAATTCCGTGTATGGCAGCATATCCTCATCAGGCACTCCTTTCTCCACGATCTTATCACTGCGGTGCCATATCGGGCTGCTTTCTGACTTAATCATCTCATAAAACCTGTAAATCCAGCCTTCCTCCTTCATCGTCAGCAGATGATATGGGCAACGGCCGTCCGCTTCATCTTCAAAAGGAACGTCCTGCGCATTGCAGAGCATGAAGCCCTGCCCCGGCGTCCAGATGAATTCCAAAGAATCAGACCTCAGAAATATGCACCAGGCGTCATTGTCTGTCAAAGTGGTGTCTGTCAAAGAGATATACTTCTCCATTTGCAGCATGAAAAAAATATGCTCCGGCTCTTCTTCCGAAGGAAAAGTCCATGATGATATTGTGGCATTGGTAATCATGGAAGCGGGTATGGTATCATTATACCCAACGATTCGCCAGCTTTCGTCCTGATTCCGTTCCAGCGCCGTCAATTGTATGATGTCCCCAGCCTGTGCAAGAATCATCGTGGCTTCCGGCTCATCCTCATTCCAATACTCTTTACCAGCCAGCAAATTTTCCGTCTCCCTGCCAGCATCCTGCATAGCTTTCTTTTGTTCTGGCCGCAGTTCAAAATCCATATCCGCCAGGGCAACGCTGCACAGCGTTAGCATTAGTACCGCTATCAACGCAACAAGAAAAGCTCGTTTTGTCATGAACTCCTCCATTTCCTAAAATTCTGTCAACTATGTTTCCAAGATAATATACGTTTCCCCTTTATCGCCTTTCTCGGAAGGGGGTTCGGGGGAAACCGCTCTTTGGAAACCTCATCCGGCGCATCGCGCCACCTTCCCCTGCGAGGGGAAGGCTTAGAGCGGTTTCCCCCGCAAAAACGCTCTTATACGTTGAACCTGAACAGCGTCACGTCGCCGTCCTGCATCACGTAGTCCTTGCCCTCGCTTCTCACCAGGCCCTTTTCCTTACAGGCGTTCATGCTGCCCAGCTGGTGCAGGGTTTCAAAGGGTACGATCTCGGCGCGGATGAAGCCGCGCTCAAAGTCGGTGTGGATTTTGCCCGCAGCCTGGGGGGCCTTGGTGCCTTTGGTGATGGTCCAGGCGCGGCACTCGTCCTCGCCGGCGGTGAGGAAGGAGATGAGGCCCAGCAGGTGATAGCACTTCCGGATCAGCCTGTCCAGGCCGCTCTGGCCGATGCCCAATTCCTGCAAAAACTCTTCCTTTTCCTCCGGATCCATCTGGGCGATTTCTTCCTCGATGCGGGCGGAAATCACCAGCACCTCGGCCTGCTCTTCCTTCGCAATGGCCTTGACCTGCTTCACAAAGTCGATGCTGTCCTCGTCCTCGGCCACCAGATCCTCGGCGATGTTGGCGGCGTAAATCACGGGCTTGGTGGTCAGCAGGAACCAGCCCTTCACGATGTCCTTTTCCTCGTCGGTCAGGGGGCAGGTGCGGGCGGGCTTGCCCGCTTCCAGATGCTTTAATACCCGCGCGGCCAGGTCGGCTTCCTCGCCGTACTTCTTTTCGCCGGTCTTGATGAGCTTGCGGGCCTTGTCTTCCCGCTTGGCGACGGTTTCCATGTCGGCGAAAATCAGCTCTAAGTTGATGGTTTCGATGTCTCGGGCGGGGTTCACGCTGCCATCCACGTGGATGATGTTTTCATCCTCAAAGCAGCGCACCACATGCACGATGGCCTCGCACTCCCGGATGTGAGACAGGAACTTGTTGCCCAGGCCCTCGCCTTTGCTGGCGCCCTTCACCAGCCCGGCAATGTCCACGAACTCCACCGTGGCGGGCGTCACCTTCTTGGGATGGTACATTTCGGCCAGCGCGGTCACCCGGCTGTCCGGCACCGCCACGATGCCCGCGTTGGGCTCGATGGTGCAGAAAGGATAGTTGGCCGCCTGCGCCCCCGCGCCGGTGATGGCGTTGAATAAAGTGCTTTTTCCCACGTTCGGCAGCCCGACCACGCCCAGTTTCATAATAAAATCCCCTTTGCTTCTTACTTTTTCCAGCGCTTTTCAGCATCCCTATTATACGCTATCCCGCCGCTGTTTGCAAGTGCCCGCACATTTTGGGGTGAATTATACCACAGGTTTCTTTACATTTCACCGCAGTTATGTTATGATACGTGCGTACCAGGGAATGAAAAAACTGTGAAGGAGGAATTCAGATGGTACGCAACGTCGGCATGAAGCATTACGAAAACCTCGAATTTCTGCTGTGCGGTTTGGAACAGGAGCTGCGCGCTTCTTTGCATTGCCCTGAAAAGACAAGAAAAAGAGACCTTACGAATCTTCCGCAATGAATGCGAAGGATAAAATAAAAAGGCCGCTTGTCTGATTTGGGCAGGCGGTCTTCTTCTTTGTCTTCAGCAGTTGATTTGAGGAGGGTCTTCAATGGGTACATTGCCTTGTATAGATATGCGGGCTACCGGCAGCAACATCGTTAGGATGCGCCGGAGCATGGGCATGACGGTGCAGGATTTGCAGAACATCTTCGGTTTCTCCACGCCCCAGGCCATCTACAAATGGCAGCGGGGCACCGCCATGCCGACATTGGATAACTTGGTGATATTGGCGTCGGTGTTCGGCACCACCATGGACGCGATCGTCGTCCGGAATACGCCGCGCGCCGTTTCATAATTCTCAGCCCTTCGGGGCTGATATGATCCCTTCGTCTAAACGGTCAGGACACCGCCCTTTCAAGGCGATAATGCGGGTTCGAGTCCCGCAGGGGTTGTTTCTTTGCGCAGGTGATGCAATTGGCAGACATACCAGCTTCAGAGCCTGGGTTCTGCGGGTTCAAGTCCCGCCCTGCGCATTTTTTCTGGCTTTCTTCTGCAATTGTCAAAAAACCTACTTTACCACGATCAGCTCATATTCCCTGGTGCCCAGGCCGATCTTTTCGCCGTGGGCCAGGGTTTCTTTCCAATGGACGTTGGGGTTGCTGTCCTTGAAGTGGTCGTTGTAGTGATGCCATTCCGGCTTGGCCAGGTTATCGCCGAGCTGGCTGTTGCGGAAAGGCGTTGCCTGCTGGCAGAGATCGACGCAGGCCTGGTCGAGGGCCACAGGGTCGAAGGACGCCAGCATCCCGATGTTGGGCAGGATCGGCGCGTCGTTTTCGCCGTGGCAGTCGCAGTTGGGCGACACGTCCATAATGAGGCTGATGTGGAAGCAGGGCCGTCCGTAGCACACGGCTTGGGTGTACTCGGCCATTTTGCGGCAGAGCATGTCCCCGGCGCTGTCGTTCATGTTGCTGATGGCGTCGAAGGCGCACGCGCCGATGCACCGCCCGCAGCCCTTGCAGATGGCGGGGTCGATGTACGCTTTGTGATCTTCCCTATAGAAAATGGCGTCGCTGCCGCATTCCTTGGCGCATCTTCCGCAGCCCCGGCAAGCGTCCTGATCCACCTGGGGCGTGCCGTCGTTGTGCTGGTTCATCTTGCCCGCGCGGCTGCCGCAGCCCATGCCCAGGTTTTTGATCGCCCCGCCGAAGCCGGTGGCCTCGTGACCCTTGAAGTGGCTCAGAGAAATCACGATATCCGCGTCCATCACGGCGCGGCCAATGAGCGCGGTCTTGCAATATTCGCCGTTGTGCACCGGCACCTCAATGTCGTCCGTGCCCCGCAGGCCGTCGGCGATGATCACATAACAGCCGGTGGTGACGCTGTTGAAGCCGTTGATTTCAGCGTTCATCAGGTGATCCACCGCGTTCTTGCGGCTGCCGGGATAGAGCGTGTTGCAGTCGGTCAGGAAGGGCTTGCCGCCTAATTCCTTTACCACGTCGGCCACGGCCTTCACGTAGTTCGGCCGCAGGAAAGCGAAATTGCCCAGCTCGCCGAAGTGCATCTTGATCGCCACGAATTTGCCGTCAAAGTCGATGTCGCCGATGCCGGCTTTTTTGATGAGCCGCTGCAGCTTCACGCCCTGGCTCACGCCCAGGCGCGTGCGGAAATCAGAAAAATAAACCTTTGCTTTGCTCATGGTGCGTCCTCCTTTAATGAACGGATTGCTGCCATTTGTTTAATATTTCCTATAGTTATCATATAATGAAAGCACATGAAAAGTCAATAGCCGAGCCGGAAAATTGTTTCATGTGAAGAACCGGAAAAAACGCCGATTCATCGTTTCTGCTGCTTGTTACCCCTTGCCTGCCGAATCGTTTTCCGTTATAATGATTCAGGAAAAACCGACAGAAAGCGAGAAACGCATGGAAATCAAATCCGCGTCCTTCGTGACAAGCATGTCAAAATACGTTTCGCCGAATCCCGCGCTGCCCCAGATCGCTGTGGCGGGAAAGAGCAACGTGGGCAAGTCCAGCCTGATCAACAGCCTGTGCAAAAGAAAAGCGCTGGCGAAAACCAGCGCCGCGCCCGGCAAAACCCGGCTGATCAACCTGTTCCTGCTGAACGAAGCCTTCTACCTGGTCGATCTGCCGGGGTACGGTTTCGCCAGGGTTGACAAAAAGGAAAAGCAGCGCTGGGGCGAGATGATGGAGGGATACTTCCGCGAAACGGATCAGCTTCGGCTGGTTCTGCATCTGGTGGATATCCGCCACGAGCCGACACAGGACGATATTCAGATGAACGCGTTCCTGCGCGGAAACGGGCTGCCATTCCTTGTCGTAGCTACAAAAGCGGACAAGATTTCCCGCGGCGCGAGGATGAAAAACCTGGCGCCCATTTGCCGCGCCCTGCAGGTGCAGCCCTGGCAGGTGGTCTGCTGCTCCAGCGAAACCGGCGACGGCAGGGAGCAATTGCTGGAAGCCATTGAGAAGGCGCTCGAAGAGGAATAACGTTTTTCCGGCAATTAAGCCCGGGACGGGTGAAGCTTCCGGTATTCCTTGTCCAGATAGAGCTTTTTGTCCGCGCGCTCGATACAGTTTTCTAAAGAATCCTGATTGCCCATCAGCTCATCGTAGCCGGCGCTGACGGCAAGGCGATAAGGCATTTCTTTCAGCTTGACTTCTTCGCGGATTTCGTCGATCAGGCGATCGACTTCTTCTTTCTTTTCGGGATGCACGATCAGGATGAATTCGTCCCCGCCATATCTGCACAGGAAAGAAGGCATGCTGTGCCTGTTGATCACTGTTTTCAGCGAATCGGCGATTGCCACCAGCGCCTTGTCGCCTTCGGCGTGGCCGTATGTATCGTTGATTGATTTGAATTCATCAATGTCCATCATGATCACGACCGTCAGGCGGTTTTCGATGTGGACATTGGACTTCTGCGACGTATAGCGCATCAGCTGGCCGCGGTTGTTGAGCCTCGTCAGGGGGTCAATGGAAACTTTGCCCAGGATGGACTGGATATAAAACACCAGCATCAGAATCAGGCACATGAAGCAGTAAATTGGTATATACGGAAAAGCCACCTGCACCAGCCCGCCGATGAGCGACAAAAGCGGGAAGAAACCGATAAACAGGTGTTTGCGTTTCAGGTGCGGGTTTTCCTCGCTCCTCGCCTTTCTGAGCGCGTAAAAAAGGATAGCGACCATATAGATGCAAGGAACCGTGATCAGATAAACGGTGAAAGCCGACTGGATCTCCAGCGTGTCGTCGATGAGCATTTGCGGCGCAATCAGGAAATTCAGGATCAGCGCGGCCGTCGTAACCAAAAAAGGAAAGATCACGGCAAACCGGTTGATTTGCCTGTTGCGGTGCGGCACCTGTTCAAAGGCCATGACAAAGCCCAGCCAGAAATAGATGCTCGCAGCCATGAAGATATAAATCAGGAAAACATCGAGAAATACGGTGAAATTGGTTTTCGGAACCAATCCGCCGATGATCGCCGCCCAGAACGAATCCGACGCGAAGTAGAGCATAAAAGCAACCAGGACATAGTCAAACTGGATCTGCTTCTCCTGCCTGTCAATACTGAGACTATGAATGAGCAGAATGCCGAACACGATGATGCAGACGATGTTCGATTCGATATAATAGAACGCAAAATTATCCATCCGGGTTTTCTCCTTTGCCAGCAAGCGCTGGAAATCAACCTATGTTATACCGCACTTTGCAGGATGGAACCCGAACCGGCGGAAAAGCCGGTTCGGGCTTTTGATTGTGATTGTTTATTTGGAATATCTGTCCCAGTCGTCCAGGACATCATAGGGCAAATCCAGGCAGCCGGTGGGGATGAAACCGCGCACACGCTGGCCGCCCACGGTAGTTTCGATGTAGTCGAAGCTCCATCCGCTCTGGTTGGTCACGGTGGTGAGGTACGTCACCGTGCTGCCCGCGCGAAGATTGGTGATGGTGGTCATAGTACGCAAAGGATCGTCTGTCAGAGCCGCTGACGTGGCCAGGGTGCAGGCGGACCGGTCAAAATACAGCTGATCGTTTATGTTTGTCCGGCCCTTGATCTGCGAACCGTTCACGTAGCCCACGCGCACGCTGCCATTGTTGGTTTCATAGAACACCAGCAGCCAGCCGTTTTCCCAGCCCGCGGCCCACACCGCGCCGTTGGTGTTCACCATGGCCTTGCCGTTCGCTCCGCGCCAGGAGGAAGCGCTCGGCGCGGAATACACATTCAGCTTCTGATTGGCGGAAATGGACAGATAGGAAAAACCCGTCAGCTTCAACGAAGTGTCCGGGGGCGTGAAGTCGCGCCAGGATTTGAGGCTGGAACCGGCGGGCTTCCGGTAGGGCCAGCCGCTCGCGTCCATCTGGCTGATGACGGACTTGATGGTGTTATAATTCTTCCATTCCAGGTCGGTGGCCTTGGCTACAGCCTGTTCCTTGGTCACCTTGCGCACCGCCTGATACCAGGGCTGGGCATTGAACCAGTTGTAGAACTTTCCGCCTACCTCGAAGGGGTAGCCGTGGCGGGCGAAGATTTCGTTGAACATGAAGCTCAGCGATTCCCTGTCCCACTGCCACAGTTCCGCCTGGGTAATCAGCCGGGTGTCGCTGTCCAGCAGATACTGGTGGTCGGCCAGCGCCCCCATCGGCAGCGCCAGGGTCAGCATGCATACGATGCACAGGCAGCTTACGATCTTTTTCATAATGGTTTTCCTCCTTGCGTGATGATTGAAATCAGTTCTTACAGCGGCTGTACGCGGAGCAGTTCCTGCACTTCCTCCATCTTTGGCGGATGGAGCGGCAGGGGGAAGCGGGAAATGGCGATGGCGGAACACGCGCTGGCAAACCGCACCAGCGTGCCGTCATCCATGCCGCGCAGCAGACCGTACACGCAGCCCGCCTTGAAGGTGTCGCCCGCGCCGAGCGTGCTTCTGACCTCAACGGAGAACGGCTTCATCCGGCGGATTTCGCCGTCCTTCCTGGCGTACAGCATTTCGCCGCCGCCCTGAGTGATAATGGTCAGGCCGTCCGTTTCCCGCCGCATCTTATCCATCATGGCTTCGGGTTCCATGCCCGCGTAATGCTGGGAGGTGCACTCTTTGGACACTACGTTGACGGCGGCATAGCGGTGCAGGAGCGAATCATGGGGAGTGTCGATGGTCACATAGGGGATGCCGCGGCGGCGGCACAGTTCCATTGCCAGCAGGGATTCATCCCGGAAATAGGGGTCGATGGCAGCGACCCGGCACCCGATTAAGTGTTCTTCCTTTGGGATGCTCCACCATCTTTTGCCCGTTGAAAACAGGGTCTGGAACCGGCCCATCGGCGAACGCACGAGGCCCGCGATCACCACGTAATCCATCACGCCGGGATCGTCCTCCACAAAGCGCAGCGGGGAAAGATCGACGTTCTTTCCGGCGTAAAAGGCTTTCAGCATAGGCGCGACTTCCGTGCCGATCCAGGTGCCGTCCATCCGCACCGATACGCCCAGGGAACTGAGCACCGTCGCCGCCGTGCCCGTTTCCCCGCCAGGAAGGAAATACTGCTCTTTGATTTCCGCGTATTCATCCGGCTGAAGAAAGCCGTCCTCGAGCAGAAACGAATGTGTTCCAAGCACCTGACCGAAAAGATAGACTTCCGCATTCATTGTGCTACGTCCTCCAGACCGTTCTGACGATTTCCCGCTGCTCCCCCTGATACGGCCCAACGCCGATGAACAGAGGTTCAAAGCCGCATTTTTCCATCACGCGGCGGGAGGCGATATTGTCTTTCAGGCAGATGCCGTATACTTCCCCGAGGCCGATCGCTTCCGCCATCATGGGCAGGAATGCCTTCACCGCTTCCGTGGCGTAGCCTCGGCCCGTGTACTGTCCCCCGATGTGATAGCCGATCTCCCAGCCGTCCTCGATGGGAACCATCTGCACATAGCCGATATTCTCACTGCCTGTCTTCGTGATCACCGCGTAGACCTGCGGGCCGTCGAAAGCGCCGTACTGACTGATCAGAAACGCGACGGTTTCCTTCGCTTCCTCCAGGGTTTCAAACACCTCGTCCGGAACGAATCTGCGGTTATTTTCGTCCAGGGAATTTTCATGCACGGCCTGCGCCATGTCCATGGTCAGTTCGGTGATGACCAGCCGTTCCGTTTCAATCTTCATTTTGTTTCTCCTCGTCCAGTTCCAGGCGCATGTGAACAACTTCCTGCCATCCGGTCAGGCGGGAGCGGAAGCCCCTGGGATTGCGTCCGTATTCGACGAAGCCAACACTTTGATAGAGAGCAATGGCGCGCTGATTGTCTGCCACCGCCTGCAGCTCTATCTGCGCATACCCCGCCTTCTTCGCGCATTCCACGCAGGCTTCCGTCAGCGCCCGTCCGATGCCCAGGCCCCACCAGGCTTTGTCCACACTGATGCCGAAGTCGGCCCGGTGCCGCACTTTTTCCTTTTTCCCGACGCTTTCGATTCCCGCGCTGCCGACGACCAGGCCGTCCACCTCCGCCAGGAGTTCGATTTCGTTTTCGCTCGCCGCCTTTTCTTTCAGGTATTGCGCTTCCTGCTGGGCGGTGTGGGTGCTTTCCTCCGGATAGGAAAGCAAATAATCCGTCTGGGCGTGGGTGCTGTTGAACAGGTCCAGCAGCGCCTGACCGTCTTCCTCCGTGCCGTTTCGGAGGATACATGCGCGGCCGTCCTTCAGCGTAATCGTTTTGGTGTATTTCATTTGCTTGTTTCCTCACTCAATTATGTGAAACATCTGAACAAATACCAGCCCAGCACCGCGTTGAAGCCGACGGCGGCAAAGACGCTGAACCGTTCCACGACGCCGAAATAATTCGGGGGCACCAGGTTCTGCCCCACCGCTCCGACCAGCATCATTAGGAGCGCCACAGCGGCCCAAAGCCCGATTCCCCGGATTTCTTTTTCTCTGCATCCCGCAATGATCAGGCACACCAGCGAAGCGATGGACAGCAGCACCACCAGCGCCGTAACCACGATGTGCATCACTTCCTGAAAGGACGCGATTTCTTTCCCGCTGTCCGCCAGGGGGAACATGCTGTAGCCCACGCCCGAAACCCAGTTCATCACGGTGAACAGGTGAATCCCGGCGCGGAACAGTTTGGTCGAGAGCTTCTTTTCGGAAACATAGATGGAAACGCAGGTGGCGCATACGATGCTGCATTTTCCGTACAGCGCGGCGATTTGGTCCCAAAGGACGCGGGACGGCGCGGTTTCCGCCGACAGGTCGCTGACCGCCTGGGCCATCCAGTTATAGCCCGGAAAAGCAAGCGGCGAAAAAACAACCGCCGCCGTATAAGAGAGCAGCGCGATGACGCCCGTCAGTCCAAGCCAGTTGATCAGTTTTCTGTTCATGATGCTTCCCCCTCTGTGCAACGGCCGATGAGCCCTCATTCTTCCTCGCTGATTTGTCTTTTTTCATATTATAGAATTGCGTTTCATGCTTGTCAAGAAAAAACACTTCGAGAACAATTCATCTATTGACAGATATACGGTGAAATTGTATGATATATGCACACCAGTGATGGAGAGAAGTAGCTTCCGAAGGCACGGCAAAGGGAGCCGCCGATAGTGGAACGGCGGTGCGGGCGGCGGAAGTGAATGGACTCCGGAGGGCGCTCCGAAAGCTTAAGCGAGTAGGCAGCGACGGGCAACCGCTCCCGTTATCCCGGCGGCGCGTATCACGATGTACGCGGCAGAGCGTGCTTCCCCCTCGGAAGCAAAGCTGAGTGGCACCACGGAAATTCCGCCTCAGCGCACAGAGATTGTGCGTTGGGGCGTTTTTCATTACTTAGAAAAGAAGAAACGAAAGGACGGTATCCCCATGAAAAAGATCATCGCTTTGGTTCTGGCCCTGGTCATGACCCTGTCCCTGTCCTCCCTGTCCCTGGCGGAAGGAAAGACCAGCTTCAAAATCGGCATCTGCAACTTCGTGGACGACGCTTCCCTGAACCAGATCATCGCCAACATCCGCGAGCAGCTTTCTGTCATCGAAGCGGAGAAGGGCGTGACCTTTGAGATCCTGGAGGACAACTGCAACCTGGACGGCAGCGTGATGCAGCAGATCATCGCCAACTTCATCGCGGAAGAAGTCGACCTGATGGTCGGCGTGGCCACCCCCGTGGCCATGACCATGCAGGGCATGACCGAGGATAACCAGATTCCCGTGGTGTTCGCCGCCGTCAGCGACCCCGTGGGCGCGGGCCTGGTGGACAGCCTGGAAGCTCCCGGCGCGAACATCACCGGCACCTCCGACTATCTGGATACCAACGCCGTGTTCAACCTGATCTTCGCCGCCAACCCCGAGGCCAGCAAGATCGCCCTGCTGTACAACCCCTCCGAGGACGCCTCCACCGCCCCCATCGCCGCGGCCAAAGAAATCCTGGACGCCAAGGGTGTGAGCTACAAGGAATACTCCGGGAGCGGCATTTCCGAAGTCATGCTGGCTGCGGACGCCATCGTGGCCGATGAAATGGACGCCGTGTTCACCCCCACCGACAACACCATCATGGCCGCTGAGCTGGCGATTTACGAAACCTTGGCCGAGGCGAAAATCCCCCACTACACCGGCGCGGACAGCTTCGCTCTGAACGGCGCGTTCCTGGGCTACGGCGTGGACTACGCCAACCTTGGCAAGGAAACCGCCAACATGATCGCCGCCATCCTGGTGGACGGCGCGGACGTGGCGACATTGCCCGTCAAGACCTTCGATAACGGCACCGCCACCGTCAACACTGAAACCTGCGCCTTGATCGGCTTCGACTACGACGCCATCGCCGCCGCTTTCGCCCCCTTCTGCACCACCGTACAGCCCATTACCACCGCCGAGAGCTTTGACGACGTAGGGCAGTGACCTTTTAAGCCTTCCCCTTGAGGGGAAGGTGGCGCGCAGCGCCGGATGAGGTGTTTCTGTCAGCGAAAGCCGGGCTGTCATCCCGAGCGAAGTCGAGAGCCTGCCCTGAGCGAAGTCGAAGGGGACCTGATGCTGTCAGGCGAAGAACCAAGTTTGGGAGAGCAACCAAGCACTTTCGCGCCTGACTGATGAGGTGATAAACCGGAATAGAGCGGATGCAGGATAAAACACCTCATCCGTCACGCTTCGCGTGACACCTTCCCCTCAAGGGGAAGGCTTTTGATTCGTTTCCCTATCTTTTTGAAAATGAAGGAATCAACATTGACCATCGAAATCATCTCTCCTTCCGTTCCCCTCTGGGAGCACGTTGCAGCATACGCCGCAGCCTGTTCCTGGAATGCGGGAAAAGCCCTGGCCCAGGCCATGCGCTCCGGCGGGTTCACGGACTGGGAACGGGTCGTTGTGGCGCTGGACAATAATCGCATCTGCGGCTACTGCACATGCGCGAAAACGGACTGCATCCCCGATGTGCCCTACACGCCCTACATCGGCTTTGTGTTCGTGGACGAAGCGTACCGGGGGAACCGACTCAGTGAAAAATTGATTCGGGCAGCCATGGACTATCTGAAATCCGTGGGCTTTGACCGGGTGTATCTCACCAGCGACCACGAAAACCTCTATGAAAAATACGGCTTCACCGTCATCGACTGCAAAACCGCCTTCTGGGGCGCGGAGGAAAAAATCTATACAAGGAAATTATAAAGCCGGAGAGAGGGAAAAGCAGTGGAGTTCAGAAAAGTTTTCGACACGATCCCCGAGCAGTTCGACCGATACAGGCCGCGGTACAGCGAAGAGCTGTTTTCGGATTTGATCGACTATGCCGCCATCGGGCCGGGCAAAACGGTGCTGGAGCTTGGCCCCGGCACCGGACAGACCACCGATCCGATCCTGAAAACCGGCTGCGATTATCACGCGATCGAGCTGGGCGAGCATCTTTTTGAGAAGATGAAAGAGAAATACGGCCGGTACGCCAACTTCCATATCGTGAACGCTGACTTCATCACCCACGATTTCGGCGCTGCGAAATTCGATATGATTTATTCCGCCGCGACCATCCAATGGATCCCGGAAGAAATCGCTTTTTCCAAAACCTTCGATCTGCTCAGGCCCGGCGGAACGCTGGCGATGATGCTGACCAGAGGGGATTACAGGACGCCGAACGAAGCGCTGTATCAGAAAATCCAACAGGTATACGACGCTTACTTCAAACCGGAAACGCCGTACCGGCACGGCGGTTTCAACTATGCCAACGCGGTAAATTACGGATTCGTGGATTTTGAAAAGCGGGAATATCACGGCCAGCGGGTGTTTACCGCGGATGAATATGTGGGCTACTGCGGAACCCACTGCGACCACATCGTGATTCCCGAGCCATACAAAAACCGGTTTTTCGACGGGCTGCGAAACGCCGTGCTGGAAGCCGGAAACCGCATCGTGTTCAACGATACGTTCGTTTTGTATCTGGCAAAGAAGCCGATAAACCAACAAACGGAGACAAACGATCATGACGCCTGACAAACTTTTAGCCCTTGGCCAAACAGCGCTCGAACTGGGCCTGGTGAACGCGCTGACGGTGCTGGCCCTGTTCCTGAGTTATTCCATGCTGAACGTGTGCGACCTGAGTACCGACGGGTGCTTTACCTTAGGCGCGGCGGTGGGCGCGCTGGTGGCCATTTCGGGCCATCCCTGGCTGGCGCTGCCCGCGGCCATGCTGGCCGGGTCGGTTTCCGGCTTCATCACCGCCACGCTGCAAATGCGCATGGGCGTGCAAAGCCTGCTGGCGGGCATCGTGGTGAACACGGGGCTGTATTCCCTGAACATGGCGCTGACCGGCAACAAGGCCACGCTTCCCATGAACAAGACCGTCACCGTGTTCACCATGGCGAAGCAGCTGCTGAAAGACACCCCCTTCGCCGGGCAGTACACCCTGTTCGTGATGCTGATCGCGGTGGCGCTGGTGGTGCTGTTCCTGTGCTTTTTCCTGCGCACGAAGCTGGGCCTGGCCATCCGCGCCACGGGCAGCAACGCGGACATGGTGCGCTCCTCCTCCATCAATCCCGCCTTTACCACTACCGTGGGCCTGTGCGTTTCCAACGCTTTTACCGCCCTGTCCGGGTGCCTCATGGCGCAGCAGCAAAAGAACTATGAGGTGAACATGGGCAGCGGCATGGTCACGGTGGCGCTGGCCTCGCTGCTCATCGGCGGGGTCATCGTCAGCAAGCACCGCTCCGTGCCGCTTCGCGCGGTAGGCGCGGTGATCGGCGCGTTCCTGTTCCGGCTGGTGTACGCCTTAGCCCTGCGGATGAACATGCCCGCGTTCATGCTGAAAGCCGTTTCCTCCACCATCGTTATTTTGGCGATTTCCGGGCCATACTTGAGAAAGCAGCTTCCGCTGCTGGTCAAGTCCCTGCGGATGCGGAAGAAGCCCCTGCCGGAAGGAGAGAAATGACGATGCTGATTTTGAATGAAGTATCCAAGACCTTCAACCCCGGCACGGTGAACGCCAAATTAGCGCTGGACAAGCTCACCCTCCACATTCACAAGGGCGATTTCGTGAGCATCATCGGGGCCAACGGCGCAGGGAAATCCACGCTGTTCAACGCCATCTGCGGCAGTTTTTTTCCCGACCACGGGACCGTTATCATGGACGGGCGGGACGTAACCTGGATGCCGGAGCACCAGCGGGCGCGGCAGATCGGCAGGCTGTTCCAGGACCCCATGCGCGGCACCGCACCGGACATGAGCATCGAGGAAAACCTGGCCCTGGCCGCAGGCAACGGCGGCTGGCTGAGCCGGGTGACAGGCGCGGACAAAAAGGCGTTCCGGGACAAACTGGCCCTGCTGGGCATGGGCCTGGAAGACCGGATGAAGCAGCCCGTAGGCCTGCTATCCGGCGGCCAACGCCAGGCATTAACCCTGCTCATGGCGACCTATCATATTCCCAAATTATTACTCCTGGACGAGCACACCGCCGCCCTCGACCCCGGCACCGCCGAAAAGGTGCTGGCCCTCACCCGCTCCATCGTGGAGGAAAATAAAATCACCTGCCTCATGATCACCCACAACATGCAGTCCGCCCTGGACCTGGGCAACCGCACGCTGATGATGGATCAGGGGCACGTGATTTACGACGTGACCGGCGAGGAACGGGCGAAGCTCACCATCCACGACCTCACCGACAAATTCCGCCAGGCCAGCGGCAAGGCGCTGGACAACGACCGGATGCTGCTGGGCATTGATGACAAATAAAACCATGATATACGCGACACCCCGTGCCAATACGAAACCGGCGCGGGGTGTTATCCATTTATAACGCTCCAAAACATGAGAGACCCCCTGGTCCTCATAGACCAGGAGGTCTTCCATGGACACCTGCAGGAGCCGGGCCAGGGCCAGCAGGTTATCCACCGTGGGCAGGCACTCGCCGTGCTGCCACTTGTAAATGGCCTGCGGGTACTCAAACCCGAAATAGGTTTGGAGGTCCCGCACGGTCAGCCCGGCGTCGCGGCGGTGCCGCTCAATGCTGCGGCCCGTCTGCGCCAGGTCGATGACCGGAAACGCGGTCTGCATGTACATCGAACCATCCTTTCCTTTGGATGCCTGCCGCTTTTCCATTCGGAAGCGGCAGGACGCGCCACGGCTGCGCCCGTGCGCTCATCCTTTCCTTTTGGATGCCTGCCGCTTTTCCATTCGGAAGCGGCAGGACGCGCCACGGCTGCGCCCGTGCGCTCATCCTTTCCTTTGGATGCCTGCCGCTTTCCCAATCGGGAATCGGCAGGACACGCCACGGCTGCGCCCGTGCGCTCATCCTTTCCTTTGGATGCCTGCTCATCTATTCAGAAGTAGCAGGACGCGCTGAAGCTCATCCTTTTCGTCGGGACACAAAATACGTCCGGTGTGGAAAGTGTACAACAGAAGCAGAATGAAAATTGAAAACTCATTCCGGATGTCAAGACGGTTCATGTAAGCGGTGAAACAAGCGTATTATAAATTCAAAATCTCAGTTTGTCAAGCCTTAAATTTACAAAAAATTCACAATTTATTCAAAAAGTAAGTGTATCTGTTTGACTTTGCTGCTTTAAAGCGTGAAAGATACATTGTCATCCCAAGCGGAGTCGAGGGACCTAATCATTTAGACGGTTACATTTTCCGCCAGATCCCTCCACTTCGTTCCGCTCCCGCTCCACTCCGGTCGGGACGACAGCAGGGTTTCACACTTTATAGCGTATCGACTGAACAGTTACACAGAAATTCAAAATCGGCTCCCAGCGCAGTAAGCAGGAATCGGGTGTGGTTTCTGCACTTCAATCGTTTTTTGGTTGACTTTCTATCCCGGTGATGATAAAATATAGATCGATTGCAAATGGTCAAAAGCTGTCCCGTTTCGTACCCCGCACGGAGGAAACCGTGTGAAATATAAAAAGGAGAGTGTATGCCCCATGAAAAAGTTTCTGTCCCTTCTTGTGGCGGCCGTAATGCTGCTGAGCGTCGTTTCTATCGCGCTGGCCGGCGTGGCCAACGACCAAAAGCCCGTCATCTGGTTCAACCGTCAGCCCTCCAACAGCACCACCGGTGAACTGGATATGGACGCCCTGACCTTCAATGGCAAGACCTATTACGTCGGCTTCGACGCCAAGCAGGGCGCTGAACTGCAGGGCCAGATGATCGTGGATTATCTGCTGGCTCACGGCGAAGGCCTGGACCGTAACGGCGACGGCATCATCGGCTACGTGCTGTGCATCGGCGACGTCGGCCACAACGACTCCATCGCCCGTACCCGCGGCGCCCGCAAGGCTCTGGGCACTGCTATCCCCGATGCGCTGCAGGGCAAGACCGAAATCGCCACCATTGACGACGTGGACTCCCAGCCCATCGGCACCAATCCTGACGGCTCCGCCGAGCACGTGAAGGACGGCTCCATCGAAATCGACGGCAAAACCTACATCGTCCGTGAGCTGGCCTCTCAGGAAATGAAGAACTCCTCCGGCGCCACCTGGGACGCTCCCACCGCCGGCAATGCCATCATCGCCTGGGAAGGCTCCTTCGGCGATCAGATCGACGTGGTTGTTTCCAACAACGACGGCATGGGCATGGCTGTGTTCAATGCCTGGGCCAAGGAAAAGGGCGTGCCCACCTTCGGTTATGACGCCAACAGCGACGCCGTGGCCGCCATCGCGGACGGCTACTGCGGCACCATTTCCCAGAACGCCGACGTGCAGGCCTACCTGACCCTGCGCACCCTGCGCAACGCGCTGGACGACGCTGACATCATGGTTGGTATCAGCACGCCCGACGCCGCCGGCAACGTGCTGAGCGACGACCTGTACTTCTATGACGAAGCCACCCGCTGCTTCTACGCCCTGAACGGCGCCGTGACGGCCGCGAACTATGAAGCGTTCCTGGATGCCACCGCTGCCAATCCCGCCTTCAGCAACCAGCTGAGCGAAGAAGCCGGCGCCGTCAAGAAGGTCTGGCTGAGCATTTACAACAGCGCCGACAACTTCCTGAACGCCACCTATGTGCCCCAGCTGAAGAACTACGCCTCCGCGCTGAACCTGGATGTGGAATACGTACTGGGCGACGGCCAGACCGAAGCGAACCTGATCGACCGTCTGGGCAATCCCTCCGAGTATGACGGCTTCGCCATCAACATGGTCAAGACCGACAACGCGGCTTCCTACATGGTCAAGCTGATGCAATGATCTGAATCCCAATCCCGGTAAAAGGGTGGAATGGGTCATCAGGTGAGCCTTTCACCTGATGGCCCTCTTCTCTTTTGACCTGTATAAGCGATCGCTGCAATAAAGGCGGGATGACAACAATGGCTAATCGGGAAGCAAAGAATATCCTTTCGATCCGCGGAATGTGCAAATCCTTCGGGCGCAACCGCGTTCTGGATCACATCGATATGGATGTGAGGCAGGGTACCATCATGGGGCTCATGGGCGAAAACGGCGCCGGCAAGTCCACCATGATGAAGTGTCTGTTCGGCACCTATCAGAAGGACGAGGGGACGATCCTGCTGGATGGGAAGGAAGTCAATTTTTCGGGCCCCAAGGACGCGCTGGAAAACGGCGTGGCCATGGTGCACCAGGAATTGAACCAATGCCTGGAAAGAAACGTGCTGGACAATCTGTTTCTGGGCCGGTATCCCTTGAATTCCATGGGGATCGTGGATGAAAACCGCATGAAAAACGAGGCTTCCGATCTGTTCCGGAAGCTGAATATGACCGTGAACCTCACCGTGCCGATGAAAACGATGTCGGTTTCCGCGCGGCAGATGGTGGAAATTGCCAAGGCCATTTCCTATAACGCCAAGCTGATCGTGCTGGACGAGCCCACGTCGTCGCTGACGGTGCGCGAGGTGGCCAAGCTGTTTGAGATGATGCGCAATCTGAAGGCGCAGGGGATCTCGCTGGTGTATATCTCCCATAAAATGGATGAAATATTTGAAATCTGCGATGAGGTTTCCGTACTGCGCGACGGCAAAATGGTGCTGACCCGGCAGACGAAAGATACAAATATGAACGAGCTCATCGCCGCCATGGTGGGCCGGACGCTGGACAACCGCTTCCCGCCGGTGGACAATCAGCCGGGGGATGTGGTGCTGTCCGTGCAGCATCTGTCCACCAAGTTTAAGCCCAATCTGAAGGATATTTCCTTCGACGTGAAAGACGGCGAAATTTTCGGCCTGTATGGGCTGGTAGGCGCGGGGCGGTCTGAGCTGCTGGAGACCATGTTCGGCGTTCGCACCAGGGCCGCGGGACGCGTCTACTACAAAGGCCGCCTGATGAATTTCAACAGCTCCAAGGACGCCATGGATCACGGCTTTGCCATGATCACAGAGGAAAGGAAAGCCACAGGCCTGTACCTGGAGGGAGACCTGACATTCAATACCACCATCACCAACCTGGCGCATTATATGTCCGGCATCGCCCTTTCCAAAGACAAAATGGTGAAGGCCACTGCCAACCAGATCAATATCATGCATACCAAATGCATGGGTCCCTCCGATTCCATCACGGCTCTGTCCGGCGGGAACCAGCAGAAGGTCATTTTCGGCAAATGGCTGGAGCGGGACCCCTCTGTTTTCCTGATGGATGAGCCCACCCGCGGCATCGACGTAGGCGCAAAATACGAGATCTATGAGCTGATCATCAAAATGGCCAAAATGGGCAAGGCCATCATCGTGGTATCCTCCGAAATGCCGGAGATCCTGGGGATTACCAACCGGATCGGCGTCATGTCCAACGGGCGGCTGGCGGGCATCGTGAACACTGCTGAAACCAATCAGGAAGAGCTCCTGACGCTCAGCACAAAATATCTGTGATGGGAGTGAGAAAAACACCATGTCGATAAAGAACGGAAACATCCTCTCCGCGGAAGCGGAACAAAAGCTGCTGGCTCCCATTGATGAATTCGTCGGGAACATTCAGCAGAAAATCAACGCCCTTCGCGCGGACGGCACCGATCAGGTGATCGCCCTGACGAACCATATGGCGATCACCCGCGAAAACGCCAACTTTACCAAGGGCGAAAAGGCGGATATCCTCGCCCGGGACAGATTGGAGCTTGCCAAGGCAAAGAACGTCGAGAAGAAAAACAAGGCGGGGATCAAAGCGCTGATCGACGAGGCCGAAGCTTACCTGAACGCCAATTACGACAAGGAATACTACAGCAAGGTCGCCGCATCGTGCGAAGCGGAAAAGACAGCGGAAGAAGCCCGCTATGCCCAGGAAGTGGAATCGCTGAAAAAGCAGCATGAAGCAGACATGGCCAAGCTGACCAACGCGGGCGAGATCAAGGACGAAAAATACGTTTTCAAAAACAAGCTTTTCGACGCCAGGCTGAAGCATGATTCCACGTTGCAAACGATCAAAGACCGGCAGCACGAGGCGTTTACCCATCGGTATCACCTGATCGATCTGCTGCGGCTCTCCCGCTTCACCTGGGCTGAAAAGCAGGCGCAAAAATGGGAAAACTACAAATACACCTTCAGCGTCAAGCAGTTCCTGCTGAAAAACGGCCTGTATATCGCCATCGTATTCATCTTCATCCTGCTGTGCATCCTGACCCCGGTGATCAAGCACACGCAATTGCTGACGATGAACAACGTGCTCAATATTCTGCAGGTCGCGTCGCCGCGCATGTTCCTGGCGCTGGGCGTTGGCGGACTGATCCTGCTGGGCGGCACGGACCTGTCCGTGGGCCGCATGGTGGGCACCAGCATGGTGCTGGCCACCATGATCATGCACAAGGGAATCAATACGGGCGCCCTGTTTGGGAACATCTTTGATTTCACCGCCCTCCCGCTGGGGCTGCGTATCGTGATGGCGCTGGTGGTGTGCTGCTGCGTCACCACGGCGTTCACCTCCCTGGCCGGTTTTTTCACCGCCCGGTTCAAGATCCATCCCTTTATTTCCACCATGGCCAACATGCTGATCATGTTCGGCCTGATGACCTTCGCCACCAAGGGCGTTTCCTTCGGCGCCATTGAGCTGACCATCCCCAAAATGATCATTCCCAAGCTCGGCGGCCAGTTCCCAACGATCATCCTGTGGGCGGTGGCGGCGATCATCATCATGTATTTCATCTGGAACAAAACCAAGCTGGGCAAGTACATGTACGCTGTGGGCGGCAACCAGGAAGCGGCCGCGGTGTCCGGTATTTCGGTGTTCAAAATCACGATCATCACCTTCATCATCGCCGGCATCCTGTATGGCTTCGGCGCGTGGCTGGAATGCATCCGCATGGTGGGCTCCGGTTCAGCCTCCTACGGACAGGGCTGGGAAACCGACGCTATCGCAGCATGCGTGGTGGGCGGCATTTCCTTCAAAGGCGGCATCGGTAAAATCCAGGGCATCGTGGTGGGCGTGCTGATTTTCACGGCTCTGACCTACTCCCTCACGATCCTTGGCGTGGACACCAACCTGCAGTTCGTTTTTTCCGGTATCATCATCCTTTCCGCCGTTACCATCGACTGCCTGAAGTACGTCCAGAAGAAGTAAGAAAAGAAATCCGAGTATTTCAGATTACGCCCCTCCGGGGGCGTTTTTTGGTTCTGCGGAATAGAACGCAATTCAAACCACCAGTTTAATGACAAACCATTTTTGCTGTGCTATCATATGGCCATCGACAGGGGAGAGAGCGAAAGCGAAAGCCCCCGGCGAAGAAGTCAGGCAGAAAACCGACTTCGGACATGCACCTCCGTCGGCAGGAGATCAGGCGCATACAGCAGCGCTGTCAGACGGCAAAGAGGAACCGGCAAGCCCATGTCTTTCCGCTTCCAGGCCGTGAGGCACCACATCACCCATAGTCAACCGTTCCGTCCGGGAGGTGGAACACTATGGCAGGTGTCAACAGCGAACGACGAATTTAGCTGAATTGCAATTTAGATGATTTATCATCGCGTCTGTCTGCCTCAATTGCATGTCAATGGACGCCCGCCACGGCCGGCGTGCGGACCAAGGAAACCGGGAAACCAAAGGGAAGATCGTCTGGCTGGATTCGGGCGCGGTCATGGAATGGGAACGCCCGACAGCAGCGGCACAGGACGCAAACAGGCGAAACGAACGGTGGCTTCGCAAGGCCCGCGGAACGCATTTTCTGCCAACCCCTTTCTTGTGGAAACAGGGAACGGAGCATCGCCTCCTCCCCGTTTCCACAGGAAAGGAAAAATCAAACCACGGGTTGAATGACAAACCGGAAAACCCGTGATATCCTGAACCCGTGATCAGGGAAAACCCCGATCCAAAGCACCTTGACAATCGAACAATAAAAAGCAATCAGGAAAAGCGATCAGCAGGAAAGCAAAACTTTCCTGTTTATGAAGCCAAGCCAGAGAACCGGCTTCAAATGAACATAGGTTTTCCTCATGTGTACAGGCGCATACAGCAGCGCTTGTCAGTATCGCTTAAATGAAGGAATTTCGCAGCAGAGGGCTGGGCATCCCCCTCAGGCCGTGAAGCGCTCATTCAACACGACCACAACCGTTCCGAAAGGAGGCGCGGTCACCCGTGGGTTAGACTGACAAGTCACACTTTTTTACGATAAAACAAACAATAGCGTCTGCAAGCAGTACTCATGTTTTTGACCGATGTTCATTCAGGCGTCCGTCACGACCGGCGTGGGAAACGCGGCGGCGGAACGATGGAAGAACAAGCTCCATGGCCTGACCCGACGGTACGGAACGGGAACAGAGGGCGGGCGGCGTGAAAAACGCGGCATGGCGCGCGGGAAGCCAAAGAACCAAAGCGGCGCGGAACATTCTCTGGCATTTGAACCAACCGGGATCAGTCCGGAGCGGAAGCGTGAACAGTGTTCAGAGTACAGAGTACAGATGAAAAAAGAATGCGCTTTGTACTCTGCACACTTCATACCCTCCCTCTCCGGCGAATGATTCCCGGTGAACCCACTTCTTCCCGAAACGGGGAGGACACAGGAACAGTCATCAAGGAAGGAACGCGGGGGCGATGACGGCCCCCGGCAGGAAAAATAGCAAACGGCTTGCGGCGCTGAAATGCCCGTACTGTCCGGCGCGGCCTCATAGCACAGGCGGCGCGGCCCTTCCTGCCCCAGCTTTCGGAAACGGCGAAAACGCCGAAAGCGCGGTGGTTCCGGCGCGCGGGAACGCCCCCGCAGGGCAGTCCGGGGAGGCTGGAGAGAGGATCGATTGTATCCCCAGATAGCGGGCCTGTTGTCCTCGCGGCGGCTGAAATGCCGTCAGCACGGAGGAAAGGAGGAAAAAGACATGACCTATCTTGAAAGCTTGAAAACAGAGGCGAACTACACCCGCACCATGAACGGCGCCAAAACCCACGGCAGCACCGGCGACGCCTGCCTGGATTTCTTCGCCGTAGCGGGCGGTATGCGCTACCGCCGGCGGAACGACCAGATCAATCTGTTCGACCGGGCCTACATCGAGACCCCGGAGCTGGCGGCGAAGCTGCTGTTTCACCTGCGGGACATCCGCGGCGGCATGGGCGAAAGGATGCTGTTCCGCACCCTGCTTCGCCACGTGGCCTTTGCCTGGCCCGAAACCGCGAAAAAGAACGTGAAGTACATCACGGAGTTTGGCCGCTGGGACGACCTACTGTGCCTGCTGGGCACCCCCGCCGAGGAAGAGGCGGTGCGGGTGATCAAGCTGCAGCTGGCCGACGACATGGCCGCGCTGAAGAAGCGCGAACTGGGCGACGAAGAAGCGCACATTTCCCTGCTGGCGAAATGGCTGCCCTCTGACAACACGTCCAGCCCCAAGACTCGCTCCAAGGCCCGGAAGCTGATGAAAGCCCTGGGCATGGACAGCAAGGAATACCGCGCCATGGTGACCGCCCTGCGCGCCCGCATCGGTCTGGTGGAACGGAATCTAACCAAAAAGCAGCCCGAAAAGGTGAACTACGAAGCCGTGCCTGCCCAGGCCATGCTGAAATACCGCTGCGCCTTCGAGAAAAAAGACGGCGGACGGTTCAGCGCTTTCCTGGGAGAAGTGAAAAAAGGGAAAAAGCGCATCCATACGGACACGCTGTTCCCCTATGAAGTGCTTCGGCCCTTCTTCAAAGGCGGCTGGTGGAGCGCCACCGACGCCAAGGGCATGGCCGCGCTGGAGCAGCTGTGGAACCATCTGCCCGGAGCGATCGGCAGCGCGAACGCCATCAGCGTGGTGGACACGTCCGGGTCCATGTACTGGGCTGAAAAGCTCAAGCCCGCGCTGATTTCCCAGGCCATGGGCCTGTACTGCGCCGAACGGTGCGAAGGTGTGTTCCATAACCACCTGATCACCTTCGAGAGCGAGCCCCACCTGATGAAAATCAAGGGCAGTACCCTGCGGGACAAGCTGCGGTATATCGGTTCCATGCCGGTTGGCGGCAGCACCAACCTGGAAGGCGTGTTCGACCTGATCCTGCGCACGGCGGTGAACGCCCACGCGAAGCAGGAGGAAATGCCCGCTGTGCTCTATATCTTCTCCGATATGGAGTTCAACTGCGCCATCGAAAATCCGAGCAAGACCGTGTACGAAGCCTGCAAGGAGAAGTTCGAGGCGCACGGCTACCGGATGCCGGCCGTTGTGTTCCACAACGTGAACAGCTGGCAGATGCAGGCCCCCGTCACCGCCCACACCAAAGGCGCGGCCCTCCAAAGCGGCGCGAGCACCCACGCCCTCAAAGAAAAGTTTGACGGCAACATCACCCCCATGGATCACATGCTGCGGGTGCTGAACGGAGAACGCTACAGCATGATCCATGCGTAACCCTTTCTGCCGACCGGACTTCCCATGATGGGGAGGTCTTTTTTTGTTTTTGGGCGTTGCTGCTCGGTTACGATGGTTTAAAGGGTGAAAGAAACTATTTCATTTCGACCGGAGTGGAGGGATCTGAGATAAACACATTCATGCAGGCAACAGGGTTGATAAACGCTAACAGCCGTTTCCATCCACCAGGAAAGTAGTTACGGAATAAGGTGTGAGCGTCGCGGCCACTGAGCTATTGCTGACGGCGGACTCCGGCAGTTCCGCCCAGTTTTCCCCGTTCGCCATGCCGCCGCTGGTGCGGATCGTCCGCACGATGCAGCCGTTTGGGAAAGCGTCTCCGAACAGGGAGAGATCCACCGTGAGGTTGCGCGGATTTTCCTGCTCATTGTAGACCACCACGGTCAGCTGCTTTCCAGTTTCATCGAGCGCCGCAACAGCCGGGCCTTCCATTTCGATCAGCCGGGCGCCGGGCCGGATGTATCGGGTATACTGGCCGAATACGTAATACTTCTGGGTCAGTATCAGTTTCTGCTGGTCATGATCCATCACGGCGGTCCCCCAGTATCCGCCGTTCACGTTCACCATGCCGGTATCCTTGCGCCCCTGCCAGCCTTCCCGGCTGATATGGCTGTCGATGACCTGCCAGATGATCCAGGCGGAGGGCGTAAGCCCGTTCAAATCTTCCGTGATTCGCTGTGCCAGCCAGAGCCCCGCGCCCATTTCTCCGGAGTGCCTGCCCAGGGTTTCCCCTCCGTCCGTTTCCGACATCCAAAGATTCTTCCCTTCATTCAGCGCCAGATCCCGAAGCTGCCGCCGGCGGGAGCCTCCGTAGGTATGGGTATCCACCCGGCTGATGGCTGCCTTCGCTTCCGGGGAAAGGCGGTTCAGGGAGCGGAGCTGCGTGTCGATGCTGGTTTCATCCGTGCCGGAGATCAGGATATCGTCCAGCCCTTTTTGCTTCAATTGATTTGACAGCGCGACCAGGATCCGGGACTGGGATTCGCCGGAATTAAAATGGCAGCCCTCCTGCTTGGGGCTCATGGCTTGCCAATAGGGGGTGTCCGGTTCGTTCAGGGGCGTGATGCTCTGGAAGCGTATGCCCCTCTCGGAGGCGAAATACTCCGCCACGTCCGCCAGGTACCTGGCAAAAGCGTCATAGGCGTCTACTTTCAGATTGTTCCGATACGGATCAAACGCCCCGGATGAGCAGCCGGATTCCGTCATGAAATAAGGCGGGGAATTGGAAAACGCTTCCACGATCATCCCGTCCCCATAGACCTCCAGACACTTTTCCAGCACGCTGCGCTGATTAAAGTCCTGGCTCCAATCGTATTCCCAGTCGTATTCCCCCGTATCTGCCTGATACTTGGGGTTCTTCCAGAAGCCGGGCATCATGGAGTCTGTGCGGGTAATGTGGTCATGCGCCGGGTCGTCCCCGCCGCCGATGTTATAACGAAGAATATTGAGACCAAGCCCTTTGACCGGATCGCAGACCGCTTCCGCTGCGATTTGCGTCAATGTTTCGGAATACCCGATCCGATTCGCCCACCAGCAAAGGGAAGTGCCCCATCCCTCAAACACGCCGCTGTTGATCCTGGATACTTTGCCGGGATCGACGGTCAGGGAAAGCGAATCCGCCTGGGCTCCGCAAACGGAAAGCATCATGCCTGACGCGACGAGAAGGGCTGATAATCTGCGTTTCATATTTGCCCCCGCCTTCCTGTTTTTAACACGATTCAATACACACGCGGCCCCGAAAAGCCGCCGGGTAAAAGCAAGAATCCCTCAGTCATTGTCGTCCTTCAACAGATGAAGCGCAACAACCGCGCGCAAGCCCGAAGCCGTCCAGACATGGAGAGACGCCGGGCCGGGCACCCGGCCGGCCCGGAGATAGGCGACGGCGCTTCCGTCCAGCGTCGAACGGTACGCTTCCGTATAAGGCGTCAGGTCATCCGGCCGGCCGTTCTCGATCCCCACCAGCTTTATATCTCCAACAGCCTGACAATGAACAGCTTCGTCCAGGGCGGGCCGGCCGTCCTCATCCAGCAATCGAATCTCCACCTGCGCCACGTCCTGGCCGTCTGAACGCAGGACGGTTTTGTCTGTTTTCAGTTCAATAGAAGCAGCGGGCTTCGCGGTGAACAGCTCATCCTCTCCCCCATCGATCACCGCCCGCAGCGTGCCTGCCTGATAGGGCACTTCCCAGGTGACGCGGCAGCCATCGGCGTCCGTCACCTGTTTTTTGCCGATGAACTGCCCGTTCAGGAACAGTGACACGGCTTTCGCGTTGGTGTAGCATGACACGGTTTTCATCCGGCCCGGCTCACCGCGCCAGCTAAAATGCTCGTTCCATACGCCGTGGCGCTCGCTGTCCCCGTCGCCTGCGGAAATGCGGACAAAAGGCTCGTCCGTCCAGAGCGCTTTGCGCTGGTAAAAGAGCGGCTTCTCAAATCCTGCCAGGTTCAGCATTCCCGCCTGGCTGATGCGCACAGGCCAGCCCCGGCATTCGCCCAGGAAGTCAATGCCCGTCCACAGGAACTGCGCGGACATGAAAGCGTTGTCCCGCACCGCGAACCAAGCTTTCGGATCATGGCTGTTCTCGCTGCCTAAAATCACCCGGCCGGGATAAGTTTTGTGGTCGTCCCTATAGAAATACTCCCGATAATTGTAGCCAACCACGTCCAGCTCGTCGGCAAAGCCGGTGCGGTTGGAAAGCTCGGGGAAGGACAGGGCGCTGGTCACGGGACGGGTATCGTCCAGACGATGGACGATTTCAACCAATTCCTTCGCCACCTTCGCAAGCCTTTCCGCGTCGGGCTTCCGGGGGTCATAGCGCCGTTCGGCAGCGGGTTTGTTGGCGTCGTTGTTTCCAAGAGCTTCCTTGAACAGCGGGGTCACGTAGGGGTCGTTGGGATAGTCGATTTCGTTGCCGATGCTCCACAGGATGACGCAAGGATGGTTCCGGTCCCGCAGCACCATGGAGGACAGGTCGGCTTCGTGCCATTGCGGGAAGTCCTCGGCATAGCCGAAGTGTTTGGGCGGGTAAACGTTATGCCCCTGCCACCACTTGTTTTTCGTGCCCTCCCATTCGTCGAAGGCTTCGTCCATCACCAGGAAGCCCATTTCGTCGCACAGATCCAGCAGGTCGGGGTCCGGGGGATTATGGGCGGTGCGGATGGCGTTGCAGCCCGCTTCCTTGAACTTGCGCAGACGCCGCGCCCACACGGGTTTCGGCACCGCCGCACCGAGGCAGCCCGCATCGTGATGGACGCAAACGCCTTTGATTTTCATGGCCTCGCCGTTCAGGAAAAATCCCTCGTCCGGGTCAAATCGGAAGGAGCGAATGCCGACGGGCACCGCGACCGTATCCGTTACGCGGTTTCCGCGCCTTGCTTCGCATTGCAGCGTATACAGATATGGAAAGTCCGGGCTCCAATACTGCGGGAAGGGCACAAGGATCGATGTCTCGCCCTTTTCTCCTTCCGCGGAGGCAGCGGCGGCACAGACGCCGTCCCTGTCCATGAGCCGGAAATTCACCTGCTCCGCGCCGAAGGTATCATATCGTATCCGAAGCTGCGCAGCGCTGCCGTTCTCCGCGTGGAGGACAGAAACGAACACGCCGTTTTCCCTGAAGCACACGGGCTCGCTGATTTCCAGCAGCACATGCCGGGTGATGCCGCTGCCGGTATACCAGCGGGAATCCGCCACGTTGTTGTGCTCCACGCGAACGGCGATCACATTTTCGCCGGGGCGGACAAACTCGCTGATATCAAAGGAAAAGCTGGTGTAGCCGTAAGCGTGAAAACCCAGATAATTGCTGTTGACCCAAACCTTCGCGTGCTTATACACGCCTTGAAAGGTGAGGCGCACGCGCTTTCCCGTCGTGCTTTCATCCAGCTCAAAATGCTTGCGGTACCAGGCCGTTCCGCCCGGCAGGTACCCGGTGCCGCTGGCATGGGACGGATCGAACGGATGCTCCACCGCCCAGTCGTGGGGCAGCGTGACCGTTCGCCACGCCCGGTCGTCAAAGCCCATAAAATCCGCGTCCGCCGCGTCGCCCAAATGAAAGCGCCAATCCGTGTTCAGCCTGGTTTGAATGCCCATGGAAACCTCCTGCGTTGATGGTCTGATTGTTCAATACAGAACGTTTTAGAGTACAGAGTTCAGATGATATGGTGTAAACACTCCGGAATCCAAATTGGTCAACTATATTATTGCTCGCCCAATTGAATCGTGAATTCAGATGCGGGATGAGAAATCGTTCCAGACAAGGAACGACACCGCAGGAATACTGGGGCCGAAGCGCTCGAAAAACAATCCGGTGGATTGTTTTTAGCGGAGGCCGGGCGGCAGCCCAGGGCCGAAGGATATTTCAAGGTTGAGTGACGCAGGATGGACCGATTTATCGCTCGCAGATAATTCATGATTTAGTTGGGCGAGCAATAATGCCTATTTCAACGAAAGGTGAAACCACAATGTACTACTGCGGATGGGACGGGGGCGGCAGCACAACCAAGACGTTGGCTGTCGATGAACAGGGAAACGTCCTCGCTGAAAGTGTGTTCGGCCCGCTGAATCCCAACGGCGCGAGCCGGGAAAAGGTAGAAGAAACTGTGCGGGACGCCGTGCGGTGGATGGACAGCCTCCCCGGCGGGCTGAATGGGTGCATGGGATTGGCGGCCGGGATGGCGGGCGTCAGCAATCTGGAGGCGGCCCAATTTGTCGAAAACGCCGTGCGTTCCAGCGGCTATGCCGGACTGTTCCGCCTGGTGGGCGACCAGGTGATCGCCCTCGAAGGGGCGATTCAGGGACATGGCGCGATCCTGATCGCCGGGACAGGCGCGGTGTGTTATGGCCGGGATACAGTGGGAAACATTTTCCGCACCGGTGGCTATGGGTATCTGATCGACGACGGTGGCAGCGGCTACGCCCTGGGTCGGGACATCCTGGCCGCCGTGGTGCGGGCGTTCGACGGGCGCGGGCCCAAAACCTGCCTGACGGCATTGGTATACGATTTTTTGTACTTGCCTGACATTTCCAGTCTGATCACCTGGCTGTACGCTCCAGGCACGGGCAAAAAAGAAATCGGCAGCCTGGCCCCGCTGCTGCTGAAAGCCCTTGAGCAAAACGACGAAGCTGCGGTCGCGATCGCGGACAAGGCCGTAAATGACCTGGCTGACCTGGTGACCGTCTCCTGGCGCAAGACCGGCATGACCGACGGCGAACTGGCCCTATATGGCAGCATCTTCCAATACTATTCCTTCATTCGCGAACACCTGACCCGGCGGCTGCGGGAAGCGCTTCCCGGCGTCAGCGTCATAGCGGCGCGATATTCCGCGGCTCATGGCGCGGCGTTGCTGGCGATGAAACTGTTCAAGGGAGCGCAGTCATGAGCATCCTGGTGTTAAAGCGTCCTTCCTTGGCTGACGTGGAAAAGATAGAGGAATACCGGGCAGAGTTCCCCGCCGAACGCATGCGCGTGACCTACGATCCGGAACGCATCCCGGGGCTGGATTACCTGGAAGAATATAAAAATATATCGGACTGGCTCACGTTCTGTGAGGCCATGTCCGACAAAATCAGCTGGTACATGTGCGTGCGGGAAAGCGATCAAAGGATCGTCGGGTTTCTGTGCTTTCGGCATCGGCTGGAATACGATGACGACGACCCGGAATTCTGTTCCCACTTCGGCTATTCCATCCGCCCCAGCGAACAAAGGAATGGATACGCAAAAGAGCAACTACGGCTTGGGCTGGAAAAGGCAAAAGGTCTCGGGCTTACAAGCGTGCGCGTCATCTGCCGGGACATCAACATCGGCAGCGAAAAAACGATCCTCGCCAACGGCGGTATCTATCTGGACACCATTCATGGCGAGGAATCCGGGATGAACGTCAACAGGTATGATATTCCGTTACAGCCCCAGCCCTTCATACAGTAAATCCCGAATCGCCGGGTGGAACTCATAGTAAGCGCGATTCATGTTCAGCACGTGCTGGACGTAGAACGCGGCGAGGCGGTTGTCCATGTCCATCATTGCCCAGGCCCCGGCGGCGCCGTCCCAGCCGAATTCCCCGATAGGACTCCGTGATGTCGAAGCGTCCGTCAGTGTACGCACGCCCAGGCCGTAGCCGTAGCCACGCTTATGCAGCACTTTTTTCCAGCCCTCCAGCGCGGGGCCGGTCTGGCGATTCGTGCGCATGTCGTCGATGGAAGACCGGGAGAGGATGACTTCTCCGTTCTTCCCCACGCCATCGTTTGCCAAAGCGTCCGCCAGCAGGATATAACTGTCCGCGTCGCCCATCAGCCCACCCCCGCCACTGTCGTAATGCGGCATGGAGGCCAGGCTGTCCCGGCGATTGGGAACAGGAATCGTTTTCCCATTTTCATCCACGGCATACTGCGGCGCGAGGCGGGATAAGTGCTCTTCATCCGGATGGAAGGTCAGGTTACGGATGCCCAGCGGTTCCAGCACATTTTCTATCGCCACGACGCTCAGAGGCTTGCCGGTCACGACTTCCACGATTGCCCCCACCACGTCGTGGCACAGACTGTAACGGAAACCCTGGCCGGGGTCGAAGTGCAGCGGCTTTTCCGCGAAGCAATTCACCATCTCCACGGTGCCCGCTTCTCCCCCGCTCTCCCTGATTTTTCGCTGAATGGCAGGCGCGGTAATGTCGTAATCCAACCCGCCCTGCATGGCCATCAGATGCTCCAGCGTCAGCACCGTTTTCGCCGGGCGAATTGTATCCCCGTCCTGGACGGTCAGATGGGCATAGGCGGGCAGGTAATCCGCCACGGGATCGGACAGACGCAGAATGCCCTTTTCGATCAGCTGCATGGTCACGGTCATGGTGAGCACCTTCGTGGCGGAATAGAGCCAGTAGGTTTCCCCGCCTTTGGCCTCGCCCGCGGTATGGTGGTAAATCTCCCGGTGGTCTTTCCATACGACCATCTCGCATCCCGGCACGCCTTCTTCCGGTAGGTGGTTCAGGTATCCCGTCAGCTTCGCAAAATCCATGATAACGCCTTCTTTCATTGCTCAGTATACCATGATGCAGTTATAAAATCCATCCCCCCTTCTGCCTTTCTTGGAAAGGGGTTTGGGGGAAACCATTCTTTGGGCTCCAAAGAATGGTTTCCCCAGAAAAAAGCTCAAACCAAACAAAGGAGGAACCTTATGAAAATCGTATCCGTCGAATGGGGCCGGGTGTCTATCCCGCTCAGAACGCCCTTCAAGACCGCGCTGCGCACCGTCGCCAGCGTGGAGGACATCATCGTGAAGCTCACCGCCGATACCGGCGACGTGGGGTTTGGCGAAGCGCCGCCCACAGGCGTCATCACCGGCGACACGGCGGAGGCCATCTGTGGGGCCATCGAGCACCACATCGCCCCGGCTATTCTGGGGCAGGAGCTGGATGATTTTGAAGGAATCACAGGCAAAGTGCAGACTGCACTGGTGCACAACACCAGCGCCAAGGCCGCGGTGGACATGGCGCTGTGGGATTTGTACGGGAAGAAGCTGAACACCCCGGTGTTCCGGTTGCTGGGCGGCGGGAAAACCCACATCGTCACGGACATTACCGTCAGCGTGAATCCGCCGGAGGTCATGGCACGGGACGCGGAAATCGCCATTCAGCGGGGATTTGACTGCATCAAGGTGAAGGTGGGCGTCAATCCCGCGCTGGACGTGGAACGCCTCACCGCCATCCGCGCCGCCGTGCCCGCCGAAACCGTGCTGCGCATCGACGCCAACCAGGCCTGGACGCCCAAGGAGGCTGTGCGCATCCTGAACGGGATGCAGGACAAGGGCCTGGACATCGAGCTGGTGGAACAGCCGGTGAAAGCCCACGACCTGGAAGGATTAAAGTATGTGACCGAGCGCAGCTTCGTGCCCGTGCTGGCCGACGAATCCGTGTTCAGCCCCATGGACGCCATGAAGATTCTGCAAATGGGCGCGGCGGATCTGGTCAACATCAAACTCATGAAGTGCGGCGGCATCACCAACGCCCTGAAAATCACCACCCTGGCGGAACTGTACGGCGCACAGTGCATGATCGGCTGTATGCTGGAAGGCCCCGTGGCCGTCAATGCCGCTTCTCACTTGGCTTGTGCCAAGGGCGTCATCACGAAGTTTGACCTGGACGGCCCCATGCTCTGCGCCGCCAACCCCGTTCACGGCGGAAGCACGTTCGAGGGGAAGGACATTTTCATGAGCGAAGCACCTGGCCTGGGCGTTACGGCGGTTGATGGCGTCGTGCCGCTGGGAGAGATGAAATAAGAGAACAGTAAAGGAGCAAAAGCCATGCCTGACCGATATTTAGAATCTCTGGTTTGTCCCCTGCCGAAGGACATTGCCGCGTTGAAAGGCGCGGGGGAATTTGACCTTGCTTTACAGTTGATCGAACGGCGTTTGAAAGAACCGTTGCCCGACATGCTGAAAACGCGGCTGGAGGCGGAGCAGGTTCTGATGCCAAAGCTGGCGGGGAGCTATACGCTGTCGCACGAAGACCTGCTGGCTGAAATGCAGAAGCGTATACCGGATTTTTCCTCCGAAGAACTGAATGAACTGCTGCTGAACGGCAAACTGGACTTCATCTATGTGAACGGCCAGCGGCGATATTTCAACCGGATGCCCGGCTCCCTGGTGAAATCCCATCCGCAGTTAAAGAAACGCGCCGTGCCCGACGGAAGCGTGCAGACCGATCTGGACGCCATCATCCGGCGCATGAAGCAGGGCGATATTGTGTTCCGTTATCGGCTTCGGGCCGACGTGACCATTGACGATGACGAGCCCGGCGCGCTCTACCGTATCCATATGCCCCTGGCTGCCCGCTCCATGCAGCAGGAGCCGGCGGAGGACATCACATGCAGCGTGCCTTATCAGGCTGACGCCGAGGACGCGCCCCAGCGCACGGCGTACATGGAAACGACGGACAAAAAAATATACCTTGAATATACCGTCACACAGAAGCCCAGGTACGTTGATCCGCTGGACGAAAACGTTCATGAGATCATCTATCCCGCCGCTCTGCCCGTCTGCCCCGATGATTTCATCGAGCAGCCACCGCACCTGTCCTTCACGCCTTACCTGAAAGCTCTGGCAAAGGAACTGCGCAGGGACGAAACCGACCCGGTCAAAATCGCCTGGCGTTTCTATGATTACATCACCAGCCGCATGATTTATTCCTTCATGCCGCCGTACCGGCTCATGGAGAGCGGCGCGGAATACACGGCGGTCAACCGGCGCGGGGACTGTGGGATGCTGGCGCTTTTGTTCATGGCGCTTTGCCGCATCAGCGGCATCCCCGCCCGCTGGCAAAGCGGCCTGGAGGCCGCGCCCGGCAGCATGGGCCACCACGACTGGGCGGAGTTCTATTCTGAGCGCATCGGCTGGCTGCCCGTGGACTGCTCTTACGGCGGCACCGCGTTCCGCTCGGGCAACGAAGAGCGGCGGCGCTTCTACTTCGGCAACCTCGACCCCTACCGCATGGTCGCCAACCGGACGTACTACGCGCCTTTCACCCCCGAAAAGAAATTCCCCCGTTCCGACCCTTACGACAGCCAGGGCGGCGAGGCGGAAACCGCCGATCGCGGCCTGCTTGATGAGTTTGATTCGGAATACACCATGCTCTGGCACGAAATCTCTGACGCCGACTGACGCATACGCGGTAAAAACGATAAGGCAAAAGGCGCTTACTGTGATGCCGCACGGTACGCGCCTTTTGGAAAAGAACAGAAAACGAAGGAACAAAAATGGCTGAAAGCAACGGAACGGCGGATCTCGTCATCCGCGGAGGAACGATCATTGACGGCATGGGGCGGCCCGGCTATCCGGGCGATATTGCC
Organism: Clostridia bacterium; assembly: GCA_017509065.1. The sequence goes on from JAFWQM010000064.1 coordinate 46,213, forward strand.
GTAAAGGACGGAAAGATCACCGCCATGGGTGATCTGCGCCATCTGCGCGGAAAGCAGGAGTTCAGCGCGGAGGGCCTCGTGACCGCGCCGGGTTTCATCGACGCGCACGCGCATTCGGACACCGCGTTCGTTCGGGACGACAGCGGCGCGTCCAAGCTGTATCAGGGCGTGACCACTGAAATATCGGGAAACTGCGGGGACAGTCCTTTCCCCGCGCCAAAGGGAAGCGCTGACCCCTGGATGTTTCCTTCTTTCGCGGATTTCCTGGAGGCTTTTTCCGTTCGCGGCTGCTGCATGGCGGTGAACCAGGCGATGCTGACGGGCCACGGGACGCTTCGGGAAGCTGTAATCGGAGAAGCGAACCGTGCGTCTTCCCCCGCCGAAATGGAGGAAATGAAGCGCCTGCTGCGAAACGACCTAAAAGCGGGGACCCTGGGGCTCTCGCTGGGCTTGGAATATTCGCCCGGCTGCTTCGCGGGCCAGGAGGAACTGAACGAGCTTGGCAAAACGGTGCGGGAAATGGACGGCATCGTCACCTGCCACATGCGCAACGAGGGCCTGCGAATCGACAGCGCGATTGAAGAACTGAAGCAGATCGGCCGGGCATCCGGCGCGCACGTGCACGCATCGCATCTGAAGCTGGACAATCGCGCCGTACACGGCCGCGCCCCGGAGGTCTGGGCGGCCATTGAGCAGGCCAACCGGGAGGGCGTGCGCTTCACGGCGGACGCTTATCCCTATACCGCTTCGTCCACCACGCTCAGCATCCGCTGCCCCCGATGGAGTATGGACGGCGGGCGGGAAGGCTTGCTGCGCTGCCTGCGCGGCCCCCGGCGGCAGGAAATCGTCGAAGCCATCCGCAGCCATTACTTTAACGCCGAGCGGGCGGAAACCTGCCTGTTCAGCGACGACCGCGGGACATGGCCGGAAATCGTGGGAAAGACCCTGCGCCAGGTCGCGGGAGAAATGCTGGGCACCGAGGACTACGCCGAAGCCGCCGCGGAAGTGCTGCTGCGGACGGAAGCTAAAGCGTGGTGCGTGTTCTTCGTGATGAGCGAACAGGACATGCTGTACTTCCTGTCCCGTGACATCTGCGTCGGCTCGGACGGCTACGCCCTGCCCGGTGACCCGGCGAAGCTGGGTTATCGGCCCCATCCCCGCTCCTATGGCGCGATTGCGGAATTCTTCCGGCTGGCCCGGGAAAAGAACCTCTGCTCTTTGGAGGAAGCCGTGCGCCGGGTGACAAGCAAACCTGCGGACAACTTCGGCCTCCCCGACCGGGGACGGCTGGCCGTCGGCATGGCGGCGGATATCACCGTATTCGACCCCGCTTCGATCGCACCCCGGGCGACGTATCTGCAGCCCGTGCAGCTCGCGCAGGGCGTGCATCTGGTGACCGTGAACGGCGAAGTTGCTCTTCGTGACGGAAAGCAGACCGCCGCGCGCGCCGGACAATTCTTACGGAGGAAACACAACGCATGAGTTTGGATTACCGTCCCCTTTCGCCGCGGGATGACGCGGCTGTTGCTCAGCTGATCCGCTCCAGCCTGAAAGCGAACCGCCTGGACATTCCCGGCACGGCTTATTATGACGAATGTCTCGACCATCTGAGCGAATACTATCGCGCCGAGCCCCGCCGCGACTATTACGTACTGCTGGAAGACGGCGCAGTGATCGGCGGCGTCGGCCTTGCGGCGTTCGACGCCTTCCCGGACTGCTGCGAGCTGCAAAAGCTCTACCTGGCGGAGTCCGCGCGGGGCAGAGGACTGGGCTATGATATGACGCTGTACATTGAAAACCGCGCCCGGGAAATGGGCTTCCGGCAGATCTATCTTGAAACGCACACGAACCTGCAGCAAGCCATCCGGCTGTATGAAAAGTGTGGGTATCAGGAGATCGAACGCCCCGCCTGCGTCGTCCACAGCACAATGAACAAGTTTTATTTGAAGGAACTGACGCCCTGCTCCGGCCCGGTCGCCGTCCCGCTGACAGCTGAATCAGCGCTGATCCAGGCCGCGCCTGTGTATGACGCGGAAGCGGCAAAGCGCTATATTCCCGGCATGCGAACGATTCGGGAGCTGGTGAACGGCATCCCGAAGGACGATGAGCTGACGTGCTTTGGCGCGGCGGCCCCTTCCGCGTCGGCTTTGAAACGGCTCAGCGCGGAGCTTCAGCGCATGCTTCTGGAAGGCCATAAGGTGTCGCTTGTGATGGCAGATCTTGCCACGCAGTCCGGCGTGGCCTTCCATTCCACCGTTCCCATGTGCACCCAGAGCACGGTCAAGGCGATCTACGCGGGGGCTGTGCTGGACTGCCGCCCGCAGGCTTTTTTGGAAAACGGCCAGTACATCCGCGACGCCATCGTGCTGTCCGACAACGACGCGTATGAAAACCTGCGCAGGATCTACGGAAAAGTGCCGCTCCTGAAATGGTGCCGCGAGGCGGGCGTGGACGATAATTTCACGGATATGCCCTATCCGCGCAACAAAAACGCCCGGGATATGTTCAACATGTGGACGCGGCTTTACTGCTTCCTCAACGACGGTTCGGACATCGCCAACGCGGGCAGGTACTTGGCAGACTCCGCCGAATCCGCCACTAAAGAACGGCTGGCCGGCAGGTATCCGGTGCAGACCAAGGCAGGCTGGGAATGCGGCGTCGATGAAGACCTGGAGGACTTTTCCCTGGCCGTGATCCCCGAGCGTTTCGTGGACGGCGACCCGATGAACGACGAGGTCGCCACCAACGATACCGGCATTGTATACACCGAAAACGGCCCGTACCTGTTCGTGATCTATTCCGACTATCCCTATCCCTTCGGCGCGCCAAATCAACTGTACGGCCTGGCGGAAGCGCTCTGTGATGTGCAGAGGAGTTACTTTGCCGCCAGGTGACAGGCTAATAATAAAAAAAGCCCTGTTCCCAGGACCTGTGATAATTTCATTCAGGCTCAGGGAACAGGGTATTTTTCACAGCACAAAATCCAGCATTTTCAGCACGTCCATGTAATCGTCGGCTTCATAGGAAACGGAATAGGGCCCCGTTTGCTTCACGCCGGGATACGCCGCACCGCCGCGGGCGGCCTGATGTTTTTTGAAGCTGATCTCCACCAGGAAATGATCGGGCAGCGGGAACATGCAGTCCTTCGCGTCCTTGCGCATGGCGCGTTCCGCAGCTTCGCGGATAAGGCGGAGGGCTTTGTTCGGGTGAATGGAAATGGAGCCTCCGCCCCGTCCTTCGCTGACGGCGACGGTTTCGATGTTGGGGTTGACGCTCCTGATCCAGTCGCACAGGCCCTTATCCCCCGTCACCAGCCGCACAGGTACGCCCATATACGCGGCGGTCAGGCTGTTGATCATCAGCTCGGGAGCGATCACGCCGTTGATGCGCACGGAATTGTTGCCCAGGTTCATGGTGTGGGACAGCGGGTTCGTGTCCATGCCCGCGGCGGAATGATAGCCGGTGAAGAACACGCCGTCGTACCCCGGCTCCAGACCGCTCATCATGCTGAAAGCATCGCTCCCCCAGCCGCGGAAGATGCGGATTTCCTCCGGCAGCATGGACGGTATCAGGTTGCAGGCGCTGTCATGCGCGTCCTTGATCAGGATATCGTCCGCGCCCGCCGCCATGGCCCCTTCGCAGGCGGCCTTTACTTCTTTGGTCATCTGTTCGGCAAAGTAGGAATAGCGGGAATGGCCGTTCTCCGTTTCGTCCCACAGCGTAATGCCCGTTGTGCCTTCAATATCGGCAGAAATAAACAGCTTCATTTGTTCTCTTCCTTTCTTTCACGCTGTAACAAGATCCACGATCTCCATCGGATCGCTTACCAGGTGACGCGCGCCGTTGGAGGTCAGTTCCTCACGCGGGCGGTAGCCCCAGAGCACGCCGATGGTTTCCATCCCGGCGGAGTTTCCGCAGTTCATGTCGGTGCTGGTGTCGCCGGCATACCAGCAGGAAGCCGGTTCCACGCCGACCTGCGCCGCGATCAGAAGCGCGCCAGCCGGATCGGGCTTGAGCGGCACGCCTTCCACGCGGCCCCGGATGACGGAAAAGCGCACGTCCGGGAAGTAATGCCCGAGCACCCGTTCGGCGTCAGCCTGGTCCTTATTGGTGAGCACGCACACATCCACGCCCTTTTCACACAAGGCTTTCAGCATTTCGGGAACGCCCTTGAAGGCAAGACTGTTCACCTGATTGTTCACGGCATAATCGGCTTTGTAGGCTTCCAGCACCTGCTGATACAGGTCTGTGCGCCCGCCCACGCAGCGCTCGGTCAGCTTCAGCACGCCATTGCCGACTTTGTATTTGTACGCGCTTTCCTCAAAGACCGGCAGCCCGTATTTCTGCAGCGAACGGTTCATCGCCGCGGCGATGTCCGGCAGGGAATGCACCAGCGTGCCGTCCAGGTCAAATATAACGCACCGTTTCATTGTCTCATCGTTCCTCCCTGTTCAGTCCGATTGTATCACAGGAATGTTTTTTTCGCAAGATGGACAATATAGGCAGAGGAGGAATGAAAAGATGAAGAAGCATATTATCAGAATCAAAAACGCGGGTTTTCTGCACAGCGTTCTGCTCACCGCGTGCGCTGCGGCGCTCGCTATCAGCCTGATGGCGGAAACCGCCAGTGCGCCGGAGACCGAGACGCCCGCGCTGATCGACTCTCCGCCCCCCGCGGTAGGCGTTTCTGATCAAGACGCAAAGATTATTTCAGGCTGCCAGATCATCCAGACCATGGCCTTCACCCGTTGCGGGCACAGCGTTACCCGCCGCGTGGAAGCGCCGGACACACTCATCGGGAAAGACTTTGCCGCGGCGCAGGACTATTACAGTCTTTGGCAGATCGAAAGCTTTACACCGGAACACATCGACATGCGGAGGGATATCCCGCTCTTCTGCCCCATCCACACCGTGGCGGGCGTGAATGAAGCGGGGGAAGTGGTGCTGACGCGCAACATGTACGGCGACGGCATAGCGGTCACGAAGGACACCGGCCGCGCCCTGGACAGCTTTCCCCCGGAAGACCGGGAAGCGCTTCTGCCCGGCCTTGGCTTCGACAGCGAGCAAGACGCAGAAGCCTGGCTTCGGGAGCATTGACAGGAGCGGAAAAAGCCGATATAATCTCCCTGTAAAATACTGACCGCAGGGAGGCTGTTATGCCGCAGAACCGTGCATATAAAAAGCGGAAACGCTGCTCTCCGTATCTGTTTATCGCATTGGCGCTGATCCTTCTCACCACGGCGATGGTGATCGGTGCGCGCGCCATGAACACCTGGAAGGTGTACGAAGCGGAGGCCGCCGTGACCCCAGCGCCGACGCCCACCGTCCGGGGTATCAGCGTGACGCCAGACCCCTTCCGCGTGACGCCGACGCCCACGCCCGTACCAACGCCCACGCCCTCCCCCACGCCCAGCCTGCTGAACAGCGGCTCACAGGGCGACGAGGTAAAGCGCCTGCAGGTGCGCCTGCAGGACCTGGGCTACTACCACGGCAGCATCGACGGCGATTACGGCAGCGGCACGAAGAGCGCCGTGCAGACCTTCCAGAAGATCAATTCCCTGGACGCGGATGGCATCGCCGGGCAGATCACCCAGGCCGTGCTGTATTCCGATGACGCGCTGCCCGCGCCGGGGCCGGTGGACGTGCTGGATAACGGCGGTATTCCGCTGCTGGTAAACGCCTCCAATTCGGTGCCCGACGGCTTTGAACCGGCTGACCTGGTGAAGGTGCGGGACATCGTGGGGAACATCATCACCTATGAAAACAGCGGAGCGCAGGCCGTGCGCGAAGCGGCGGAAGCGCTGAAAACCATGCTGCAGGACGCGATTGACAGCGGTTACAAACCCTGGAAACTGCGGGAAGCTTACCGCACCATTGCCGATCAAAAGCGGATTTTCAACAGCCGTGTGAACAGCTACATGAACGAAAACGGCCTCACCCGCTCCCAGGCCACTGCCCGCACCCGCCAGTCCGTGGCGGACCCCGGCTGCAGCGAACATCATACCGGCCTGGCTTTTGACCTGAATGTGCCCGGTGAGTCCTTCGGCGACACGGCGCAGTACCTGTGGCTGAAACAGCACTGCTGGGATTACGGCTTCATCATGCGCTACACCGACGAAAAATCCGACATCACCGGCATCACCGGCGAGGAATGGCACGTGCGCTATGTGGGCGTCGAGCACAGCATCAGGATGCGGGATATGGATTATTGTCTGGAAGAATATGTGGAGTGGCTCAGAAGGCAGTAGATTTTTCCTGGGGGAAACCGCTCTTTGAAGGTCAAAGAGCGGTTTCCCCCAGACCCCCTTCCGAGAAAGCCATAGTAACTACATTTCTTGTTTATTTAGTAAGCAGGAGGGATACAGATGGAACAAAAGAAGTGGGCTTTGGACGCGCGGCAGGCGGCTTACAGGCTGGCGGTTTTATCCGTGGAAGAAAGAAACGCGGCGCTGAAAGGTATTCAGGAATCGCTGAAAAAGCACAAAGAAAGCATTTTCGCGGAGAACGTGCTCGACATGGCGCAGGCGGAACAGGAAAACCTGGCCATGCCGCTTTTGAAGCGCCTGAAATTTGACGAAGCGAAATTGGCCGACGTGCTGGCGGGGCTGGATTCCCTGATCGCTCTGCCCGACCCGCTCGGAAAGGTGACTTTGGCGCGGGAACTGACGCCAGGCCTGAATCTGTACCGGGTGAGCTGCCCCATCGGCGTGATCGGCGTGGTATTTGAGTCCCGGCCCGACGCGCTGGTTCAAATCGCTGCGCTGTGCCTGAAAAGCGGCAACGCGGCGCTGCTCAAAGGCGGGCGCGAAGCCCTGCGCTCCAACCGCGCCTTAATGGCCGCCATGCAGGAGGGCACGAAAGACATCCTGCCTACCGGCTGGGCCGCGCTGCTGGAGACGCGCGACGACGTTAACGACATGCTCACCCAGGACGAATCCATCGACCTGATCGTCCCACGCGGCAGCAACGCCTTTGTGAAATACATCATGGAGCACACGAGCATCCCGGTGATGGGCCACGCGGAAGGGCTGTGCCACACCTACGTGGACGCTTCCGCCGACGTGGACATGGCGGTGAAGGTGACCGTGGATGCCAAGACCCAGGCCCTGGCCGTCTGCAACGCAACGGAAACCCTGCTTGTGCATAAGGACATTGCCGCCGCGTTCCTGCCCAAGTGCGCCGAAGAACTGAAAGCAAAGGGCGTGGAACTGCGCGGCGACGAGCGGACGCGGGAAATCATCGCCTGCGCTCCCGCCATGGAAGCGGACTGGGACACAGAATACCTGAACGCCATCGTGTCCATCAAGATCGTGGATTCCATTGAAGAAGCCATCGCCCACATCAACCGCCACGGTTCTCACCATACCGACGCCATCATTGCGGCGGACGAAACGGCGCAGAAGCGTTTCCTCTCCGCCGTGGACAGCGCGGGCGTGTATGTAAACTGCTCCACCCGTTTTGCCGACGGCTTCCGCTACGGCTTTGGCGCTGAGGTCGGCATCTCCACCGGCAAGCTTCACGCCCGCGGCCCTGTAGGCGTGGAAGGACTGTGTACTTACAAGTATCAACTGATCGGCTCCGGCCAGACCGTAGAGGAAACCGTCAACGGAACGATCAGCTACACGCATAAGGATTTGTGATGTTATTGAAAAACGGCTGCCCCGAGCGACAGGGCAGCCGTTTTTTGAATGTGTCGTTTACTTGTTATCGCATGTATCCAGCACGGCGGAGAAGGCCAGCAGCAGGGCGGAGCTGATGAGGATGCCGCCGCAAATATCGGTGAGCCAGTGCACGCCGGAGCCTAAGCGGAACGCCACGCCCAGGATGATGAGCACCACGCACGCCACGCGGATCAGCAGCGCCAGATTCTGGTTTTTCACGTAGCGCCCCGCCACCATCGCCACGCTGCCCAGGATGGTGAAAAACAGCATGGTGTGGGTGGAGGGGAAGGACGCCTCCGGCGCGGTATCGCCGGGCATGATCATGGGCCGGTAATTCACGATGACCTTTTCAAACAGCACATACAGCAGCGCCACGGCGGCGTACAGCCCGGCCAGCGCCCAGAGGGCCTTATCCACTTTTTTCAGGCTCCTGCGCTGAATCAGCTGCACCGCCCCGTATGCCGCGAAGCCCAGCGCCAGCAGGATGGCGGCATAGCCCAGGTATTTGGTGAAGTTATACAGGAAGCCCATATTCTCGCCCAGCGCCTCATGCACCGCCTGGTTCAGATGAGACAGGCCCACCTTGGTTCCCTCCGGGCCGATGGCCGCCACGTCCACGGTGCTGACCACCGCGATCAGCGCAATGAACAGCGCGAGGAACAGGGCAGATAATGACAGTCTCTTTTTCATCGGGGTTTCTTCCTCTCTTTCGGTTTGCCGCGTCAGTGCGGCCCATCCATTATACTACCGGGGCGGTATCTGCGCAAGGGGTTCATTCTCCCGCCAGGGCGTTGAAGCCCTCGCCCAGCGTTTCGTGGGTGTCAGTGATAAACATGAACGCCTTCTCGTCCTCTTGCCGCACGATCTTTTTGAGCGGAATGACTTCGCGCTGCGACACCACACTGATAAGCAGCGTGCGCTCCTTGCCGCTGTAAGCTCCGGTGCCGCTGATGACAGTGGCGCCGCGGTCAAGCTCGGCCATGATGCGGTGAGAAATGTCCACAGCGCGATTTGTGATAATAAAGCACGCTTTTGCAGAGCCAAAGCCCGCCAGCACCAGGTCCACCGCCCGGGCGCTGACGAAAATGCAGATGAGAGCGTACAGCGCGGCGCGGGCGCTCATGGTGAACGCGGCGCAGAGGATCACGGCGCAGTCTACCATGAACAGAAATGCGCCTACCGTGACAACGGGAAATACCTTATGCACCATCCGGGCGATCATGTCAGACCCGCCCGTGGTCGCTCCGCCGCGCATGATGAGCCCAAGCCCCACGCCCAACACCAGCGCGCCGTACACGCTGCCAAGCAGGATATCGTCTGTCAGCGGGGGCACCTGAATCAGGTCGATGCAGACCGAAAACAGCAGCGTTGCAACCAATGACCGGAACGCAAACACACGGCCCATGGCCTTGTATCCGATCACGAACAGCGGCAGGTTCAGCGCGATGCTGGTCACGCCCACCGGCCAGCCCCACAAGTAATTGAAGATCGTGGCAATGCCCGTCAGGCCGCCCGGCGCGATGTTGTTGGGCACCAGAAACAAAGGATAAGCGGCGCCGCCGATCACGCAGCCCAATACTATTTCCGTATACGCGACCAGCCTCTCGTTTTTCAGCCGCGCCTTGATAAAAGACAGCATAAAAAATCCCCTCCAAAATGAAGTGTGCTTTTATTGTATTCTTTGCCGCATCACGGGATTCCTGCTTCCTGAAGGGGAAAAACACGCAAAATGAATGGGACGGAGGAAGATAATTCTCCCTCCGTCCGCAGGTTATGTTAGGTCATCTCTTCCTTCGCCAGTTCGTCGCGAACCCGCATCAGGATGACGCCCAAGTGGTTTTCGCCGCGGCCGCTCCGCAGATCAACGCCCCAGAAGGTGTCGCCCCAGGTGTTGCCTTCAACCAGGCGTTTTTCTCCGGTGGAGAGCAGTTTCTGTTTCAGTTCCTGATTCTGGGTGAACTTCGCCCGCACGATTTCCTCCATCAGGCCAACCTTTACCTGTTCCCAGTCAGGCCGCAGCTTCACGCGCCTGCCCATGCCCTTGCTTTTTCCGGGACGGGCTTCGGTGAATGGCAGCCTTTCCTCCTCGGTCAGGCATTTCTGCGCCTGGAACGCGGCTTCCGCGCTGCCGTAGGTGAGGTTCCTGTAAGTCACAGGCGCTTCGTAGAAATTGCTCAGGAAGGTGTAACCTTCCTCATGGAAGTTGGTGATGCTGTTCATCGTCTCCCGGCCCGCGTTCTGGATCAGCTGCCACACGGCGGGCGTCACCAGCTCACGGGCGGAATCGTCGCCGCTGTGGAGCCGCTCACGGAACAGTGTGGAACTGATCTCACTGATTTCCTCGGGAGCGTCGAACACGGTGAAAGCATCCCAGTGTTCGGCCAAGTACGGCTTGACCTGCTTGATCTTTTCGATGTCGTCCGCGCTGCGCTTCGCCACCAGGACATGGAATTGGCTCAGCAGATCGTTCACGCGGTACCAACGGGGAAGCGGATACAGCTTGTCGCTGCCGACGATGAAGTACAGCTCGCTGTCCGGATAGTCCTGCTGGATGGCGTTCAGCATATCATAGTCAAAGCCAATGCCTTCGCGCAGCATCTGCACCCGGCTGACGACGATGCGGCTGTCCTGTTCCTTGAAGCTCTCCAGCATTTCCACCCGCAGGCTTTCGCTCAATACATCCTGGGAGCAATGCAGTTTGCGCATTTTCTTAGCAACGTATTCATGACTGGTGGGAGAAAAGATGCCCGCGCAGGCATCAATGGCGTCCATACCCGCCTGCATCAGGCGCAGATGGGCTATTGTGGGCGGGTTGAAGCTGCCGCCATACACAGCGATACGATTGGTCATAAAAAGGTTCCTCCTGTATGAATGATTAAAAATGGGCACGCAAATAAAACCCCGTGCCGGACGACTGCCGCGCCCAAATTCTTCTGCCCGCAGACAAATGCTTGTTCATACGGAGAATACCTTCCTTTCCTCGCTTTTGCGGTTCGTAAGTTAACAATGAGTCATGACTTTGTAAAACGCAGGTTTGCTTTTCGTTCCGGTACCCGCATTCTTTCCGAACCGCCATCTTCATATTACTATAAATGAGGACGCCTGTCAATCGCCTATTAGGCTAATCTAACGGTTGTTACTCACAGGTTATTCTGATGATTGATACTTATCTCACTTTCTTCTTAAACAACATTCAATAGCGTTAGCACTTTTGTAGTTTATGAAATTTTAAAAAGTGTTCTATCCATTCCAAAACTGATAAAACCCCGTTCCTTTCAGAACGGGATTCAGCGCCTCAAGAAGGACTCGAACCTACAACCCTTCGGTTAACAGCCGAATGCTCTGCCATTGAGCTATTGAGGCATGTGAGAGGATTATATCCTCTCTATTGGAATCCGGCGGCGACCTACTCTCCCGGGCCGTGTCC